>JAISJD010000025.1 GCA_031261705.1 Lactobacillales bacterium
TTTCATTCTAACAGAGATTTTTATGCTTTTTTTCTGTATGTTCAAAATAAAGTGATATTGAAAAACAGAAAAGGTGTGAGAACACATTTGTGTCACCCACACCAAATATTCTAGAGCCCAAATTATGCTCGTTTGAATTTTTCTTCCATTAAGTCAAGAACTTTAGAAGCTGTTTCATCTTGGATGTGTGTGTAGTGTCGAGTCATTTCTTTTGATGCGTGACCCAGAAAACGTGCGGCATCTTCAATATTTACACCAGCAATTGCGGCTTGTGTCGAAAAATGATGCCGCATCATATGTGGGGTGATGTTTAAACCTGTTGCCTTATTGAGAATTTTAAATATATAATTTAAATGGTTTACGGCAAAAGGAATACGTGTCTTATAATTTATAAAGATTAAGTCATCGTCGCTCAAGAATAAATTGTTTTTCCCTTTTATCTGTTGAGCTTCTTTTACTACTTCGTTTAAATATTTTGTAGCTTTCTCATCTACTGCAATAAAACGTTCACTCGTTTTTGTTTTCGTTTTTCTTTTTCCTTTTTGATTCCGTGTAGTTCGTGTGAATTTAACCTTTACAATAGTGTGTGGTTTTTTATTCCAAATGGCATTCTTTTTGATTCCCATGACCTCACTTCGACGCAAACCAAAAGTCGTTAAGTAAAACATAGTAAAATCCATTACATTTAATATTTCCTCGGCTTTGTTTACGTAAATATTGTAGTCATGCTCAGAGATATATTTATTTAGAGGAGGCTTTGCACTTTCTCCAATATGAATACGTATCAAAGGATTATTACTAATGATCTGAGAATACATAGCGTCATTAATGATTGTCATGAGATATCCATGGATGGTTTGTACGCTTTTTCGTGATAAAGTTTTTAGTTTTTTATCAATCCACTCTTGATAATTCTGACGATCCAAATTTTCAAACGTGAGGTTTCCAAATGCAGGTAGTATATGATTTCTAACAATGTTATCAATCGAATATTGTGCTTCAGCTCCCCATTGGCCGGAGGAACATTTGTGTTCATACATTTTTTCATAGTATTCGTTAATGGTTAATTTTTTTGCCTGAAAATATCCTACGTTATTCTTATCAATGTAATCTTCAATTTCACGTAAACGTGCCTTTGCTTCATCAATTGTACGTTTTCCAGATTCATCAAAAATTTTGGGTTTACTGTGTACATAATATTTCTTACGTATACGGTATCGTTTCCCCTGTCTTGTTTGATAAGTAGAAATATTTGGGTGTTTTGTACGTACATATTTTGTCATTTTTTTCTTCCTTTCAAAGTTTATCCGGGCAAGGTTTTACTTTGAAAAAGTGGCATCACCTCCTTTAGTTATGGTAAAATCATGTATAATAAATAGACCTAGTAAGGTTTATTTATTGAGCACATCACACTTGAGTTTTGGACGACGCAGAGTGTGATGTTTTTATAGTAATTCTTTTTTCTTTTTATTAAATTCTTCTTGCGTGATAATTCCTTGTTGAAGTAAGTCATAGAACTTCTTAAGCTCATCAGCAGATGAAGTCGCTTGACTCATTACAGGTTGTTCCGTATTACTCTGATATTTTTGAATCTCAGCGATGACGTGTTTCGCATCTAAGGTATAGATTTTTTCCACATTGTAGATTCTTCTTGCTGTACCGATTTCCAGCGTTCCTGAAACTAAACCGCTCGTGCTTAAGCTGATAATGTCATTGTAATTAAGTACCACCTGATCATATTTAAGAGGACCAGTACGTCTGATTAAATACACATGCTTATTTGACACAAGTAAGAAATTACTTTGTTTTTCGCCAAACATTGCAAACATTGCAATCTTTTCAGTGTCCGGCACAAATTGTCTAAACATTGGGTAAATTGATTTAGCCCCTATGGGTACAGTAAGATTGTTTTCTCTCTTAATTCTATCCAGTTCATTAGAAAATTCTTTACCCTGTTTATTTCCCGAAAATAATCCCATTTTCGCTCACCTTTCTTCATTCAATTTGAACTCATAATTAATTTATTGTTTTAATTTGGTTACAGATATAAAAATCATCCGTAACCCTAATTTTCCTTACAGCCACAAGGGATTAACCAACTTTTTCACTTAAAAAGTTTCGGATAAACCTCTTTTTTCTTTATATATATTTATAGTATTTATATTTTTTCTTCTATTATATTAAATAAGAAGTTGATTTCATCCGTAACCATCCGTAACTTCCTAACACATCAACGTTTCATCCGTAACTTTAACCGTAACTGGTTACGGATGAAACCGTAACTTTTAACTAATCTAACTAATTTTGCATTGATTTTAACACTTTTCAGCGCAAATATTTTGCATTTTTCTCAGGGAATTATGCAAAATATTTGCGTAAAACATTGTAAATTTATTTTTTAATATAAATTTTCTTTGATTTTCCATCAATTTTTATTTAAACGTGTGCTCTAGTAAATCTTCAGATATTCCGTATCTAGTTTGTAATTCATAGATTGAAGTGGGAGGACAAGACAGTTCCTCACAACAAAATTCATACATCAAATGAACTGAAAAGAAATTTGCTTCATTTTCTACTTTACTCTTTTGATATTTTCCAAATGAATAATAACTTGATAAATCTGGATGTAGCAGTGCATGCCCTAATTCATGAGCCATGACTGTATATCGTTCATTGGAATACTCCAATGTTTGATTAAGTAAAATTATTGATTTATCTACTACGTTTGGAATATATTGACCTTTTATTTCCCCAATATCAGCATACTGATATTCGATGTTTTCATGATCTGCAATAAGAAAAGGGTCAAATGTACAATACACTTCAGCTAGTGTGAATATCAATTCAATGATTTTCTCTTGCAACAGCTATCACCTACTTCTCTTTCTCTTTCTTTTTCTTTTTCTTTTCTAAACGTTCCCAAAATATACCTGTTAGAACATTCTTCACTTTTTCTTTGTCATCATATGTTAACTCTTCACCTCCAAATGCCATACTAACATTTGATTCTAACATTTCTTCTAAATCCAAAACATCTTGATCGGTTGCCCAACCAGGTTTACTTTCTAATCGTTTAACCTTATCAAAATGAGAAGGTGTGAGTTGACTATCCCAATCGTTCAATTGTTTCAATGATACAGCTCGGGGATCAATTTCAGAAATATGCACATTAAATGCCTTTGCGATTTTATGTGCGTTTACTTGATTAATAGTTGACCGCTTCGCAAAATAACCAGATAGTGTGGAGATAGGAATACCAGTCATTTGTGAGATTTGAGCTTGAGTTTTACCGTACGTTATTTTTTTTAAGTTATTCGATATTTGTTCTCGTATTTGAAAATCAAATGGAGTTAATTCGTTTCTACCCATGTTATTTTTCACCACCTTTCACTATCATTATAACGAGTATTCTCGTATGTTTCAAGAGAAACAACGTTAAATAACCAAATTATTTAATTAAAAAACGAGATTTCTAGTTGACCAAACTAAACAGTCCAGAAAATCGAATTTGATTTTCTGGACTGTTTTTCTCTATGTATTTTGATTTTACTGGTGATTTGCCAACAGTTTTCTTAGGTTAATTGCCATTAATGCGAAACCAATTTCATTTCGC
>JAISJD010000002.1 GCA_031261705.1 Lactobacillales bacterium
AAAACTGGCAGCGAATTATCAGTAAAATCTAGATACATAGAGAAAAACAGACCAGAAAATCAAATTTCGATTTTCTGGTCTATTTATTTTGGCGAACTAGAACTTATTGTCCCAGCCTCTTTCATTTCTTATATTTCAACTTTAACAAGTAAAAAATTTCAACCTATTCTTTTTCAACTTTTTCTTAGAATAATTCAAAATATCAGTCTATGTTTATTTTGATACAATCAACTTGTTTGTGGTAAAGAAAAAGGATGGGAAACATGGGAAAAGATACAGAATTATTAGAAAAACTAGCAGTCACTGTTCAAGCAATCACTGAACAAGTTTTAATAGATAATGGAATAGAAAAGCACGAAGCTGCAAGATATGCTAAAAAAATTTGCTATAAATTTAAACACACGAAAAATTTTAACGTTCTATATAAAGTATTAAATTTCTACGAAAATAATTTGTCATAAATATCATTTAATAGAAGATTTACACAATAATTTTTACCACAAACTTTTTACATATATCAACAAATTGATGGTGATGAAGTGTTGAATAAATATTTCGCTGCTATTCTGAACCCGTAATAACATCTACCAAAATTTAATACATCTCAGTTATCCCAACCCAAAAAAAGCACCCGAAGATGCTTTTCATACTCTTTTATTACAACTTGTTGGCGTTCCACATTTCCTATTTTCGTCACTAGCGTATCTTTTTTAATCAAACTTCCTCAAATATTCAGATAACAATTGAAGTCCCTTGCGCAGTGTTTCCTCTTTACAGCAATAGCCAAGCCGAGCATGTTGTGGTAAATCAAACGCTGCTCCCGGAACTAACAAGACACCTGTATCTTTCAATAAATCAATACAAAACGAATGGTCGTCTTGTGGAATAGATAATTTAATAAAGGAAGTCGAAACATAGTGCGGAAAGACCAAGCTCACACGAGGTTCATCTGCCACCCATTCCTTTAAAATGTTCAAATTATTCTCGACAATTTTCCGATTTCTCTCTAAAATTTTATCTTTGTTTCTTAATGCTTGAATCGCTAATTCATCAGATAATACGCCCCCGCAAATCATGGTGTAATCACGATATTTACGGAATATTTCAGCGACCTCCGAATGTGTCGCCGTCCAACCAATTCTAACTCCTGGAATGGAATATGTTTTAGATAAGGAATTTGTCGCAATTCCTTTTTCATATAAGTCAACAATTGAAACAAACTCACCCTCGTCAGTCAATGGTGCATACACCTCGTCTACTAAAATATAGGCGTTCACACTACGAGCCATGTCTACAATTGCTAGTAATGTTTCCTTATCTAATAGTGTTCCTGTTGGATTATTCGCGCTATTTAAACAAATCATTTTTGTTGAAGGCTTGATTTTTGTGCGCATTACTTCTAAGTCTATTTCCCAATGATTTTCTTCCTTTAATTCTACAAAATCAACGAATGCCCCTAACGATTTAGGAATATCGTAAAGCTGTTGATAGGTTGGTAACATAGATACCACGTGGTCGCCAGGTTCAATTAACGCATAAAGTGTTAATAAATTTGCCCCAGTACAGCCATTTGTTTGTAAAATATTCTCAGGAGAAACGGTTTTATATAAGCTCGCCACTAATGTTTTAAATTCCTCTGACCCTTCTATCCATCCATAATCCATGGGAACCTCGCTTAGCCGTTCAAAAAAATCAGCAATAGAAGTTCCGTCTAGTTCACATAATTCCTTTAAGGTCAGCGCATCAATAGAGCTTTGCGAAATATCATACTTGGCAGATTTTTCCCAAGTATTGAGCCACTCTTCTACACCAAAATTGTTAATTTCCACTTTCTCCGCTCCTTTTCTACTAAACCTTAATCACACCAACAACAAGTAAGACAATGCTTAGAATCGCCCCGACTACGATAAAAACTGATAGTAGTTTTTCGATTTTACTTAAGCCAGCATGTCCTCCTTCACGACGTGCTTTAGCATAAAAGAAAATACCTGGCACATAGGCAATAAAACAAAGAAGTAAAAATTGTAACCCTGCAAGACAGATACCGACTACTTCAAAAATCAAGGCAATAAGCCCGAAGATTAATTGGCGTATGCTATCTTTTTGTAAGCCTCGTTGTTGCCAAGAATATTTTACCTGATAAGCTGCAACAAAAATATAAGTAATAACAATCGCTGCTGTACAAAGTGAATATGCAAAATTATACGCTTGTGTAGTAAACAGTAACGAAAAGATAAAAATTTGAATTAACGCTTGCGTCAAGAATAGAGCGAATGTAGGCGCATTATATTTATTCGGTTTTCCAAAACTCTTCGGTACCAAATTCCGTTTACTCATTAACATTAAAGTTTCACCGGGAAGCATTGTCCAAGATAACCATGCCCCAAGAATAGAAATGATTAATCCAATACTAATAATTCCACCACCAACAGAACCAATCATGTCTTTAAATAGATAGACCATTGCAGGTTGGTTTAATTTAGCAAGTTCTGCCTGTGTCATATAGCCATATGGTAAAAGGGAAGCTAAAACATAGATTAAAAGTAAGCTAAGTAAGCCTAAAATCGTTGCTTTTCCAGCATCAGATTTTTTCTTTGCCCGTGACGACATCATCGCTGCTCCTTCGACACCAACAAAAACCCACATCATCACCATAATACAGTTTTTCACTTGACTCATCACGTCACCAAATTTAAAAGAAGAATGTACATTGCTCCAAAACATTTCCGTAAATATGTGACCTTTAAAAAGAATAATTCCTATAACAATGAACACAAATAGCGGAATTAACTTACACACTGTAACAATCGTATTTAAGATTGCTGCAGACTCAACGCCACGATTGACAATAAAAGTTAATGCCCAAGCAACCACAGATGCAACAAGAATCGATTCAATATTTTGCCCTGATTTAAAGATTGGGAAGAAATAACCAATCGAGCTCATCATTACCGTTGCAAATGCCACGTTCCCAAGCCATGCTGATAACCAATATCCCCAGCCACTTACAAAACCAGCAAATGGGCCAAATCCTTCCTCCGCATAGGCGAAAATTCCTTCGAGGTCGGGACGCTTGTCCACCAAGTTGCTCATAGACATAGCAAGCATTAAAATTCCAAAACCAACAATCACCCAAGCAAGAATAACCGCACCGGGTGCAGCAACTGATGCTAAATCTGATACTATCGCAAAAACCCCTGAACCGATAGAAGAACTAACTACTAAGGCAATTAAAGCAACTAGTCCTATTCCTTTTTTCTCTTCATTCATCGCAAAAACTCCTTTATTATTTTTTGTTTAATTCCATAAGTTAAAAAGTTTCTTGTCTTTGTTCCTCTCTTTTGAAATATTAATGCTCATTAATGAAGTCATCGTATTTTCACAATAATTATAGAACATTTTGAAAGCGCACTCTTCAAATATTTGTTGTCATTTACCAAATATTTGGGGTTGAAATCTCTTTTTTCGAACATATGTTCTTTTTTGCAGCAAAAAAGAACCCACCTATTCCATTACGAACTGATGAATCCTTATCTACTATTATAAAGCAGTAATCGCAAGTCCTACTGCCTTATCTCCTAAATGCGTTCCAATAACTGGGCCAAAAGTTGAGACATCAACTTCCACACCAGGATGATTTAATTCTAAATGCTCTTGTAGCTCTTTTGCTATTTCTTCCGCATTTGAGTGAATAACAAACATTTTAACAGGAAGATTGTATTCTTCTCTACGCTGCGTAATCAATTCTTCTGCGCGAGTAAAAGCTTTTTTTGAGGAACGAATTTTTTCATAAAGAACAATGTCCCCTTTTTCAAAGGTTAAAACTGGTTTAATTTTAAGTAGGCTACCAATTAAGGCAACGCCATTTGTTAAGCGACCACCACGAACTAGATTGTTCAAATCATCAACAATCATAAAAGCATCGGTATGGTCACGTATCAATGATAATTTTTCAATAATTGCTTCTGCACTTTCCCCACTTTGAGCCATTTCAAGTGCAACTTTCACCATATGTCCCATTGGTGCACTGGTAATCAAGGAATCAAACACATGGATATTTAGCTCTGGAATCCCAGTGCTTATACTAGAAATATTCCGTACAAAGCCAGAAATTCCGCTAGATAAATGAATACTAATAATTGTATCATAACCCAATTCTTCTATATTCTGGTACAACTCAATCACTTCCCCTAATGAAGGTTGTGAGGTTGTCGGAAAGTTTTGAGCTGTTTTTAGCAATTCAAAATATTCTTCTGCATTAATATCCACCCCTTCGTTATAAAGTTTTCCATCAACGATTACTGGAATGGGCAAAATAAATAAATTATCTTTTTGACGAGTTTCTTCAGATAGGTAAGCCGTACTATCTGTTACTACTGCTATCTTCATTTTATACATGCCTCTCCTATAAAATTCAGTAATTAAAAATGTTTCATACAATCTCTAACCCTGTATTCATACAATTATACATGTAATAATATACCATACTTCAAACGGATTTTGAAAGTAGTAGACCCAGTGATTTTAAATTCTTTTGTTTTATGCAAACTGTTAAATTAAATCAATAAACTTACTTCTAAATTTAATATGAATATGTGAACCAACAACTAAAAATAACAAGGTAATAAGCCAAAAAATTAGTGTCGGCAACTTATCCTCAAAAAACCAATGATGATACAAAAATGTATTTCTGAAACCGGAAATCAAGTAGGCATAAGGGTTTAACATCAAGACTTTTTGTACCCAAACAGGTAAATTTTTACTACTTAAGTCCCACATTACACCTGACATATACATCAATACTTGAACTACAGAATTTAAAAATATCTGATAATCCCGTAACAAAGCCGAAATCGTCGAATTAATCAGACTAAAACAATATAAAAAGACGATCATCGCAAACAAATAATAGGGAAATTGTAACCAATATATAGAAACAGGTTCTCCAGTTGATATGACGACTAATAAAGATAAACCTAAAAAAACAAAATAATTGGTTAACTCAGAAAAAATCTTAACCATGGGTAAAATACTTAAAGGAAACTTCATCCGAGAAACCATTCCAACCTGACTGTAAACAGAGGCTGAAGCTTGCTTCGTCACTGAACTAGCAAACAACCAAGTGCTTAAACCAATCATTAGCCAAGCAATATAAGATACGCCGCCTTTAACCGTTCTATTCCCTCCAAGAGCAATCCCGAAAGCAAAGTAATAAACGCTCAACTGAATGAGCGGATTTAAAATTTGCCATAAACTTCCTAAAAAGTGGCTTTGATAATTTGCTTTATTACTATATTTCGCAATTCGTTGAGCAATTCCTAAGTATTGCAGCTGTTCTTTAATAATTAACCAGATTTCGTGCATTACTCAGTCACTCCCTTTACTTTTAATATTTGTCCCGGAATAATTGGCGTCTCAACGATTTCAGGGTTCAACTGTTGCAATTCTTCCACAGTCATACCGTGACTTTCTGCCACCAAGCTTTGTGAATCACCCTCTTGAACAGTATAGGTTGATTCACCGGTCGGCTCAACCGGTGTCGATGCTTTCGGCACATGAATCACTTGACCAATTGTTAATGTGCTAAAATCAACTTCAGGGTTGAGAGCTTGCAATTCTTCCGTTGAAATATTGTAAGCAGCTGCAAGAGTTTCAAGTGTATCAGGTTCTTCAACGACATATTGTTCTGTTTCAATCACTGCAGAAGAACTAGAGCTTTTCTTCGGTTCCGAAGTAGCACTTTTCTTCGTTGATGAGGCAGAACTAGATGGTTTCACAGATGATGACGGTTGCTCCTCTGTTGGTACTTCTAGTGGAGTTGGTTGGGTAAACCGTCGAAATGTTCCAATCGGGTGAGTGATAGAATAAGTAGCTGAAACTCCCTTAACAAAAGCTAAACTAAAGTAAACAACTAGGAAAACTAAAATCAATGTGAAAAGTTTTGTACTAATCGACATGTTGTCACCAATCTTATTTTTGGTAGTTGTTTTTACAATTTCACGTGTTGATTGTCTACTTTTTGAGCCTACTTTATTTAATAAATCATTTTGAAGTTGACTTAAAGAATACTCACGTTGCTTATCTTTTTCTTCTTCTTGGTATTCTTTTTTCTCTTCTTCAGATTTACTGTTATATTCATTTACAAATTTAACATATTGATCTAATACTTCATTTTTCTCGCCAAAAGCGCGTGCTTCCCCGTAATGCATCCAAATAACTTTATCACAGATATTACGCATTTGTTGGGCAGATTGTGAAACGAAGATAATCGTTTTTCCTTGTTCTTTAAAAGAAAGCATCTTTTTCAGACCTTTATTATAAAAGGTGGAATCCCCTACTGACAAAGCCTCATCAATAACTAAAATATCTGGATCTTGATGAACGGCAATAGAAAAACCAAGCTTAGATTTCATCCCGCTTGAATAAGTCTTAACTGGTTGGTCGATAAAAACACCCAATTCAGAAAACTCGATGACTTCATCCATTTTCGCCTTAATTTCACGAGTTGTTTCACCCATCATCAAGCTCTTCATTTCAATATTTTCTCTACCAGTTAAATTCAAATTTAGACCAGCAGCAATTGAAATGATTGAAACTTCCCCATTAATCGTCAGTTCTCCTGAAGTTTGTGGTGTAATTCCTGCAATAATATTTGAAAGAGTCGATTTCCCAGAACCATTTAATCCAATAATCCCGATAGTCTCTCCTGAATAAATTTTTACGCTCACACCCTTTAGCGCCCAGAAAGTCGAAGCCTTATCTTTTGAAAGACTAAAAAGTGACTTGATTTTATCCATCCTTGTTTTGGCTAGATTGTATTCTTTGGTTACTAAGGTGGTTTCTACCTTTAATTCCTTATCCAACTAAATTCCTCCGTCCATTTCCACAAATCATTAAATTCTATCATTTTTATGGTAAACGACTATTAAACAAAGCAAGTAATATCTATTTAAATTCACTTTCGACTGCTTTGAGCGCGGCATTAAACACTTGGTCCATATCATAATATTGATAGTTCGCTAAACGTCCACCGAAAATAATATTCTCATATTTTCTTGCTTTTTTCTTATACTGCATAAATAAATCTGAGTTTCTTTGATCATTCACTGGATAGTATGCTTCTTTTGTTCTATCCCAATCTTGTGGATATTCACGTGTTAAAATAGATTTGCCTTCCTCGGCTTTTTGATCGAAATGACGCCATTCCATCACACGAGTAAACGGAGTTTCTGCATCAGTATAGTTTATTACCGCATTTCCTTGCACGTTATCATTGCTGAACGTTTCCGATTCAAAACGAACGGAGCGATACTCCAATTCCCCAAATTCATAATCAAAGAACGCGTCAATCATTCCTGTATAGACAACTCGTGGAAATTCAGATACAAATGTTTCCTTATCTTTTAAAAAGTCAGTTTCTAACTGAACATCAATCAAGTCACTCGCTAATAATTTATCAAAGATAGCTGTATACCCATCAACTGGGACCCCTTGATAACGATGATTGAAATAGTTATTGTCAAATGTAAAACGAGTAGGTAGTCTACGTATGATAAAACTTGGTAACTCGGTAGCTTTACGGCCCCACTGCTTTTCCGTATATCCTTTGATTAACTTTTCATAAATGTCTGTTCCGATTAAGCTAATCGCTTGTTCTTCCAGATTCTTCGGTGTTCCTTCAATGCCAGCAGCTTTTCTTTGTTCTTCAATCTTAACTTTTGCTTCATCAGGCGTTTTTACTTTCCACATTTGATAAAACGTGTTCATATTAAATGGTAGATTGTAAAGTTCACCTTTGTAGTCAGCCACCACTTGATTGATATATCCATTAAACTCAGTCAGCTCATTCACATAATCCCATACTTCTTTGTTATCTGTATGAAAAATATGAGCACCATAATCATGAACATTGATCCCATTTTCCTTATGAGTATACATGTTACCACCCACGTGAGCCCGCTTTTCAATGATTAAAACTTTTTTTCCTCTTTTGGCTGCCTCATAAGCGAAAATTGCGCCAAATGGTCCTGAACCTACGATTAGATAATCGTAGGATTTATTGTTGTATTTCATATATTATTTCGCCTTTAAATTAGTATTAGATTTTTAAAAAACCTTCCAACTTAGCATTCAATAAGACATTTAGTAAAGTGATCATTTCAAATTTAGAAGTTGGTCCAACAAGCGCATGAGTTTCATAAGCAAGTGAATTTTCGGTATCGTATATTTGAATATTTGAAACATTAGAAAGTCTTGAAATTTCGGAAAAAGTTTCAGGTACTTTTGAATTTGAGATAATCAACGTTTTTCTTAGTTCGCTATTATTATATTTTTTGGAATCATCAATAATTTTGGGAACAAAATCTAACTCACGTGACCCTTTGGTAAAATGCCAATCTCCTTTCTTCTCTACATAGTAATTTTCATTTACAATTGGATCAATACTAAGACTCTTATAATTTCCTAAAATCCCATGAATTAACGCTCCAGTTCCACCTTTATAACTACCTAGCAACACAATATTTTCTTGTTTGACACTATTTTCTTCCAAAAGATATTCAATACAACCTTGTATACGTTCTTCAAAATCTGGATAGTTTATTGTGTTCAAATAAAAACTACCATGCGATAAATTAAAATCCATAATTCTCACAACAATTGAATTACTTGGTATATGAGCACGTATATCATTGAAATAATTTGGAAAAGTTCGTGCTCCAGCATTATTGCTATCCGGAGCGAAAAGTGAAAAAATAATCACCATTTTCTTATCTTTAAGACCCTTGTATTTTTCATTAGGATAGTCTATCGAATAAAATATACCATCATAATTCAAAATATCTTTTCTTTCCCATATCCAATCAGTTCTTTTGCCGAAGTAAGAAATACCTTCTTTGTGATTTCCTAGCATAAAATCATGATTTAATAATTCGAGGGTATTTTCATGAACATCTATACTCTGCCTTGCAAGTTGCAACACAGAACTTGTCGAATATGTTTTTATTTGAATTTTATCTGAATCAAAATCTGGATTCCATCCATCAAATAAATCTATAGTCTGACTCCTCATTTATTTCACCCTCCTATAAATATTTCTAGAAATATTATATAACACTCCATCTTTACTAAACTTTTTCTTGGCGAATATACGAATTCGATTCATAAACGGATTACCAACAATTTTATTATCTAAAACTAATTTTTCCATAGTTATAAATAAATTTTCAATATCTGAATTAGAATATGAAGGAAAAATATTTTCTTTAGAAATTGAAGTTTCTTTAGTTAGTATTTCTAACTCATTCAAAAGTCTCTCACTGTTTTTTGAATCTGTATATGAAAAGAAATTTTGCACCCTTTCCTTATAAAGTTTTTTCATTTGAAATTTATTATTCGCTACATTCTTCATTTCTTCAGTCACTTCTTCTAAAGTGTTACACACTTTCCCAAATCCCATGGTTTCAAAATCAAAATAACCAACTTTGTTATTTACATTCCCACCATCAAATTGATAATAAAGTGTCGGTTTTCCTTGATAGGCAATGTCAAAATAAATTGAAGAATAATCCGTTAACAACAAATCAGCTTTTTTTAGTGCATCCACATATCTTTCTTCAAAAGGAATTACATTAATGTAATTAGGAACAATAAATGCACTTTCAACTTCTCTTAATAATGGATGTAACAAAAGTGAAAAAGAGTTTCCACTGTTATAGAGGTCAAGAAGTTCCTCAGATAATAACAATTCTTGCCAGAGTTGATAAAATTCAGTTTCTTTTAATTTATCAATTTTTACATCTAATTCATCTGTATCTTCCCAGATTCCATTCCTCCATGTTGGAGAAATCAATATCTCTCCAGTTTTTTTTGACACTGAAAAATCAACATCAAATCTATCAAATCTCGGAAAACCAGTATCTTTTACTTCTTTAACAGTATATTCATATCCATAGTCTAGAAAACCTTCTTTTTCATATTCACTAACAGTAACTAAAATTCTAATGTCCTTTTCAATTTTTCTTAGCCAAAGGCTCAAATCATGCTTTGTTACACCATGCTGCAAGAAAATAAAATTATAATGATACGCATCTCTTAAATATCCAAAATGTTTTTCCCAAGGCCGCATAACTGTAAGATTAGCTTGACTTGAAATCAAATTTTGAGCCTGAATAAGCAATTCTTCATGTAATTTGCTACCATATTCAATTAATTTAAACCCTTTTAATTCTAAGCGTTGCCAATCATGTGATTGTCTTTCTAATACAAAATAATTATCCCACTCTGGATGCTTTTCTTGAACATACTTATAAAAAACTTCTGCATTATCGTCCGCTTTATCTTCTCTATCTTGAAAAATATTGATAACTTTATTTGATAATTTACTTTGTAAAGCTATTTTTCTTAAATAATTTATTCTTTGTAGTTGCTCAAGAGGTGTTTTTTTAATACCATAAATGATACGAGACATCTCAAGTTCAAAACTTCGAATATTATCAAGACAATTTTCTTTAATTTCAAAGCATTTCTGTTTAAAATTAAATCTTATCAATTTATTTCCAGCAAAAATATAATTTTTCTCAATTTTATTTCCTATACTGACAAGCATCCCGGAAAACTCTACTTTAAGAGGTCTAATAACATTTTTGAAATTAATTTCAATTTTTAAAAACTCACTATCTTTTAAATTTTTTAACGGAATATCAAAATTGTACGTATACAGTGCATGTATTGGTAAGCCAATCAATTTAATTCGTGCGGGTTCCGATAAAACTGTACTTTCAAAAACATTCACACCATCAGTTGCAGTAACAGTCAAATCAATTTCCCCAAATAAATGATCAATTGTTCCAGTAATATTTAAAGAGTCCGTTTCCGCCCTATATTTGATAACATAAATTTTCGAAATCAAATTTGAAAGAAAATAATTTTTTTCACCATTTAATAATACAACGTCATCTTTTTTTACTATCGGTGCACCTACCGTATGGCCTTTTAATGACAATTTACCACTATTTTTGAAAAAAACTAAAGCTTCCTTTTGAAACCATTTTAAATGCCCGATTGAGCGAATAACACTTTCATCAATAAATTGTAAAATTTCATAAAGTCTGTCAAAGTATACTTCATAAAAATTATCTAAAGGTTCGAACGGTAACTCTTCTCGACGAACTTTCCAAGCTAAGTCATACATGATTACATTCTGCAACCAACTATCAATACTATTATCTATACTTTCATGCTGATGAATAAGCTTCAACATCATTTCTGCATTTGGAATATACGTTTCCGGATCATTTCTAGAACTATCCATTGCAGAATCTCCAGCATTTCTCGCTCTATATCTATAGTAAACATTATTGACTAAGCCAAATCTTTGTTCTTGCTCTACTAATTTCGCAATTAAAGCTAAGTCTTCTCCATATTTTCTTCCAATTTCAAATCTCATAGTATCATCTGCAAATAAACTTCTTTTAACAAAAGAAGACGAAATATGAACGAAAATTTTTTTAGGTTTGTTATTAATATCTACAATTTCTGTATCTTTTTCAAATGTGTGGTTAAGAGTATGTGGACCATTTTGAGCTTCAAAAAGCATCAACGGGATATGAACAATGTTGACATCTTGATTTTTTTGGAAAAATATTTTGATTTCTAATAAGGTCCCTTCATCTAGCATATCATCAGGATCTAAAAAATTAATATATTTTCCCGTTGCAACCTCAATACCGATATTTCGTGCAGAAGAAACCCCACCATTTTCTTTATCAATTACAACAATGTTTTGAGGATATTTTTTTTCCCATATTAATGCCTTTTCCAAACTATTATCTGTTGATCCATCATTCACTATAACAACTTGAACATTTCTACGAAAATTCAATAATTGATTTTCAAGAGATCTCAACGCTTCATCAATATACGGGCTTACATTGTATGTTGCCATGATAATTGAAAATAAAAAATTATTATTTTTATATTTCTCTGGCAATTCCTCTACTCTTTTTTCAATTATATCTATTTCAATGTCTTTTGTTTCCAATTTCTATTTCCTCCTAATATTCTACTTTCAATAAATTGATATGTTTTATATGAGATATTATCATATAAATTGCCAAATAGTATCTCAATATTGTTCATTACCTGTAAACTTAATTGAAAATCATTATTTATAATTTTCAATACTTCTAGTACTACATTTTCAGTTGTTTCAAATGAGCTTCCAATTATCATATTATTTAAATTAATATAACTTCCTATTTCTTCCTCATACCTTTCCCTATCAAATTGATAAAACACGACTGGCTTCCTTTGTATAGCAAAATCCCATGCAACTGAAGAATAGTCCGTAATCAACATAGCTGCATTATTGATTAAAATAGATAAATCGTACTTATCACTACTTAATAAATGAATATATTTATTTTCTATATTAAAATCATTTACGAACCGCTGCATGAAAGGATGTAAATAAACATCTAGCTTCAAATCCTTTTCTTTTAAAAACTGGATTAAAAACTCATCGGTCAATAAGTTATTAATTTCCAAATAATAATCACTCATTAAAAATTCATCATCTGATAAATTAAATAGCCATTGTCGCCAAGTTGGTACATATAGTATGTTTCCATAATTATTAGTATTCAATTTATTTTTTAAAAATTTATCCCAACGGGTTAACCCTAAAATAGGAACTTTTTCTGACGAATAATTTAAATTTTCGATTATAATTTTTTGCTCTTCTACATTACTAGAAACAAAATAATCGATAATTCCTGATTTTGCATTCATAACTGGGTCGACATCCGTGCCTAATTTTTTAAAAGCAATTACACCATGTTGTAGCATAAAATTCTTTTTTTTATATAATAATTTTTTTACAAATTGTGTCGCATATTTACGATTATTATCCAAGTACGCATTTGAAGGAGTTTCGCTTGAAATTAATAATCCCGCAGTTAAAATATGCCAATAGTAACGAAAGCTTCCGGAATATATAATCTTTTTTTTATATGGTAATAATTTGTCTACTTGTTTTGCATTTTTGTTTATGATGTAATAATAGTTATTTTTTGTTTTGTTTTCTTGAACCCATTGAAATAATGCGAAACTATTATCTTGAGCATATTCCAAGTCTTTTTCAAATAACAGCACTTTATTCTTTTGTTCTTTAAAAAGTCTTCTACGATGAATCCCTGCAATCAAATATTCCATATGAGTATGAAAAAAATTATCTATTTTTTTTCTATCATCAACAAAAAAATTTAAAAAATCATAATACCCTAATGTAGGAAAAACTACTCTATTCTTCTTTTTATTCAAGTAATATTTTCTGATTTTTAAATATCGTTTTTTAAATATACTATCTACTCCTGTTGCTGGTATATGATATTCTTTCCCATCAATATTGAAAACTAAAATTAATTCGTAAAATGAGTAATGAAAGTTTTGAGTTATTTCTTCTATGCTAAACGAAACACAAATTTTCTCATAATCAATAATGTTTACACTAACTTTTTTATCATAATTATTTAATTTTGAGATATAAGAAGAAACTAAGACTATGGAATGATATCTACTTTTTTCTACATCTCTTGTTTCAATTTCAACAATTATATTCCCTTTTGATTTTGAAATATTTGTTATTAATATCTGAAAATCTAAAAGAAAGTTTTCTTTAGCCCAAATAACAGGATTTAAAACTATCTTTTCCATTATTGATTTGCTCCTTCTAAATTACATCACTTAATTGATATACAAATTTAATATAATTTTATTTAACTAATTTTTTTAAATCCCGTACTCCAATTTCCAAATAATTATCAAACACCACAGTAAATCGGAAATTTTTATCCTCAAATTCTTCTGGTAGAGTTACTTGATATTCATTATCGGATATTTTTTGATACTCTAGTCTTTTTCTTGAGTAAAATGGATCTTTCAGACTGCGAGATTCAAATCCGACAACATTTTGATGTGTAAAAACTTTCAGTAATACTTTATTATCTGAAAAGTCTTCTGCAACAGCATAGGCATTTAGTCTTACTTTCGGTAGTTTGCTTGAAAGTACTGGATAATAGAACGAATCATCTAATTTTTTCTTCATACCTAGCTTGTTATATAATACCCAACGGACAGACTGCCAGTTCACAAACTTGTAAAGGCCGTTAATATCATTTTTCTTCAGATACTTCCAAGTAATTTGCCGAACATCACTTCTAAAATAAGGACTTGGATCAAATGCAAGCGTTCCAAGGTATTTATCTAGGTGATTTTTGAAATCTTGCAAGCGTTCCTTACTAAATTTATAGCCCGTGTCTCTTCTTAGACAAAAATCATAGATTAACCACTCCAAACGACGAGAAAGAAAGCGTTCCTTTGAAGCATCATTTGGAAATTGCTGATTAATATAGCTTAATGCTCTAAACCAAGAAATCATAAAATGACTATTAATTGACCGACTCAAACTTGCATTATCTACATCACGATTCAAGAAAGTGGTTAATTCTTTTCCTTGAGTAATTGCCTTAGAAAATTGCAACGCTTCATAAAAGAAAGTGACATCATCCGCTACTCGTTGATTAACAAAATGTAGATTGTTTTCATGAACGAGTGCTAAGCGTAGCATAATTGCTTGCGGACCTAACCAACCATAAAACTCTGGTGGAAGTTCTTCTATTGAACGATTCATAAAATCGCCATCTATAAAATAAGGTTTACTTTTCAAAGTAAGTTTTTCGTCTTCACTTTGTATCAACCCAGATACAGCAAAATCATCTTTTGATTTATCAAGTAGTCCAGATAAATAACTTAATGCCTCTTTGGTGTACCAATCATCTGCATCTAAAAAGACGACATATTCTCCACGCGCATTTAAAATGCCAACATTTCTAGGACCATGCGCCCCACCGGTATTCTTATCCAATTGATAAATTTCAATATTTGGGTATTCCAGCGCATAAGGTCTAACGATTTCCAGTGAGTTATCTGTTGAACAATCGTCTACGAACAAGACTTGAATTTGTTCTATACCGAGCGTTTGTTCAACTAGCGAGTTCATCATTCTCTCTAGATAAGGGCCATTATTATAATTAGCAATAATGACAGAAACTTTTGGAACGGGAGTTATCACTCTTGAAGTATATAACTGGAAGCTCGGTAGTTTTTCCTTCCAAGAAAAATCCTCTAAATTATATTGATATTCCTCAAATTCTTGTCTAACTTCTTCAAAATCTTTCAATTTTAATCCTCCACGTCGCCTTTATTTTGCAATTCTTCCTTGATTTGTGTGGTACTAACTTCAGGAGTTCTTGGTAAATAAATAACATCGACAGTTGTTTTTTCTTCAAGGAAATCAAACTTTCCTGCCCAGTCATCCCCCATGACAAAGGTATCTACATGATATTCTTTAATATCAGTAAGTTTTTGATGCCAACTATTTTCTGGAATTACTAAATCAACATAGCGAATTGCCTCCAATAGACGTTTCCTTTTTTCATAGGAAAAATAACTTTTTTTGTGTTTTGCATTCCAGTTAAACTCATCTGTGGATAAAGCTACAATTAAATAATCTCCGTATTTTTTTGCACGTTGTAATAGATTGATATGACCGTAATGCAACAAATCAAAAGTACCATAAGTGATGACTCTTTTCATTTCTGTTCCCCCATTACTTTTTTGAAAACCCACTCAGAAGCGTTTGCCTGTTTAATACAAAATTTTTGATAAAATGCTTCATAGTTCTTTGAAATCATTTTTTTCTCCAATGTATCTTTGATTGCTTTCACTAATAATGCTGGATTTTGAATGATTTCTCCCGGTAATGAATCGTTAGGGTTAAAGTAAAAACCTCTTGTTTCATTTTGATATTTTTCCTTGTCATACATGAAAAAGAGCATTGGTTTTTTCGTCAGTGCGTAATCAAACATTACCGAGGAATAATCAGTGATTAATAGATCAGAAATCAAATACAACTGATTGATATCTGAAAATTTTGAAACATCAATCACACGATTTCCATACTGACTGGCATCAAATTGTTCTGCAACTAAATAATGCAGTCGAGTTAAAATAACTAGATTAGGATTTTCTGCCAATATCTCAGTAAACGGAAAATGATTCTCAAACTTGTAAGCTCCCTTGGTAATAAATTCATCATCACGCCATGTTGGTGCATAGAGAATGATTTTTCTCCCCTCAGAAATTCCTAATTTTTCACGAATTTGATGTGCTATTTTCTCAGCATCTTTTTGAAGCAATAAATCATTCCTTGGATAACCGATTTCTAAAGTTTCACCATTATAAGCAAATGCTTGTCTAAAAATTTTCGTACTATAAGCATTGGGTGAAATTAAATAATCCCACCTTGCAGATTCCTCCATAAATTCTTTTCGATATTTATCGTTCGTTTCATCTGGAATCCTCACATTCACAATATCTAAGCCTAATTTTTTTAATGGTGTCCCATGCCATGTCTGAACATAAACCGTCTCTTTACTTTTTCTCATCCAAGAGGGCATCCGAGTGTTAAATACCCAGTATTTTGCTCTAGGCATTGTTAAAAGCCAACGAAATTTTAATCGTTCGACATAAGGGACTTGATTTTCAATAAACGGTTGTTCATAACCTTTTTTTACTGCCCAGATACACTGATATTCTGGATGGTGGTCTCGAATATACTCATAGATAGCTCTTGGGTTATCACTATATTGTTTTCCATGAAAACTTTCAAAAATAATTAAATTTTTTTCAGGAAATTTGCCGATTCCCCAAAAACCAAAATGAATGAGCCAGTGAAGAAATGTTTCAGCTCTCTTTCTCATCATGTCATCAAGCCCTCCAAAAATTGATAATTGCTTCCGTTATTTATCCTCTTTTTTCAGTAGCGAATGATAACGAATACGGTAAAGCGTTGCCTTTGCAACAAATACAGGTAGTTCAAAAATTCTAACAATCCTTGACGGTCTTTGTACAGAACGATATAACCATTCAAGATGATGCTTGATGAAAAAATTAGGTGCCCTACTCACTTCACCACTGATGACATCAAAACTTCCTCCGACATCAAGAAAAACTTTTGCCTTTAAATTTTTAACATTTCTTGCTAAAAACTGTTCTTGTTTTGGAAATCCCAAGCCAACAAACAAGAAAGTTGGCTTCACTCGATTAATTTCTTCAACAATTTCAGCCTCTGATAAAGTCGTATAGCCATCTATAAAGCCTGCTATCTTTATGTTTGGATAGTCTGTTTGAAGATTTTTAACTACTTTTTTGATAATTTCAGGATGTGAACCATATAAGAAAAAAGATAACTTATGCTGATTCCCATAATCCAACAGGCGATAAATTAAATCAATTCCTGTCAGACGTGTTTTAATGTTTCCGCCAAAAATTTGTGAAACTTTTACAACTCCTTCACCATCAGGGATTCTATGAGTCGAATGTAAAATGTATTCAATGATTTCTGGATATCTATGCGCATAAGTCGCAATTTGCGGATTGATACTCGTAATAATCATCTTTTTCTTGCCAACTAACCAACTAGGTAATTCCTCCATTATTGAGTCATACGTGATGACATCAACAGGTATTCCATTAATTTTCTCCGTTTCCATAGCAAAATTCCTTTAAGCTCGTATTATTTCCGACACATATTGAATCAATCTATCTGTTCCATGACCGTCATTATAGGTATTCCATAATGAATTAAATTCAGTGAAATCTCTATATTCCCCATGAGCAATCAACCATGCAACTTCTTTGCTTGTATTACAGTTAAGTCCAGGTATGACATTAAAAAATTCTTTTTGTATACCAATTTCATTTGCATAATCCAATAAATCGTAACAATAAAAAATGGATTTTCCTTTCTGTTTCAGCAAAGTATAATCAAAAAAAACAGAAGAGTAGTCAGTAATTAAAATATCTGCAACACTTAATAAATCAGCAGTACTTACATCATTAATGCGTTCTATCAAAAATTCTGGATAAGAATGTGTTAACACTGGGGAACGCATATGGGGATGAAGCTGCATAATCAAGACATGCGTCTTTCCAAACTCACGATATAACTCCTCAATATCTAAAGGATAGACTTCAGACTTATTTTCCCGATAGGTTGGCATACATAAGATGACTTGTTTTCCTTTTAATTGTGGAAATTTTTCAATCATTTGTTGTTTACTTTTATTCACTTTTTCAGTATGTGAATAAATATCTGATCTGGGGTATCCTAAAGGAAGCATTTGTTCTGGTTTTGCCTTATAGCTACGTTCAAAAACGCCTGCCATTCTTGAGGAACCAACCACATATTTATCAATTCTGTCATAAACTTTTTGAAATCTTTTCTTAGATAGGAAAGAACGTTGTAGTGTTTGCGGATTTTCCCAACCAAAATGTTTAATTGCTCCATTAGCATGCCATAGTTGGATAACCGTTGCTTCTTTTGAAAGATGAATCCCGCCAAGTATCGCAAAATAATTGTCACAAATAATGACTTTCCCACAGACAATTTCTTTAATCGCCTTGAAAAATTGAGGATTAAATTCATTCAACGGAACAATTGCTACATGACATGTTTTCTTAAGCTTTTTGGCTTCAAAATAACAATTTTTAGTATAAACAATCGTTACATCAATTTCATTTATTTCTGAAACCATCCGCTGAATGAAATCATTGTTGTTCCGAGGGAAACTCATTAGATAGACAATTTTTTTCGGTTGACAAAATGGCGCAAGAATATGAGATGTAAAAGAAACGAGAAGGATATAAATTTCTTTGCTAATCTCAACAAACCAGTTTATCTTCCTTCTCTGCATTTCTTTTCTCCCCTTTTGATACGATTTACTATTTTAATTGTTCTTGCATTAAAGTACGCACACGTTCTAACTCTTCCGGTGCAATAATTTGATAAGAAACTCCATCAATCATATCTCCGTCACCCTTTAATTGTTCAGAATCAACTGTTCCGAGTGCTGATTTATATTCTTGTTGGATTCTCTTCATATCATTCCATGTTAAATCTGTTTTTACATTGCCAGAGATTGCTGTCAAAACAGATTGATATTTCGTCAATGTAGAAAGATTCATCGCTGATTTAATGATTGCAGATACTACTGCACGTTGTCTATCTTGACGCCCATAATCGCCAGCAGGGTCGTCATAACGCATTCTTGCATAATTCAAGGCTTCCTGGCCGTTTAAATGAAGTTTTCCAATTGGGAAATCAGAGCCGTTATAAGAAAAAGCTAATTTATTTTCAACATTCACTCCACCTACTGCATCCACTACTTCTTTTAAGCCCGTCATATCAATCGCCACATAAAAGTCGATAGGCAGGCTTAGTAAATTTTCCACAGAAGCAATCGACATTGGTGCGCCACCAAAAGCATAGGCATGGTTAATCTTATCTTTTGTTCCACGACCGATGATATCCGTATACGTATCGCGAGCAATGCTTAAAATAGTCACTTTTTTATTCTGAGGGTTCACTGTGGCTACCATGATAGAATCAGAACGACCTTGGTCTACACGTCCTTCATCCCCAGTATCTATCCCTAGTAGTAGAATTGAAAAAGGCTTGCCTTGTGTCACATTCACTTCTTCTTTTCGTGTTTCAGGTGTCTTAATACGGTCAATCTTTTCGTACGTCTTATTTGCCGTCTTTTCTAAGTCAAAATAAACTTTAGCAGCAAATGCTCCTACGGCAAGAAAAAGAACTAGAATAACACTTAAAATAATTAAAGATACCTTTTTCCATCTCTTCATCTTCTTTTTAGAACGAGTCGCTCTACTCATCTGATTCTGTTCTTCCATTCTTTACCAATTCCTCTCTTACTACTATTTCTAATTTTTATCTGTAAATTTAAAATAAATTCATGGCAAATTCATTTAACAAAACTAATTTAATTCATAAGATACCATACATAAAGATTCTCTCAAGAGTATAGTTAAAAAGCAATAATAACATTCTTTATTTAAATAACTGATTCAGATTGTTAACGTTTTGTAAAGCCTTTTCTATTATCTGACTACTTTTATGAAAAGTCAATGTTTTCCGGCAAAAAAAGTTGCCCCTATACCCCAAGAAATAGCAATCATAGTATTACAAATAATAATAGCATAATTTCTCACAAAATCTTTTTAAAGTAGACAAATTTGAATTAAAGCTCACATTTACTAAAAAAAAATTAAAATACTAACATTTAAAAAGATAACGAGTTTTTCTTAACCTTTATTCCAAAAAATGTTATATTGATACTATTCATAAGTTGAATTTATATAGAAGGAATGATTCTAAGAAATGAAGAAAATTAAAGTGATGGTTGTATTTGGTACTAGACCTGAAGCAATCAAAATGTCCCCAATCGTCCTTGAGCTACAAAAGCAACTAGATTCCTTTGAGCCTATCGTTGTTGTTTCCGCACAACATCGGGAAATGTTGGACCAGGTATTAGAAATTTTTAAAATCACACCCGATTATGATCTAAACATTATGTCTCAGAATCAAACGCTCTCAGAGATTACACAGAAAATTCTAGCTAAAATGGAAGAAATATTAGAACAAGAACAGCCAGATATTGTCTTAGTTCATGGAGATACAACGACTGCTTTTTCAACAGCTCTATCTAGCTTCTATCATAAAATCCCCATTGGACATGTGGAGGCTGGACTTAGAACTTGGGATAAGTATTCGCCCTTCCCAGAAGAAATGAATCGACAAATGATTGATACATTATCTGATCTACACTTTGCACCTACTGTTACATCAAAGGAAAATTTGTTGTGCGAAAATCATACGAAAAATATTTATGTAACAGGTAACACTGCTATTGATGCGCTAAATTGGACAGTAAGACAAGATTTTCATCATGATTTACTTGAAAAAATCGACTCCGAAAACAAAATCATTTTGATGACGATGCACCGTAGAGAAAACTTAGGGCAACCAATGAGGGACGTTTTTGAAGCGATTGTGAAAATCGTTGAAGAAGAACCAACTGTTGAAATTGTTTTCCCTGTGCATCTAAATCCTAAAATTAGACAGTTAGCAAATGAAATTTTTGGAGGGTGTTCCCGTATCCATCTTATAGAACCGTTAGATGTGATTGATTTCCATAATTTTGCCAGCAAAAGTTATCTAATATTAACGGATTCTGGGGGCATTCAAGAGGAGGCACCTTCACTTGATATACCTGTTTTGGTTTTGCGTGATACTACTGAACGAATGGAAGGAATTGAGGCTGGAGCGTTACTGCTTGTCGGAACGGATAAAGAAATGGTTTATCAACAAATTAAGGAACTCCTTCAAAATAAAGAAAGTTACAATAAATTAGCAAGTGCAACCAATCCATATGGGGATGGAACAGCAAGTAAACAAATTCTTTCTATTATAAAGGAGTATTTTTCAGCTCTTTAAAAAAGAAAACTTCTCGATTGCTAATCGTAACAATCAAGAAGTTTTCTTTTATTTTTTGTCTAAGAAATCACGAATCATTTGTTGATACTCTGTCAGATTCACATCTAAACCGTCGCCCCCATACATATCCATCGCTGGTGTATAGTTATCCCCATTTGGAACTGTCATTTTTTCAATTCCTTTAGAAGCACCCATCAAGACCGAGACGGCTTTTCTTACGATAAATTGATTCGGTACATCCGTTGAGGTAAAGCCAATCACTTGTCCCACCGCATATGGGCCATTAAGTAGTGTCTTAGGACTTTTCACTTGGGTCATAATCGCTGACATGACTTGTTGTTGTCGTTTAACACGTCCAAAGTCATTTTCATCATCCTTACGGAAACGAGCATAGTTTAATAGTGTTCGTCCGTCCATGCGTTGCTTTCCAACCTTAATCGTTTGCATTGGAAGTTCTTCTCCCGGCTTTTGATTCAAATCATCTGGAACCTCAACTTCGGTCACTGCTTGACCCCCAATTGTTGAAAATTGTGCATCAATTTCCACTCCTTGTGGGAACAACCCATCAACCACTTTCGCAAAAGAGCTGAAATTCACCATTGCATAATAGCGACAATCAATATCAAAATTATTCTTTAAAGTTTCACGAACCAACTCTGCCCCTTGACCACTTGCTTGTTCGCCTAGTCCAAAGGCTGTATTAATTTTCACATCGGTGTACCCTGGTGTTCCAACATCAGGAATATCCACTAAAGTATCTCGCATAAAGGAAACAATTTTCGGTTTCTTAGATGGACCATCTAGCTGTAAGACCATAATTGAGTCCGCACGTGCCGAACCACTTGTCTGATAATCTCGTTGGTCTGTCCCTAAAATCAAAATATTTGATGCACCATTTGCACTTTTCACCCCATGAAACGTTTCTGCTTCTGGCTTCTTTCCATTCAATGAACCACTCACCCCTGTAATAAATCGGAAAATACTGAATGCTACAATTGCTAGTAAGGCAAGTACAATCCAACGAAGAATATGTTTCTTCTTTTTCCCGTCCTTATTGTATTTTCTCGCTTCTTTTTTTACTCTTTTTAGATCTTTCTTACTTAATGGTTGATTTTCCACTTCTTGAGCTTGTTCAAAGTTTTCTTCTTGTTCAAACACTGGAGATTTTTTTTCGCGCGACAATTCTTTTCTGAACGCACTTTTTTTGGTTTCTTTTTTTTCTCCCTCAGTGCGCCCTTTGCTTTTTTCTATATCCTCGCGCAACTCTTTATAGCGTTCCATACGGCTCACTATAATCCCTCCAAATCAATTAGATTCAATACGTAGTTAAGCATACCTTATTCCTAATGACCATGCAAAAAATATTAGTACTCTTAAAAATTAATTAATTTTTTGAATTTCCACTCTTTATTATAAATCTTTTATTTCATAAATTGAATAGTTTCCGAAAACTTTTACCATGCCACCCATTAAAGAAATTTCCTCTAGTGCATTTTTGATTAATTTCATTTCCTGCTCAACTTGAATGTCAACCAAGAAAAAATATTCTCCCAAAATTGTTTTCAAAGGACGAGATTCAATTTTTGATAAATTAATATTCCGCCAAGCAAAAACAGAGAGGGCTTTATGCAAAACCCCTGGCGTATTGTTTGGCATAGTAATAGCAATCGTCATTTTTTCTTCTACACTAGGTAGATTAATTTTGTATGCTTGTGTTCCCAAGACCCAGAAACGAGTATTGTTCAGCTCTAAATCTTGAATGTTTTCACTAATAATCTCTAAAGCATAGGTTTCAGCGGCAAGCTTTGGCGCAATTGCTGCATAAGGTTCTTCCGGATGCTCTGCCACATAGTTTGCCGCATAAGCCGTGGAGGGTGTGACTTCAATCTCCGCTTCTGGAAAATGTGTATCAATAAACATTCGACTTTGTGCCAGAGCTTGTGGATGAGAATAAATTCTTTCAATGGTTTCCGTCAAATTTTCTTTTGACACCATGAATTGTTGAGCAATGGGTAGAACAATCTCGCTCGACACTTTTAGACTTACCTTATGGAACAAATAATCAACCGTTGTATTCACAGAACCCTCGATACTATTTTCAATCGGTACTACAGACAAATCCACTTCTCCAATTTCCAACGCTTTAATACAAGCAGGAATCGTTGAATAAGGCAAAAGCTCATATTTTTCTTCATTAGAAAAGGCCGTTTGTGCTGCTGTATAAGAAAAAGAACCCACTGGACCTAAATAACCAACCTTCATGACTTTCTTCCTTTCTGTTGCATGATAATTTCATCTACAATTTCTTGGGGGGATTTTGTATCTGTAGCTACTGAAAAGCTCATTGCTTCCTTATAATAGGTTTCTCTTGATTGAAATAAAGCAACCACCTCGGCATCTGATTTTTCATTTGCTAAAGGACGATTATTTTCTTTATCGTTGCGAATCCTTTCGAGAAAAAGCTTTGGTGAAGTTTCAAGATAAACAACATTTTCTTCTTGAGAAAGTAATTTTCGATTCTCGCTTGAGACGACAATTCCACCACCAGTCGAAAGAATGATTTTTTGTTTCAGTAATTCTTGTAAACATTCCGTTTCAAGGTAGCGAAAAGAAGCTTCTCCATATTTTTCAAAGTAATCGGCAATCGTTCCGCTAATTTTTTTACTAATAAATTCATCTAAATCAACTACTGGAAGATGCAATCTTTGACCCAACTTCGCTGAAATCGTTGTTTTTCCCGCCCCCATGAAACCAATCAGAATAATTCTTTCCATTATTTCACTTCCAATTTCGCTAAATCATCAAAGAAAGTCGGATAAGAAACGGAAACTGCCTCTGCTCTTTCTAGCTCCACGTCTCCCTCTTCCACAAGTAATGCGGCAATTTGTAACATCATACCGATTCGGTGATCTCCATAGCTTGTCACCGTGCCACCATGTAAAGAGGTTTTTCCATGGATAATCAGTCCGTCAGCAGTCGGGGTAATGTCTGCTCCTAAAGCAGTTAGCTCATTTGCGACAGCATCAATCCGATTCGTTTCCTTTACCTTCAGCTCTTCTGCATCACGAATAATCGTTTCACCCTCAGCCTGTGTCGCAAGTAGCGCAATAATTGGCAATTCATCAATCAAGCGTGGAATGATGTCGCCTTCAATCACAGTACCCTTTAACTGACTGTATTGAACTGTAATCTCTCCAGCTTTATTATCCGTCCGATTATCTTCTTTAATGGAAATTTTTCCACCCATTTGTTGAATGACCTCAATAATTCCTGTACGTGTAGGATTTAACCCGACATTTTTCAACGTAATTTTGCTCTCTGGAACAATCAAACCAGCAACTAAGAAGAAAGCTGCTGAAGAAATATCTCCCGGAACAACCACTGTCTGACCCGTTAATGTTTGAGGTCCGGAAACTGTTATTACTTTTCCTTCTGTAGAAATTTCTCCACCAAATTGACGAATCATGTCCTCTGTGTGATTTCTCGTTGCTTCTTTTTCTTCTATTGTAGAGGTACCTTTTGCTTGAAGTGCTGCAAAAATTATCGCCGACTTCACCTGTGCACTAGCAACAGGTAGTTTATAGTGAATAGGTTGTAGATTTTCTGTTCCTTTTACTGTAATAGGTGGAAATTCTGAATCATTTTTCCCGTGTAAGCTCGCACCCATTTCTCGTAGGGGTAGCATGACCCGATTCATTGGACGTTTTGCAATCGAATCATCTCCATACATAGTTGTTTCAAATGCTGCACCAGCAAGAATCCCAGAAATTAATCGGATAGAGGTGCCTGAGTTGCCAATATCAATTGCTTCTTCTGCGGGTTTTAGCCCTTCAAAGCCTACTCCGTGAACAGTAATGATTTCCCCGTCATCTTCAATTGATACGCCTAGCTTTTTAAACGCATTCAATGTACTCATGCAATCTTCTGCACGTAAAAAATTTTTTACTTTTGTTTCTCCATATGAAATGGAACCAAACATGATACTTCTATGTGAGATGGATTTATCGCCCGGAACCTCGACGATACCCTTCAAACCTGTCACTGTTGTTTTTAATTTCATGCGTTTACTCCTATTCTACAATTCATAACATCTAAATTCAGATTGTGACTCAATCGCTTGCTGTGCTCGCTTTAAATCTGTACGATTCTTAAATGAAAGCTGTAAAACTCCCGCAATTTCTTCACGTGTTTCCAAGATTTTAATATTCATTAGTGAAATTTCTTCATTCAATAGAAAACCAGTCACTTGGTGGATAGAACCTGGATGGTCTGGAACGTCTACGAATAAATCATAAAAGGCTGGAATTGCACCCTCCTTATGAATCGGCATTTTCGTCCGAATTTCACGAGCATTATCAAAATATTCATAGATTTTATCGCTTTCTTCCTTAGCAATCATCGCTTCAACCTCTGACATCATTTCTCGCCAACGCTGCATTTGTTTTAATAGTTGTACTCGATTACTCAATAAAATATCCGTCCACATTCGAGGGTCACTTGAGGCAATCCGAGTCATATCTCGAAAACCACCAGCTGCCAAAAGTTTTGTTAAGGGATGTTCTATGGAATAATTGTTACTTGAAGCGACTAGCCCTGCCGCTATAATATGTGGCAAATGGCTCACCATGCTTGTTACTGCATCATGCTCCTCAGGTTTCATCTCAATAAATTTTGAATGCAAGCCTGAAAGTAAGGTTTTTAAAGACTCTATATCTTCTTTCCCACTAGTGCTAGTCGGAGTCAAAATATAATAAGCGTTCTCAAATAAATCCACATCTGCTGCAGAAACACCCGACTTGTGAGAGCCTGCCATTGGATGTCCTCCGATAAAAATGCTCTCTGTCCCTTGAAATAATTTCTCCGCCTGTTGAGTAATCTCTACCTTCGTACTTCCAGCGTCTGTAATAAGGACATGGGGTTTTAAGTTTTTTTCGCTCAATTGATTCAAAAAGTTTATCCCTAATTTCACAGGTAAGCATAGAAAAATAATATCCGCAGAATGAGCAATTTTTTCTAAATCATTAGCAATCTCATCAATAATTCCTTGCTTTTTAGCAAAAATCAAGGAGCTTTCAGATTTATCAAAGCCAATAATATGAATTTCAGGATGTGCTCGTTTCACGCCAAGCGCAATTGAGCCACCAATCAAGCCTAACCCTATCATCGCTATCTTCTTCGTCAAACAAACACCTCCCACATTTTTCTATCTAATTTCTTTTAATAATTCTTTGTATATTCACGGTGTAATTTCACCGCTTCTTTTAATTCTTCCATGCTATCACTTGAAAATTGTTCCAAAATTTCCTTAGCAAGTTCAGTCGCCACCACAGCCTCTGCCACCACGCTTGCTGCAGGAACTGCCGTAGAATCAGAGCGCTCTACACTAGCCTTGTATGGTTCCTTCGTGTCAATATCGACACTCATTAGTGGTTTATAAAGTGTTGGAATAGGTTTCATGACCCCACGAACGATAATAGGTTCTCCATTAGTCATGCCACCTTCAAAACCACCAAGATGATTCGTCTTTCTTGTGTAACCGTCTTGCTCATTCCAAATAATTTCATCCATTATTTGACTGCCAGGTCTGTAAGCAGCTTCAAAGCCAACTCCAAATTCAACCCCTTTGAATGCATTGATACTTACCACTGCTTGAGCAATTTTTGCGTCTAATTTTCTATCATAATTAACATAACTACCCAAGCCGATAGGTACACCACCGACAACTACCTCTACTACGCCACCAATTGTGTCTCCATTTTTCTTTGTTTCATCAATGAGCTGTTTCATCTCATCTTCAACAGTCGGAACTACTACACGTAATTCAGATTTTTCAGACAATTCTTTAATCTCAGAAACCGTTAAATTGTTCGGTACATCGACTTCAATGCCTCCAAGAACAACTACATGTCCGGCAACTTCAATTGCAAGCTCAGATAAAATTTTCTTGGCGACTGCCCCGATAGCAACACGCATCGTCGTTTCACGAGCAGAGGAACGTTCTAAAACATTGCGCAAATCCTTGTGACGATACTTGATACCCCCAACTAAATCTGCATGTCCCGGGCGAGGTTTGCTTACTCGGCGCACATTTTTTAGCTTTTCTTCGACAGGTTCAGCTGACATAATCGATTGCCAATTTTTCCAATCTTTATTTTCTACAACCATTGTCAATGGAGAACCTAGTGTTTTCCCGTGACGAATGCCAGAAGTAAAACGAACTTGGTCCTTTTCAATCAGCATACGCCCTCCACGCCCATAGCCTGTTTGACGACGTGCTAATTCAATATTTATATCTTCAGCAGACAAAGATAGCCCTGCTGGTAATCCTTCAATAATTGCCGTTAATTCCGGGCCGTGTGATTCTCCTGCGGTAAAAAATCTCATAGTTTCTCTCCTTTACACCTGTAAATAATCGTGCATTTCTTCTGTATCAATCGTATGAATCCGTGCCTTACCGATTTCCTCTAAAATAATAGTTTTTATCTGATTGCCACGTGCCTTTTTGTCATGAGTCAGAGCTTCATATAACTCCTCTTCATTCCACGGAGTATGACTAATTGGCAAATGAAACTTCACGAGCATTTCTTTTAACTCTTCAGTTGTTCCTTTAGGTGTCAAGCCTTTTTCTTCTGCGATACGGTTCATCTGTACCATGCCAATCGCAACTCCCTCACCATGTGTCACTACACCATAACCAGCAGTAGCCTCGATTGCATGCCCAATCGTGTGACCAAAATTTAAAATCAGACGATTTCCATTATCGAGTTCATCTTCTTCTACAACTTTTCGTTTCACATTACAGCTCGCTAAAATGAGTTCATCCACTTGTTCCAGTAATTCTTCTTCATTTTCTAAGCTAGTAAGTTTCTTCCAAAGGTCAATATCCGCAATAGCTGCTGATTTCACGATTTCTGCAATTCCTTCACGTACTCTTCTTGGTTCCAAAGTCTGTAACACATCCGCATCAATTAACACGCCGTCTGGTTGAGCAAAAGTTCCGACCATATTTTTTGCCACTGGAGTATTCACCGCTGTTTTCCCGCCAATAGAACTATCCACCTGTGCAAGTAATGTCGTTGGGACTTGAAGAAAATGAATGCCACGCAAATAAGTAGAGGCAACAAAACCGGCTAAATCACCGACTACCCCACCGCCAAGAGCTAACACACCATCGCTTCGAGTTAGCCCCTGCTCCGCTAGAAAAGTATAGGCTTCGATAGCAGAGTCAAAGCTTTTACTTGCTTCTCCCGGGGTAATTGAAAAAACTGAAACATCAAAACCCGCTTTTGACAAGTTTTCCACGACTTGCTCCCCATATAAGCTTTTAACCGTATCATCTGTAATAATAGCGATTTTTTGAGGCTTCCAAAGTGTTTTCGCCCATTCTCCGACTTGTTTTAACGCACCACGTTCAATAAATAAGGTATATTGATGTTGTGGTAGAGCCACATCTAATTTCATTTTGCCACCTACTCCATAATTTTTTTCACTTCAGCGATTGGTAATTCTTTCCCCGTCCATTCTTCAAATGCTGCTGCTGCTTGGTAAAGTAACATTCCAAAACCATTTGCCGTCGTTGCTCCACGTTTTTTTGCTTCTTTTAGAAAGAGTGTTTCCCGAGGATTGTAGATTACATCCACAACGGTATGCTCTTTCGTAATGCTTGAAAAATCTTGAATCGGACTCTGGTTTATAGAATTCTCCATACCAACACTCGTTGCATTGACAAGCAAAAGACTCTCAGAAATTTGTTGGTTCAATTCTTTATTATTTTCAAGATTATATAATTGAATCGGTACCTTTGTAAAGTCTGAAATTTCTTTTAATTTCCTTTGAATTTCTAGAAAATGTACAGAGGGTCGATTAAATACAGAAATTTCTGCTACTCCATCAAGTGCCGCTTGTGCAATAATCGCCACTGCTGCACCACCGCCACCAATTATCGTGATTTTTTTTCCAATTGGGGAGCAGGAAACCTCTGAAAGAGCACGCATAAAACCGATACCGTCCGTATTATGCCCGATAAGTCTCCCGTTTTTATTCATAATCGTATTAATTGCACCAATCAACTTTCCGGCAGGGGATAGTTCATCCATATAGTCCATCGCCAAATGTTTATAAGGCATAGAGAGATTTACGCCGAGCATATTTAATGCTTTAATCGAAGCAATTGCTTGAGGAAATTCCACTTCTGATACCTCAAACGCTAAATACACAGCATCTATCCCTAATTCTTGAAACCCTTTATTATGAATGCTTGGTGAGAAGCTATGCTTGATTGGATTGGCAATCACACCCGCTAATTGTGTATAGCCAGTAATTGGAAGAACCATAAAATCACCCTTTATGAGAATTTTCATATTTTTAATTGTTATTTTTAAGTATAACATATTCTTTTCTTATTTGAATGCCCTCTTGTATGTTTTTTTAGAAAAAAAGCTGATCGTGAGCAATCACAATCAGCAAATTTTTATACAATCTCTAAATCAAGTAATTCTTCAGGTTCTGTTAGACCTTTTCGGGCAAAAACTAAATTTCTTTTTTCAAGCTCGTGAAAGGTAAAATTTACTGCTTTTAAGACAGCCTTTCTAGTAATAATCCCTTTGAAGCAGCCCGCATCATCGACAACTGGTAAAAACGGTTGATCCACAAGTAGATGAAGAATATCTTCAAGAAGTACATCGGGTTTGACAGTTGGTACGCCAACATCCATGACATCAGCAACGGTGAACTCTTTTAATTCATTCAAATCTAGTGTGGGTAGGTCTAAAAGTTTATCAACAATATCCGCCAGCCCTATTAATCCAACGTAGCGATCTCCCTTATCAAGCACTGGTATTTTAGAATACCCTACTTGAGATAATACTAACAGCGCATGATTTAGCGGATTTCTTACCATTACATTGGCAACATTGTCCGCAGGGATTAAAAATGTTTCTTTATTTTCTAGCATTAATTCTTCGATAGATTTTCCAATCATAGAAAACGAACCTCCAATACCGAGTGACAGTTCACAAGTATTTGTTTCAACATCTTTATTTTAACGTCTCTTTCTTAATTTAAGCTAAATTAATGTTGAATTTAAGAAAAAATTTAGTTGCTGTTCTACTTTTTGAAAACAAAATGTAATTCCTTTTGTGGCACGTGTTCACGTGAGTAGTATTGAATGTCATAACGCGTTTCATCACTATCAATAATCGCATATAATTTCTTTTGAATGAGTCCCCGAGGTTGTGAAATACTTCCCGGATTTAGATACAAAATACGATCAATCACTTCACAGCCTGCTCTATGGGTATGTCCGAACAGAGCAATCGTAGCATTTGCTTCCTTAGCTGCTAAAGAAAGACGTTCCATACCAAAATTTACTCCATACAAATGACCGTGAGTTAAAAAGATTGTATCACTTCCGAGCGTTACTACTTGAACATCTTCATAGTCTGAAGAATAGTCACAATTGCCACCGACGACATAAAAATCTTCCCAAACCTTATCACTAGGTTCTAACTCGGAATCTCCACAGTGAAACATAGCGTCCACTTTATTTTCATACATTTTGGCAATTTCAACGACAATGTCACTATCCCCATGACTATCACTCATCACTAAATATCTCATCTGCCTACTCCCATCTCATTAATTATTTAACCAATCTTCCCATACGTTCTCTAGCTTTGCCACAGCTTGCGCACGGTGTGAAATTTTATTTTTTTCTTCTGGTGAAAGCTCTGCACTTGTCTTTTCACCATTTTCAACGACAAATAATGGGTCATAGCCAAAACCATTTTCTCCTTTAGGAATAAACCCAATATGGCCATCCCATTCAGCCTCCACCACTAAACTTTCTTTTTCAGGTGCGGCAAAAACCAATGTACAATGAAATTTCGCCTTACGTTTGTCAACATCAGGAACTGTTGTCAGCTCATGAAGTAGCTTAGCGTTATTGGCTGGGTCTGTCGCATGTTCTCCAGCAAATCGAGCAGAGAATACCCCCGGCATGCCGCCTAAAATATCAACCATAAGACCAGAATCATCGGCAAGAACTGGTTGATTTAATAATTGAGAAATCGTTTCAGCTTTTAAGCGAGCATTTTCTTCAAAAGTCATCCCTGTTTCAACAACTTCAGGTAACTCTGGATAGTCTAGTAAAGTTTTCACCTTGTACCCCTTCGCTCCAAATAGAGCCTCAAATTCCTTCGCTTTTCCAGCGTTTCTAGTAGCAATAACGATCGTGTCATATTTTTTCTTCGATTTTGTTTCAACAATCGGTTCTCCAACAAGAGATAATGCGTGCTGTTGTGCTTCGATTAATTTTTCAATTGCTTCTTTCCCATAAAATAGAAGTGTATTCAACTCGTCCCCTGTAAACGTAGCTTCTTCGCCTGTTCCTTGTATTTCTACAAATTCACCTGCGCCAGTCATAACTAAATTCATATCTACACGAGCTGCTGAGTCTTCCACATAATCTAAATCCACCACTGCTTGACCGTCTGACAATAAGCCGACACTGATTGCAGCTACTGCATTTTTCACTGGATTTTCAGCAAGGTCACCAGACCAGATTAGCTTATCAATTGCAAGCTTTAAGGCAACATATGCTCCAGTGATACTCGCAGTTCTAGTACCACCGTCTGCTTGAACCACATCACAATCCACAATAATAGAACGTTCCCCTAATTTTTCTAAGTCCACCACTGCACGTAACGAACGTCCGATTAACCGTTGAATCTCCATTGTCCGACCCTTTAACTTACCTTTTGAACTTTCACGAATATTTCTTGTAGAAGTTGCACGAGGAAGCATACTGTATTCCGCAGTTATCCAGCCAGATCCTTTCCCAGCCAAAAATGGCGGTACCTTTTCTTCGACTGTTGCTGAACAAATCACTTTCGTATCCCCAAAAGAAATCACTACAGAACCTTCTGGATGTTTAAATACATTGGTTTGAATGTCAATCTTTCTCAAATCTTTCTCATTTCGACCGTCATGTCTTAACATTTTTGCTTTTCCCACCTTAAACTAATTGTTTTACTAAATCTATATGTTTCACTTGTAAATCACCAATACCTAACCATTGATTTGCAATTTCCTCGAACATTTTTGGACTACTTGTTGTATAAAATTCATGTGCTAAATCTTTTCTATCAGGCGTTGCGCTAATTTCAAAATAATCTAGTAGCATGGAAACATCGCTCACTGTTTCCGCACCTGAATCAATCAAGGTTACATCACGCCCTAAAGTTTGTTGAATAATTGGACGCAATAGCGGATAATGCGTACAGCCTAATATCATTGTATCAGGTTTATTTATTTTAAAAGGTCGTAAAGTTTCGGCAACAATTTTTTTTGCAACAGACGACTGATATTCATTTGATTCCACAATAGGGACAAATTTTGGGCAAGCAAGCCCCGTCACCTTTGTAGTAGGCGATTTTTGATGAATTGCTTTTTCGTAGGCACCACTTTTAATCGTTCCCACTGTTCCAATCACACCGATATAATTTTTTTGTGTCGCTTTTAAAGCCGCACGACTTCCTGGTAAAATGACTCCAACCACTGGAATATCTATTTTTTCTTTAATTTCATCTAATGCCACAGCCGTAGCAGTATTACAAGCAATAACAAGCATTTTAACGTTCTTTTCTAATAAAAATTGAGTTAACTCCCAACTAAACTGCTTTACTTGTGCTGCTGGTCTTGGGCCATATGGTGCACGCGCTGAGTCCCCTACATAAACAATTCGTTCATTGGGTAATTGCTTCAAAACTTCACGGACAACCGTCAAGCCTCCTACTCCTGAGTCAAAGAACCCAATTGCTTCATTATTCATCTCATCATCTCAAATCTTTTTTAGATTGTAGTCTCCTTCTTTCATTCTGACCTTTTTTTGAAGAATTTTCAAGACATAGTCCCTGATAAACAAGAAAAATTCTAGTTTCCCCGCAAACCTTAAAAGAACTCATAGAAAAAAGCCCTAAGATACCGTATATCAGTATATTAAAGGCTTGATTGTAAAAGATTATTTTCTTTGAAATCTAGTCAACAACATAATCAATTTCAGGAAAAGCATTGGGGTCGAAAACGCCAGCTTCCAGCATCGCAATTTCCTTACCATAAGGCGCATAGGCTGTTTTCTTATCTTTTCCAATATAAGGTGTTTCAAGGATTTTCGGAATTTTCTCAAATTGTGGATGATGAACTACCTTATTCAAAGCATCAAAGCCAATCGTTCCAAAACCAATATTGGCATGACGGTCTTTGTGCGACCCTTGAGGATTTTTCGAGTCGTTGACATGGACAACTTGCAGACGGTCTAGCCCGATAACCTTGTCAAATTCCGTCAAAACACCATCAAAATCATTTTTGATATTATATCCTGCATCGCTTGTGTGGCAAGTGTCAAAAGTTACAGATAGCTTCTCATTTAAAGTTACTCCGTCAATAATAGTGGCTAATTCTTCAAAGGTACGACCTAGTTCTGTCCCTTTCCCTGCCATTGTTTCTAAGGCGATTTGAGCGGTTTGTTCTTTGGTTAATACTTCGTTTAACCCTTTGATAATTTGCTTCAATCCAGCTTCTACTCCCGCACCCACATGAGCACCCGGATGAAGAGTAATTTGTTTGGCTCCTAAGGCTTCTGCACGTGCAATTTCTTCACGTAAAAACTGTGTAGCAAAGCCAAAATTTTCGGGTTTAATTGTGTTGCCGAGATTTATAATGTAAGGTGCATGAACAACGATATTGGAAAGATTGTGCTCTTTCATAAAAGCAAAACCTGCATCAATATTCATCTCTTCGATAGGTTTTCTTCTTGTATTTTGGGGCGCTCCTGTATAAATCATGAAAGTCGTTGCCTTATAACTCGCAGCTTCCTCTGCGGCACCTAATAACATTTTTTTTCCACTCATACTTACGTGTGAACCGATTAACATAATTTTACTCCTCTTCTGAAAAAGTCGTTTGCATTAACATAAGTTCCGCATTGTTGATTTCTTCGTACAGTTCCTTAGCAATATCCCTAGATAGTTCCTTTGCTGCAAGTTCTTGCTGAATCCAAGTATATTCATATTGAAACGCACGAATGAGCAAACTCATATTCACATTTTCATTGTCTTGTTCTTCACGGACAAAGTGATTATGACGCTCTACATACCAACGACGAACAATGTTAATATTTGTCAAATTCTTAGGGTTAGATAGTTTACTTAAATAATCCATTGCTGCTTGATACCCTACACTCTCCATCTTAAAGTATGTTTGTCGAAATTGGAATTGATCTACACCTTTTTCTTTCAATTTATCTAGTTTTTCCTGTTTTTGCTTATGAAACTTATGCACTTGTAGTTTTCTTTTCAGCTTTTTAAATAATCGACCCCAACGAGATTTAAAATAACCAAAGAAATCTTGATTTGCGCTAGATTTTTCAAGGACACGTTCATAAATATCGACTTCTTTTTGAGTAAATTCTCCGTCATCTGCATGTTTTTGTAAAACAGCCAATTCTTGTTTTTGCGTTTCAACAATTAATTTATTGACCCCATGCACATCAACCTCTCGCTCCACCCCTTTTTGACTTTGTAAGACGGAGGAAACAGCCTCCACATCACTAACTTTTTCATTGGATTCAAACAAACGATTCATTGCATAATCGACCATGCCAGTTTGAGCTTTTGAAAGTTCTTCTGGAGTAATACTATCCTTTGCTTTTGGTAAAATCAGTCCTAAAATCACTGTTGGAACGATTAAACTAATCAAAACAACGATTGAAACAATATAAATAATTTCTACACGAAATGGAAAAGGCTGATTATTCACTGTAAAGGGAAGTGAGAGTGCCATAGAAAGTGTAATGGTTCCATGGACGCCACCTAAAGCAAAGATAAAAGCATCTTTAGTTTTACTTTTTCCTGTATCGTGTAGTTTTGGTATATCAAGGAAAAGCCACAGAAAACGAATGACCAGCATTAATAGATAAACAGCAACAGCAATAAGTGTCAATACAAAAATATTACTCGAATCTGCTTTATAAATTTGTGACCACACTGTCGGAATAGTTAACCCGAGGAGTACGAAAACGAACCCATTTAGAACTTTTGACATCACATCCCATAAGGAGCTAGTAACAAGTTGCAATTTCGAGCTAGTCAAGCTCAAATTATCCTTTTCCACTGCATGGACAATTCCCGCAGTCACCGCCGCCAAGATTCCAGAGGTATTGAAATGTTCTGCAACGAGATAAACCACAAAAGGAGTTAATAAATTATAAGGAACAAGCACTGCGTTTTCATCTACATCTAGTCCTCTAAGAAACATGCGGAACCCAACAATTAAGCTCCCTAATATCCAACCAATCGCCGCACCAACAAGGGAAACAAAAAGAAAGTTCTTAATTCCTCCTCCAAGGTGAAATTGTCCAGTTGAGTAGGTTGCTAACGCCACGTTCATCAATACAATCCCACTCGCATCGTTAAACAGTGATTCATGATCCAAAGTGTTCATCGCCCGCTTAGGCACAACCAATTTATTCGTAATAGAATCAACGGCAACAGAATCAGTCGGTGTCACGATAGCCGCTAACGCAAATGCTAGAGGAAATGCCAACGGAACAAACAAAACGTCCACTAACCCTCCAACCGCTAAAACAGTAAAAATTGCTAGAAAAACCGCAACGGAAATCGTCGAACGAAGAGACTTCCCAATTTCTTTCGGGTTGCTTTGCTGACCGTCATTAAAGAGCAGCGGAGCGATAATAAATAATAAAAATGGCTCATTTTGAAAGCTATAATGGTGAAACGTTGGTGTCAAACTAAGAACAAATCCTGCAATAATTTGATAAAAAGCTAACGGAATCTGTGTAAATTTCGCATAAACAACATTGGTAGCAATCACTAAAACCAGTATAATTGCCACATGATAGAAAATTTCCATGTTTCTTTCCTCCTTATTTCCATACAAATATATTTTAGCATAAATTGAAAAATATTTTTTGAAATAACAATTATTTGAAATTTACATGATATAATTAGGAGTAGATAAACTTAGACAAGGAGCGTGAAAATATGAAGAAATCAGAAGTAAAAGCAGAGATCCTTAGCTACTTACAGGAAAATTATGAAGGCACATTAAGCGACAAACAAATAGAAGAATTATTGACTCTCGCCTTACAGATTGAACACGTCACTCAAGCACAAGAATTACGACTAATTCGCGTGTCCTTACTTGGGATTATTGGTATGATAAATTCCGATAACTTCTCAAAAAAGGAAACTAGCCTACAAATTGAGGGCGTTATTTCGGAATTAGAAATGTTGATTAAAAAATCAGAAAATGAAGAAAATATTGTCAAGTAAAATTACTTTACTTTTTTTATGAAAACGGTAGATTTTCATATATAATCGTGCTATTATTGATGGGTCAGTGAGCGGAATGCTCTCATAAAAATTCGTATAGGGAGGGAAAAATATGCGCGTAAATATTACATTAGAATGCACTTCTTGCAAAGAACGTAATTATCTTTCAAACAAAAACAAACGTAATAACCCAGACCGTTTGGAAGTTAAAAAATATTGCCCACGTGAACGTAAAGTTACTTTGCACCGTGAAACTAAATAATTACCGTTAAAGAGGCTGGGACAAAACTAGCTTCTCAATAAGAAATAGGGTGTGGATAACTTCCGATGAAACTTGGAAAATGTTATCCACACCCTATTTCTGTTAATTAACGACAAAAAGAACGCGAA
>JAISJD010000005.1 GCA_031261705.1 Lactobacillales bacterium
ATTCAGTGAATTACAAATTCAAAACCGTATTTAACACGTTTAAAAAGAATCGTAACTTCATCAAGAACTCTTTAAAATACAAGTATTCAAACGGTCCTCTTGAATGCTTCAACAACCACATCAAAGTTATCAAACGAATAGCCTACGGATATAGAAACTATATGAATTTCAAAAAACGAATCATGATTGTCTTTGGCGACCAACCAATGACAATCAAAAAAGCTACTCCACATGATTTCTCATGTGAAGCAGCCTAAGCTTTATTTATCAGATTTAGGTGTCACCACCATCATTTGACAAAGAGCCAAAAAACCTCTGTACTCTTTCTTTAAGAGATACGGAGGTTTTTATTAGCTATTTGCTATCAACAATATTCAAACGAACCTTTTTTAGTCCATTTACGCGGACAGAATAGACAATCGTACGAATTGCTTTCGCAACACGACCTTGTTTTCCAATCACACGACCAATATCGTCTGGGTGAACACTCAAGTTATACTCCAAGAATTCATCTGATTCCTCGATCGTCAACTTGATGTCCTCAGGATGAGTGACTAATGGTTGAACAATTGTTAGAACTAAGTCTTTTACATCATTCTTCATCATAATCACCAACCTTATTTAGTGTATTTAGCTTCGTGGAATTTCTTCATTACGCCTTCGCGAGAAAGAATGTTACGAACTGTATCAGAAGGTTGTGCACCTTTTGATAACCAATCTAAAATTACATCTTCTTTAATTTTCACTTCTGCTGGATCTAATAAAGGATTATAAGTTCCCACAGTTTCGATGAAACGTCCATCACGAGGAGAACGAGAATCTGCTACTACGATACGGTAAAAAGGTTTTTTCTTAGAACCCATACGTTTTAAACGGATTTTTACTGCCATGTTTATTACACCTCCATATGTTTGATTACATTGGCTAGTATATTAAATATACTGGGTGGTGTCAAGAATTTTTTCTTTACACCCTACGAAATATATCATAGCAAGATTTTATGTGCCTGTCAAGTTTTTTTCTTTACACCAAATCGTTGTAACGAAAGCAGTTTTCTACATGGTCGTTTACCAAACCACACGCTTGTAAAAAAGAATAAACAATCGTTGTGCCAACAAACTTAAAGCCTCGTTTTTTTAAATCTTTACTCAATCTATCGGATAACGTTGTGGAGGTTGGAACCTCCGAAATATTTTTAATATGATGTTGTTCTGGCTGATTTAGAACGAAATTCCATAAATAATTAGAAAAGCTCCCGAACTCTTTTTGAATCTCCTGCACACGTTGAGCATTGTTGATGATTGCACGTATTTTCAAACGATTGCGCACAATTCCCGCATCAAGTAGTAATTCATTATATTTTTCTTCATCATATGCTGCAACGATTTCTATTTCAAAATCATCAAACGCTTTCAAGAAATTTTCTTGTTTATTCAAAATCGTTTGCCAAGATAAGCCAGCCTGCATTAAATCAAGAGAAAGTTTAGCAAATAAATTTTTATCCTCATATTCGGGAACACCCCACACAGTATCATGATAATCAGCCATTTTTTCATTTTCTATTGCCCAAGCGCAACGTATTTTCTCAGTCATGCTCCTACCTCCTACTCTTCCTTCCATTGTAACAAATAATCAACAAGTAGAATTAAAAATCTACTTGACAACGAGAACTGTATGGTTCACAATAGTACACGAAAGGTGTGTACTATATAAACTATTACACATCAGTACAGTACAAACCACTTGGTCATTGATTTTAAGTGATTTGTTTGAGTCTTGTAACGAAAGGAGAAGCTAATGGTTTCCATTAATAAATCGAAGAATAAACCACTTTATGAACAAATTATGTTCAGCATTAAGGAAGATATTTTACATCAGATATTGCTTCCTGGGGAAAAACTGCCCTCTGTTCGTGAATTATCCACACAGCTAATGATGAATCCGAACACAATTTCCAAAGCTTACAAATTATTAGAACAAGAAAAAGTGCTCGTAACAGTCAAAGGAAAGGGAACCTATGTAAATGATGAAATTTCTTCCAAACGCAATCAGATAAAGGTCGATGAAATTCATCAGAAATTCAATGAGCTACTCATTGAAGCAAATTACTGGAAGATAAAAAGAAAAGAAATTATTGGGTGGGTAAATAAAAGTTTCAACATGGAGGAGAATACCGATGGAAATAGTGAATCTTAAAAAGATTATTGAGGGGAAACCGATTATCGAAAATATCAATCTTACACTTGATAAGGGACAAATTATCGGGCTAATTGGGAGAAATAGTGTGGGAAAAACCACTTTCTTTCGGACAGTGGTGGGTCACTATATCAAGGATGAGGGAGAAATCTTGATTAATGGGGAAACTCTTGACGAGAATGTTTCGTTAAAGCAAAAAATATTTTACATTGACGAACAGTATAATTTTTTCAGTACCTATACTTTAGAAAAAATTGGGGAGTTTTATAACTTTGCCTATCCAACCTTTGAAATGTCTCGTTTTCTCAAACTACTTGAAGAAAATAATCTTCAACCAAAATTGAAATATCGAGCAATGAGTAAGGGAATGCAAGGACTTTTCAAAATGGTGCTATCTATTGCTGTCAATGTGGAATATCTTTTCCTAGATGAACCCTTCGATGGACTAGATGTTATCGTCAAAAAACGTGTCATTCGCTTGCTTTTGTCCGAACTTGCTGAAAGTGACAAAATGGTGATGATTTCTTCACACAATCTATTACAGCTCGAAAATTTAATTGACCGTGTTATTATATTGAAAGACACAACGATTGCACAGGACTATCTATTAGATGATTTTAAATCACATGTGAGAAAGCTTCAATTAGTCTTGAAAGGGAAAAAAATCCCAGAATTTCTCAAGAAAAATAGTAAAGCCTTATCTGTGCAGGGCCGTGTTATTACTGTAGTGATTGAACAATATACTGACGAACTTGAAACGCAAATTAAAGCATTAGATCCTGTCGTGTTTGAAGAACTTCCACTGACATTGGAAGATATGTTTGAAGTAAATTTGACAAAAGAGGCTGATTTTCAGCTATACATCTAGTGAGGGGGAGAGAATATGAAGAAAGAACTTCTAAAAATTTTTTGGACACGTTATAAAGTAGCACTAATTCTTTTATCTGTTTTCCTAATTGGTTTTGGGATAATTAATGGAAATAGTCGAGTAAACAGCTGGAAAGCAAGCTACAAATATTACACTAGTGAACAGTTTGAGAAAGAATATCTATCATACAAATATAAACCAACGGAAACACTTGAAGAATATCAACTTAACCAATTCAGAGTCTATTTTGATGAAAAAGAGAGAAAAGGAGAAATAAACGTTCCCAGCTTTGTTACTGAAAATAGGACAGTTCCCTTTTTATCTCCAAATTCAACCTACTTATTGTTATTTCTTTTTTCAGGATTTTTACTTTTCTTTATAGACTTGAAAACTGGGTTTAATCAATTTCTATTTAGCATAGGGTTTCAAAAAAGGAATATTTTTCTTACAAAATATTTATTAATAGCACCGACACTTGTTTTAAGCTTATTTATTGGCAACCTGTTACAAAACATTCTATTCTTCCACGGGATTCCTAACGAATATATGAATGGGGGAACATTTGCTCAAAGTGTTCCAATCATCTTATTAAATACGTTACTTGCGCTGACACTCTTTACTGTCGGAACTTTTTTGGGCGTATTGATGGGACAGCTAATTCTTGGTGTGATAACTTTACTTGGTTTCACTCTTTATTTACACTACTGTATTAAAACAGTTGATGCGATAAGAAATTTAAGTTATTTTATCCAACATCATAAAGATAGATACAATTATAAGGGTTTACCCTTGCGCTTCTCAGACTTTGAATTTCATCAATGTGCGATTGGTACCCCATTAGGACATGATGTTCTAATTATTCTAATATTTACAGTAGGATTATTTCTGTTCACGCTTTATTGGTACCCTAGAACTTCTCTTGAAAACACTGGAAAATATTTATTACAACCTTCACTAAAAAAGGTGACTTTTGAGATTGTGATAATTTCATCCTTTGTTATTCCGTATTTTATAAACTTGGGTGGACCTTATACGGATAGTCAAGAAAACTATTTCTCAGTTCCACAATTATTAGCTAGACCACTAAGCTTTGCGCTAACCTTCGCAGTGATTGGAACCATCATCGCCTATCTTGTCATTTATCAGCTTGACGGTGTTAAGCATTTGATGTTTTGGAAGAAAAGAGAAATATCACTTAATGAAAACTAGACGATGGAATCTATTATTTATAGTTACTTTTATCGTTTATCTAGTTTTTCTCTTGCACGTTTTATTTAGTGGACATGAAAACAGCACAACTTCGACAATCAACCTCCTCCCATCTCATTCTATTTCTAACAACTTCTTTGGTGATAATAGAATAGGAGGAACACATTTGATTAAAGTAAATACGTGGGGAAATGTTTTGATTTTTATTCCTACGGGTATCTATCTTTCGAGCCTTTTAGGATTTAGGAAAACAGGCAAAGCATTCCTTGCGATAGTTCTTTTTTCGCTCGATATGGAACTGATTCAGTTTATTTCACCCCTCGGTATTTTTGATGTTGACGATATACTTCTTAATACATTGGGCAGAGTACTAGTCGTTTTCATCTTCCATTTGATACTAAAGTGGACACAATCAAGAGAAACAACAAAAACATTTATTATCTGATACGTGTCAATTCTCGATTTTGACGGAATGTTGCTCGTTTCGCTCTGATTGATTTTTAATTCTTAACTACCAAAACGAGGAAAACCTACTGTAGATTTTCCTCGTTTTTTCATCTATAATATTCAGGCAGTTCAAACTGTCCAGCTTCTTCAAAAAGTTTCGAAAGCTCCAATAACTCCATTTCACTTCCTTTTCTACCCATGAATTGCACTCCTAATGGTAAGCCCTCATCTGTCACATAAATAGGTAAACTAATCGCTGTCTGCCCTGTCAAATTCACCATAAATGGAAAAGGACTAAAAACCAAGCTCTCTTCAAACATATCCGAAACAATCTGTTTTTGTTCGGTAACGGAAAACTCATTCATATGTTCCATTTGTTGAATTGTTTTTTCTGGAAACATTTCATGCGTAATTTTTGGTGCAGTTTTGGCTGTGGTAGGAGTCAAGAAAAAGTCGTAGTGAGAAAAGATCTTTTGCTCAAATTGTTCGGTTGCCCAGTCCCAATCATTTAAACTTTTAATGTACTCTGTCGCTTTTATATTTTTTCCATATTCTAGCAAGCACCAAGTCATTAATTCAATGTCATTCTTTTTTACTTTTCGCTTCAGTTTCGACTCGAAAAATTCAATCATCGCAAGGGTTTCTCCCGCATTCATCTGATAATAAGTTTCAATCAAGGGTCTAGCATTTAGAGGATAATCCACTTCTTCTACAATATGTCCTTGTGCCTCTAAAAATTTTACAGCTTTTAAAACGGCTTTTTTTGCTTCCTCGCTCACAGGGGTTCCAACAGGTGATTGCGTGGTAAAAGCAATCTTACTTGGCAACGTTCTAGCTTGCAAATTTAACAGCGCTTGTCTATCTAATAAGGGGGCTTGATAGGGTGCTGGCTCCTGAATCACCTGCATTTCAGCTAAAAATCTTGCCGTATCCCGAACGCTAACAGTCAAAGCAAACTCAACTGACGCCCCTTGCCACCCACGATAGCCTCCGGGACCTTTTGGTGTTCTTCCACGAGTAGGCTTTAGTCCAATCAAACCACTCCATGACGCTGGAATACGGATAGAACCTCCACCATCCCCGCCACCAGCAATTGGAAACATACCACTTGCTACTGCAGAGGCTGCTCCGCCACTTGAACCACCTGGATAGTAGGCGTGATTCCATACATTTTTTGTAGGCCCATACAGCTGTGGGTCGGTCGTATTTTTAAAACCGAACTCCGGCGCATTGGTCTTTCCAAAAGGAATAAATCCAGCTTTTTCCGCTTGCTTTACATAATAATCATCTGATTGTGCCACATTTTTTTCAAACAGCTTGCTTCCCATTGTAGCACCCAAGCCTGCCTTATCCTGTCCAAGCATTTTTAAAGGAAAGAGCACACCGTCAAAAAGCCCATCTCCTTGTACATGCTCCTCTATCCACTTTTCAGTTAAATCTGCACGCACTTCAATTAATGCGTTGAGTGACGGATTTTTCTCCTCAATTCTTTTTAAAGTATCAAAAAATAATTCTTTTGAAGAAATTTCTTTCATCCTTATCTTTTCTGCCCAGTAGGTTGCATCCTTTAGCTCGCTCATTTTCTTCACTCCAATGTCACTTATTTCTGTAATTGTACCACTTGTGTAGCCACTCTATCCACAAATGTTTGATCATGTTCAATAAATAGCATGGTTGGATTCTTTTCTCGGATAATTTTTTCAAGCTGTTCATGATTAATCACATCAAGATAATTCAGCGGTTCATCCCAAATATACAGCTCGGCTTCTTCGCCCAAAGATTTCGCTAACTCGACTTTTTTTCTCTGCCCCATACTCATATTTTCGATTTTATTTTTGAATACACTTCGCTCCATTCCTAGCTTCTTCAAATTACTAAGAAATGTTTCAAAATCAAGATGATGATCTTCAACAAATTCTTGTAAGGTTCCAGTATTCCCTTCAAAATCTTGACGAACAAAGGAAATCGTCAACCGCTCTGGCTTTCTCACCTCCCCCGAAGTAACTCCTGTAAAAATTCCTAAAAGGGTGTGAATCAAAGCAGTTTTTCCTATGCCGTTTTCTCCGCTTAACGCCACCCGCTGATTTCTTTTCACTTCAAAGTTTAATGGTTTAAATAACATTTTCCCATTATATCCAAGTGTGAAATTTTCAAATTGAAACAAGCGCTCACGATAAGTCGGTAAAAAAATCATTTTTAGCTCTTCAACAAATTCAACATCCTTAAGTAGCTGTTCCTTTTCAGCAATGCTTGAAGATACACGTTTTTCAATTGATTTTGACCGTTTCATCATCTTCGCTGCCCGATGACCGATGAACCCCTTATCCATTTTAGAGCCTCGTTTATCCGATTCCCTTGATTTTGACCAATCTTCTTTTTCTTTAGCTGTTTTCTTCAGACGTAAAATTTCACCCTGTAATTTTTCATTCTGTTCTAAATCAAATTTATCTCTTAGTTCCTTTTGTTCTTCGTAGATCGAAAAGTTTCCTTTATATAAATATAATTTACTTTTATCAATGGACAACACATGGTCAACAACTTTATTGACAAAATTTCTATCATGACTTACCACGATAAATCCTTGCTTTTTTCGCTTCAAATATTCGGCAACAATCTTTCTTCCTTCCATATCTAAATGATTGGTCGTCATCAATCAAAGGAAAATTCTGCTCCTCTAAAAATAACAAAGAAAGAAGTACTTTCGTCTTTTCCCCACCAGAAAGGGACAAAAAAGGGCGCCTCAAGACATCTAAATCTACATGTAATAAATTCAACTCACGTTCTAATTCCCATTGTTCAAAATCTGCCAACTCCTGCAAAGCATAAAATACAAGCTGATTTACGTCCGTTTCTTCCAATTAACCCTAACTTCCAAAACTCATCAATCGTTAAATTTACATCTTCAAAAATCGGCATTAACTGATTATCATAGCCAAATATTAAGTGTTTTATCTCTATCTTACCCATGTATTTCCCTCCATATGCACACAAAACTCCAACCCTTTTCAGAATTGGAGTGTAAAATTCGATAGAGAGGGACACAAAAAAGCAATTTCCTCTACTCACTAATTTTCTAAACCAATCCTGAAAATCTACACACTCCACCCCCTGAAAAAGAGCTAATATGCAGTTTTACAATAAAATTGGCTTATAAATACATAGTGAATGGTCCTCGTTCTTTCTTAATGTGCTCAAAATATAACACAGGTTGAAAACATTTTCAATCCTAACGTTTCTTCTTTTTCTTCTTCATTTGCTTGTTGGCACGTTTCATCATTTTGTTCATCGCCATTTTACTAATTTTTCCTTTGACACCACCACCCATCATTGAGCCCATGTCCATTCCCGGAATATTTGGCATATTGCCCTTACTCATCATTTGCATCATTTTTTTCGATTCGTTGAATTGTTTAATCATGCGGTTGACCTCAATCACGTTATTTCCAGAACCAGCTGCAATCCGACGACGTCGACTTGGATTTAACAAGTCTGGATTTTCACGCTCAGCAGGTGTCATACTCATGACAATCGCTCTTTTTCTAGCCACATCTTTGGGATCTACCTTAATTTGATCCATCCCCGGCATTTGATTCATTCCCGGAATCATTTTTAATAAATCTTCCAGTGGTCCCATGTTCATTACTTGGTCAAGTTGTTCGATAAAATCATTGAAGTCGAAGCTATTTTCACGCATTTTTTGCGCCATTTCTTCCGCTTTTTTCTCATCAAACTCTTGTTGCGCCTTTTCAATCAAGGTCAACATATCTCCCATACCCAAGATACGACTACTCATCCGATCTGGATGGAAAACTTCAAGGTCTGTTAATTTTTCACCCGTCCCGACAAATTTAATTGGTGCTCCAGTAATAGAACGGATAGAAAGTGCCGCACCACCACGAGTATCTCCATCAAGCTTTGTGATGATAACCCCTGTAATTCCAAGTTGCTCATTAAAACTTTGCGCTACATTCACCGCATCTTGTCCAGTCATAGCATCAACAACCAATAGAATTTCATCTGGGTGTGCTAATTCCTTGATTTGCTTCAATTCATCCATCAAAGCTTCATCAACGTGCAAGCGACCCGCTGTATCAATCAAAACATAATCGTTATGATTTTTTTCAGCAACCTTTAGCCCCTCACGGACAATCTCTACTGGACTAACTTCTGTTCCCATATCAAATACAGGCACATTCAGCTGTTCTCCCAGTACCTTTAATTGATCAATAGCGGCTGGACGATAAACGTCTCCTGCAATCATTAAAGGCCGTGCATTTTCATCCTTGATTAATTTATTTGCAAGCTTTCCGGCAAAGGTTGTTTTCCCTGCCCCTTGAAGCCCCGCCATCATAATCACGGTCGGTATCTTCGGTGATTTATTGAGTGCAACTGTTTCCCCACCGAGTGTTTTCGTTAATTCTTCATCTACGATTTTTACAATCTGTTGCGTTGGATTTAAGTTTTCTAAAACCTCCGCTCCAATCGCACGTTCACGCACACTCTTTGTAAATTCTTTCACCACTGGTAGCGCCACATCGGCTTCTAACAAGGCTAATCGAATCTCTCTCATCATTTCTTTTACGTCTGCTTCACTAACTTTCCCTTTGCGACGTAATTTGCTCATCGCATTTTGTAAGCGCTCCGTTAAACCCTCAAATGCCATTTATTCAATCTCCTTTGTCTAATCCTCGTCGATTTCTTGTATTTCATCAAGTTTTGTTTGTAAATAGCTATCATCCTTATATTTTTCACGGATTTCATCAATGATTTGTCCACGGACAATATAGTTAGAATACAAGCTAAGTTTTCTTTCATAATCCTCTAAAATTCTTTCTGTGCGTTTGATATTGTCGTAAACAGCTTGCCTACTCACATCATACTCCTCAGCAATTTCTCCAAGCGAGTAATCATCTGCATAATAAAGCTCGATATAATTCATCTGCTTTTCAGTAAGTAGTGTTGAATAGAACTCAAACAAGGCATTCATGCGATTTGTTTTTTCTATCTCCATAGTATTCTCTCTTCTTTAATATACTTTTCAATCCTCTTAATATTACTGATATTCTGCGTATTAGTCAAGATTCCTTATCCCTTACTTAAGCGTTTTTTCTCCAACCATTCTTCCTCGCTGAGAACTTCTAGCCCCATTTTACGAAAATAAGCCGCTGCCACTCCTATTCCTTGTTTTCTTACACCACTAAATGTTCCGTCATAGATGAGGTGACTGCCACAGCTTGGACTTTTTTCTTTCATTACAACCTGTGTTACACCATACTTCATAAGTTTTTGATAAGCAATCTTTGCTCCATTTATATATTCTTCCGTTACGTCTTTTCCTATTGCATTCAAAATTCGAGAGGTGCCGTTAAGAACAGCGTAACCGTCTCCATATTGAATTTCTGCAGGAGAACGTGGCGTTGACAAGCCACCCATAACTTCTGGACAGAACATCACTGCTTGTCCTATTCTCACCAATTCTTCTAACTCTGGAATCCCTGCATAAACTCCATCATATCGACAAAGCTCTCCGCCCAAGCAACCGCTAATCGCAATCATTTTCTTCACCTCTTCTGGTTTTCTTCTCTATTATACTTGATTTATTCAGACTTTCATGAAATTATCATGTTTAATGTTCATTTTTTTGGTAAAATGAACATACGGGGATACTTTATCTTGAAACGTAAACTTTTTTAGTAGGAGTGACACAAATGAAAAAAATTCTAGTGGTTGACGATGAACCTTCAATCGTTACCCTTTTAAAATTTAATTTAGAAAAAGAAGGCTATGAAGTAACAACAGCCGACAATGGAACAGACGGGTATCAGCTTGCCCTTGCCTTTCCTTTTGATTTCCTTATTTTAGATGTCATGCTTCCAGGAATGGATGGAATGGATATTACCAAGGCTTTGCGCCGAGAAAAAATTGATACACCTATTTTAATTCTTACAGCTCGTGACGATCAAGTGGATAAAATTATCGGTCTTGAGATTGGAGCAGATGATTATTTGACAAAGCCTTTCAGTCCAAGAGAGGTGATTGCTCGTATGAAAGCAGTTTTTCGTCGAGAAGAAATTTCAGCTTCCAAAGCTCAACATAAAACCATTCAAAAGTACGAGGAGGTGGTGAGACATCCTAAGCTTACTATTGGAGATTTAATGATAGACGAGGACAACTATCAAGTAACGCTTCGTGACAAAGAAATCGAACTAACACCCAAAGAATTTGACCTTCTTGTTTACTTTAGCAAGCGTAAAAATCGAGTAATCAGTCGTGAAGTTTTGCTAGATCGAATTTGGGCATTTGATTTTGTTGGAGAAACGAGAATCGTTGACGTGCATGTGAGTCATTTACGTGAAAAAATCGAAGATGATCCCAAAAATCCAAAATACTTGATTACTCAACGCGGGGTTGGTTACCGATTTCAAGAACCTCAGATTGCATTAGGTGACTAAAATGAATGGAGCAAAAAAGAAAAATTTTCGTGAAACAGCTTTAGCCATGCTTGTGATTGGTGCGATTTTTGTAGGAAGTATTTTTCTTAGTAACCACTTCTTCCGTACACAAATCATTCACCAGCAAACAACACTTTTAGAAAATAAATTAATGCTACTTCTGGAGCATTTTCCAGAAGAAGATTCTTTGGAGACGAATACAATCACAAAGTCTCAAAAAAAATTGTTGAAAAATTATATTAAGCCTGATAATACCCGCTTTACTTTGTTAGGTGCAGATAAAAAAATTATTTACGATACTTCAGGAGATCCCAAAGATGCGAGTCGTGCGGATCGCCCAGAAATTATTGCTGTTGCAAAAGGTTCACCAATTGGTACCTCCTTACGAGCAAGCAAAACTTTAGATAAGGAATTTCTATATGTTGCTTTGCCTATTAAAAAAGAGGGTCAAATTATCGGCTATGCTCGCTTATCTGAACAAGTCAGCAACTTCTCAAAGAATATTGCTATTTTTAGACAATACATTATTGGAACACTGGCACTGCTCTTTATTGTTATTGCTATTTTCGTTCGACAGCTTATTAAACAAAAAAACGAACCCTTGGAGACAATCCTACCTGTCCTTAAAAAAATGGTAGAGCAGCCTGAGCAGGAACGTTCCATTATTCATGAATCGAATAGCTGGAGCGAGCTTTACACGACTGTTAACCGTTTAAGCACACAAATGAGTTCCACTTATCAAGCGTATGTTTCCACCGAGGAACAATTTTATGAATTTATCGACCAGTTAACAATTGGTGTCTTTATCATCAAGCACGACGGAACGATTGAGCTTATGAATCCAGCAATGTGTCGGTTAATCGGCGTTTATAACCCAGTTGGAAAGAATTATTTTTCTGTTTTCACTGAAAATGAGTTATTACTTTTGTTACAACAAACCATCACGGATAAGCAAACTAGAAAAGTGGAAATACGCTTAACCAAGCCTAAACTATCGGTTATTGATTTATCCTTGCGCTATGTGGAACCTAAAGCCAATTCGACGATTCAGTTAATAGGGGCGGCATATGACATTACTCAACTGCGCCACTTAGAACGTATGCAACGAGATTTTGTTGGAAATGTATCACACGAATTAAAAACTCCAGTCACCTCTTTGATTGGCTTTACAGAAACGCTACTTGACGGTGCAAAAGATGACCCTGAACTGACAACCCAGTTTCTACAAATCATTCAAAAAGATGCCATTAGGTTGCAACGACTAATTGCCGAGATTCTTTTACTTTCGCGTGACGGGGATATTCCTGATAAAGAAGTTCAAACGGTCTTTATGAAGCCGTTTTTACAAGAGCTTCTTTCAAACTATCAAAAACAAATTCAAGCAAAAAATCTAACAGTTGAAATTCTTGGAAATACTGAATACAGCTACCAAACAAAACTTGAAATTTTTCAACCGATTATAAAAAATTTACTCGAAAATGCCATTCAATATTCAAAAGAAAATGGAAAAATCACCATCTCTTATGAAACAACAGAAAATCAGCTGAAACTCGCCGTAAAAGATACGGGAATTGGGATTGATAGTAGAAATCAAAAGCGGATATTTGAGCGCTTTTACCGTGTGGATAAAGCACGAAGTCGCAATTCTGGTGGAACAGGCCTAGGCTTATCCATTGTTCAAAATTATACCGAATTGCTTGGCGGCTATGTAGAGCTTACTTCTGCTTTGGGATTGGGCTCGGTGTTTACGGTTTATTTGCCTTTGAATTAAGAAAACGAGCGCCTTCTAAAATTAGATTTTAGGAAGCACTCGTTTTTCTATTATTCTTCATTCGATGGTCATAAGGCCCATGATAGGTTTTATCAGAGTTTCTTCGCAAACTAAATTTCAACGGTACATAATCTATCCCGCCTTTGACAAAAGGGTGACAGCGTAAAATACGAGCCATACCCATAAGTCCACCCCTTAACGCACCATGTGTACGAACCGCATCTATCATGTAGTTTGAGCAGGTTGGATAATAACGGCAACTTGGTGGGAACAACGGCGAAATAAAACGTTGATAGCCACAAACTAATTGAAGTAAAAATTTTTCTCCCAGGATACTCCCCTCCAATATAAAAACAATGTACTGATAAGTAACCGAAGCACGATAAATCACTTATCTTCGCTTTGTTAATTATATCAGCACATTGTCGATTTGACGAATGTTTAATTTTCTACTTTAACGCCAACTCTATCAATTTCAAAAGTGGTCGTTACACCAATAAAGGAAAGTTGTTCAATATTTTTATAGATTTCTTCTGCTTTTTCTCTTGGTGCAAGGACTAAGACGGTTGGTCCCGCACCAGAAAGATAGGTTGCATAAGCCCCTTGCTGATGACCGATTGCTCGAATTTCTTCAACATGTGGGACAAGCTTTCGACGATATTTCTCATGGAACAGGTCATGTTCTATCATTTGACCAGCAAGCTGCATATTATCGCTTAAAATCGCCCCAATCATCACATTTGCAATAGAACTTGCAGCAACAGCTTCTTTGAAATCTAGTGTTTTCGGCAAAACTTCTCGACTTTTTTCGGTAGAAAGTACTTCATCTGGGATAAAACCAATGATGGCACAATCAGGAAATTGATGATGAACTGCCGATACCTCTCCGTCGATAAAACTAGCAATCACAAAATCCCCATAAATCGCTGGGGCAACATTGTCAGGATGTCCTTCGATTTCTGTGGCAATTGTGAGCTTTTCTTCTTGCGTCAGATTAAGCTTTCCAAGCTGATTGGCAAGCTCAATTCCCGCTACAATCACACTAGAGCTACTTCCCAAACCTCGAGTTAACGGAATATCAGAAGTCATGACAAGTTTATGTGGGGTCAAATTCCCCTTAACCCTCAAGGCAGTCGTAATCAATAAATTTGTTTCATCTATTGGAATATCTTCTCCTAAATCGTGCGCTACTTCCCACTGTTCACTCGCTTTTTCCACCTCAATAGTCAAATAACGATTCACCGCAATTCCACATGAATCAAATCCCGGTCCAATATTGGCACTTGTTGCAGGAACGATAATTTTCATTGCCTTGCCACTCCATTTCTTCCTCTTAATTAATCTTCTAGCACCTTAAACGTATTTAATAAGTGAAATTCAGGTACTTCTTGAATTTTTTCAGTGACAGCTTTCATTTGTGCTTTTGTCATTGCATGTGTGGTCACTACCATGCGAGCAGTGGTCCCATCAGTTTTTTGTTGAATCACTTGTTCAAAGCTAATATCTGTGCTTGAGAAGATTTTTGTTAGTAACAATAATTGTCCCTTTTTATCCGGGACATCAAAAGCAAAATAATATTTTCCGTAGACTTCGTTATCATTTGCAAGCTTTGTTTCATAATTATAAGAATTAAACCGATAACCAGTAGTCCCAAGACGAATATTTTTAGCAATAGTGATAAGGTCAGATACAACAGAGGTTGCAGTTGGTTTTGCTCCAGCTCCCGGACCATAGTACATAGATTCTCCTACACCGCTACTATTGATAAATACGGCATTCATTTCATTTTTCACTGAGTGCAGTGGATGAGTTAATGGAACCAACATTGGTGCGACTTGAACAGCGATACTTTCACCGATTTTTTCAGACGAACCGATTAGTTTTAATTCATAACCTAATTTTTTCGCCATTTCTACATCATCTGTGGTAATTTCTCTGATTCCTTGTGTTTCCACATCCTTCAGATTAACGTTCATTCCGAAAGCAAAGTTTGAGAGAATAACCATTTTATACGCCGCATCAATTCCGTCCACATCGTTGGTTGGATCTGATTCTGCAAAGCCTAATTCTTGCGCTTCCTTCAATGCTTCCTCGTAAGATTTTGATTCAGCAACCATTTTGGTTAACATGTAATTGGTTGTGCCGTTGACAATACCAAGAACCTTTTGAATATTATCCGCCGCTAATGAATTAGCAATCGTTCTAAGAATGGGAATCCCACCTGCTACGGCTGCTTCAAAGTATAAATCCACATGATTTTTTTGAGCTAATGAGGCAAGCTCTGCTCCGTATTGCGCTAATAAATCTTTATTAGCTGTAACCACGTGTTTCCCAGCTTCTAAGGCTTGTGAAATATACGTTTTCGCAGGTTCAATTTTTCCAATCAGCTCTACCACTACATGAATCTCTTCATCATTGATAATTTCGTTGTAATCCGTCGTTAATGCAATATCAAATCGTTTCGCTTGTCTTTCCTTTTCTGATTCATCACGAACTAACGCCTTGGTTACTTGAATTTCCATACCAGTAACTTGCTGAATCTTTTCCTTATGACTATTCAGAATAAATGGTACCCCTGAACCTACTGTGCCTAATCCTAATAACCCAATGTTTAACTTATTGCTCATGCCACGCACCAACCTTTTATAATTTTCATTTGATTCATTATATCAAAATTTTCTGATAATGTTCTAAAAAAATAAAAAAAGGCTCGAGAAATTTTCCCGAGTCCGATATTGCTCAGATTATTCAGCGGTAATTTCGTTCACAGAAGCTTCAAATGCAGCAATTTTTGCATCGGCTTCTACTTGGGAATCTGCTGAAGTTGCAAGATAGAACTTGATTTTTGGTTCTGTACCAGAAGGACGAACAGCAATCCATGAACCATCTTCCATGATATATTTTAGTACATCAGAGGGAGGTGTCGTTAATTTTTCAACTGTACCGTCTACTGAAACTTTTGTTAATTCTTTGAAATCTTCGGTAACTGTAACCTTTACCCCACCAAATTCAGTCGGTGCTTCATTACGGAATTTCGTCATTAGTGCTTTGATTTTTTCAGAACCGTCAATACCAGATAAAGTTACTGAAATTGTTTTTTCTGCATAAAAACCATATTCTGCAAAAATATCTTGCAAACCGTCATAAAGTGTTTTGCCAAGTGATTTATAATAAGCTGCCACTTCTGCTGTTAATACTAACGCTTGAATAGCATCCTTATCACGTACAAATGGTTTCACCAAGTAACCATAAGATTCTTCAAAACCGAACATATATGTGTTTGAACCTGTTTCTTCAAATTGTTGAATCTTTTCAGCGATAAACTTGAAACCTGTCAAAACATTCATCATTGTCACGCCGTAGCTATCCGCAATTTTCGTTGCAAGTTCAGAAGAAACGATAGATTTCAGAACTGCTGCATTTTCAGGTAATGTGCCAGCTTGTTTATGAGCTTCAAGGATATATTTAATCAAAATTGCGCCAATTTGATTTCCAGTTAACACTTGGTATTCTCCATTTGGTAAGCGAACGGCTACACCAAGACGGTCAGCATCTGGGTCAGTGGCAACCAACACATCTGCATCTTCCTTTTCACCTAAAGCAATTGCCATTGCAAAAGCTGAATGTTCTTCTGGGTTTGGTGATTTCACTGTTGGAAAATCTCCATCTGGAATCGTTTGTTCTTCAACTACTGCAACAGAAGAGAATCCTGCTTGTGCTAAAGCACGACGTCCAAGCATTTCACCCGTTCCATGAAGTGGTGTGTAAATTAATTTCAAATGTCTTCCAACTTCATCAATTAATTTTTGATTAATTGTTACACCCTTCATCAATTCAAGGTATCTGTCATCAATGTCAGCACCAATAATAGTAATTAAGCCTAGGTCTTTCGCTTCATTTTCATCAGCCACTTCAATGGTTAATGGATTTTCAATTCCACGTACGTAAGTAGTTAATGCATCGGCGTCGTGAGGAGGCATTTGTCCCCCATCTTCTCCGTACACCTTATAACCATTGTATGGCGCTGGATTGTGTGAGGCTGTAATCATAATCCCAGTAAACGCATGTAAATCACGAACTGCAAATGATAATTCTGGTGTAGGACGTAAAGATTCAAATACAAATGATGGAATATTATGTTTAGCTAGGACTTTTGCCGCCTCCATAGAAAATTCAGGCGACATATGACGAGAATCATAAGCAATAGCTACCCCACGTTTTTTTGCTTCTTTACCTTTTGATTCCATCAGACGAGCAAGCCCTTCAGTTGCTTGCCGAACCGTGTAGATATTCATGCGATTAATCCCGACACCTAATAATCCGCGCATTCCCGCAGTACCAAATTCAAGAGGCGCATAAAACGCATCTTTTAGCTTATCTGTTTCTCCTTCTAAAGAGAGTAGCTCAGCTTTTAAGCCAGCTTCTAAAGTTTCTTCATTTAACCATGTTTGATATGTTTTTTCCCAAGACATGTGTCCGACACCTCTTTCAATAATTTCAATTTATGTATCTCACATGTTATATTATATCATTGCATGTTATTAATTGAAAGAATTTTTATACAGAAAATAATATTTACAAAAAAATGTTTGGAACCGAATACAAGCTAAATCACATAAGATTTCTTTTATTCAAAAACACTTTCTGATTCCTCACCGTTTTCTAATGAATATACATGAAATAATTGAAATTCTTTCCTATTGTTATATTATTTTGATTCTATTTTATGATAAAATATCAATAAACAATTATTTAAAAATAAGCAACAAAAAAAGCCTTGATAAACAAGACTTCTTCCTCCATTGGGCTAAATCATGAATCTCATAAATTAGCTTAATATGGAACCGGCGAGAGTCGAACTCGCGTCCAAACACATTGCCACTTCAATATCTACGCTCATAGTTGTACTATTAAAATTTTGCTCCTAGAGCTGCCGCACAACAGGCGTCTCTATTTGCTAGTCTGATGAACTCTTACAAACTTTGCAGACGGAAAAGTTTATCGTATCCCACTGAGATTAGACCGCTACCCGAGTACATGGGCGATACCGGGGCGATCACGCTAGCTGGTTTTTAGGCAGCTAAAGCGTAAGTGTTTTCGTTTTTAGCAGTTATATTTAACTGTAACGTTTTAACGTAGACGTAACCTACGAAACGCAATTCAAGCTCAAACTATGCCTGTCGAATCCGTAACGGCCCCGATTGAATATTCCGAGAAATATTTAAAATGGACACTATTACGTGCTAAGATATTATAACACATCTACTCTTATTTTCAATACTTTTCGTCTTATTTTCACAAACAAGTCATTTCGTGCAATAGCTTTCAAACATGTTTGTTACAATTACTTAAAGAAAGAGTTTTAAATGGAGGGAATAATATGACAAAACTTTTTGAACCTTTCACAATTAAAGGTGTTACTTTCAAAAACAGAGTAGTGATGCCACCAATGTGTCAGTATATGGTAGAAACAAAAGACGGAATTGTCAACGATTGGCACATGCAGCACTATGTTTCTCGTGCAGTCGGTGGAGTCGGTGCGATAATTATTGAAATGACTGGAATCGAACCAGACGGACAAATTACAAATCAAGACTTGGGACTTTGGAGCGACAAACAAATTCCAGCACTCAAAGATTTAGTTGAAAAAATTCACACACAAGGGACTAAAGTTGGTATACAAATAGGACATGCTGGACGAAAAGCAGAAGATGCAAATCCGCCCGTTGCCCCTTCTCCTATTCCCTTTGCTGAGGATTGGAAAACACCACATGAGTTAACTTTAGAAGAAATTGAAAAGTTAATCTCAAAATTCCAAGAAACTGTGCAACGAGCCATCACTTCCGGTGTAGATTTTATTGAACTTCACGGAGCACATGGTTATTTGATTCATCAATTTCATTCACCACTGACAAATCATCGAAAAGATAACTATGGAAAAGACTTTAGCTTGTTCGGCTGTGACGTGATTCATGCAGTTAAAAAAGTCATGCCAGAAGATATGCCCCTCGTTTTTCGTATTTCAGCCAGGGAATATCACCCAGAAGGTTACGGACTGGCACATATTCTTCCTATTATTAAGAAATATCAGGAAGCTGGCGTTGATGTTTTCCATGTCAGCACAGGCGGCGAGTCCGAATACGCACCTAAAAATCTATTTGCGGGGTATCAGGCTCCATTTGCTAATAAAATCAAGGAATTTACAAATCTTCCAACGATTGCTGTGGGTCTATTAGGTGAGCCAGAGGTGGCAAATGCCGTGATTGAAAGCAATTGTGCAGATTTGGTGGCAATTGGTCGCTCGATTTTAGCAGACCCTTATTGGACTTTACATGCCGAATATCAACTTACGGACAAAGTTCACAGTCCTACTCCTTATGTTCGTGGTTTTAATAGACATTTCTTGAAATAATGGGACGTTTTATGAAATTGGAAAAGAAAGTTTCGACTCCTTACGAATATTTTTGAAACATTTTTAAAAAATGTTTTGTCAATCGCTTGCATTCTTCAAAACTTATGTTATGATAAAAGAGTAGTTTTTGTAAGGATTTATCAGTAGCTGTTTCGTAATAGAGCGTCTCCTGAACCACCCTGCAACAATTGCAACAAATAAATCGAGCAAGAAGCTCAAGGAGGATGCTATATTATGGCACAAGGTACAGTTAAATGGTTTAACGCAGACAAAGGTTTTGGATTTATCACTGGTGAAGATGGAAGCGACGTATTCGTACACTTCTCAGCTATCCAAGGTGACGGTTTCAAAACTTTAGAAGAAGGTCAAGCAGTAACTTTCGATGTTGAAGAAGGCGCTCGCGGACCTCAAGCTTCTAACGTAGAAAAAGCTTAATTAACCGTAAATAATCAGACGTTTAGTTTCGGCTAGGCGTCTTTTTTTTGACTCTTTTTCCACATTAAAAAAGAACCTCCCGATTTTCACCGAGAAGTTCAAAAAAAATATTAAAATTCTTTTGCGATTTCTTCAATTTTAGCCAAGCTATCTGATAAAATTTCTTCTGCTTTATCTGGAGCATACGCATGACCTTCAATAAAGACTGCCTGTACATCATCCACTCCAATAAATTTGAAAGCTTCATCAACAAATTTTGCTGCTGAATCAGAACCAGAATAAACGCCACCGTTTGCTTGAATGTGAAGAACTTTTTTCCCTTCTGTCAAACCAACTGGTCCATTTTCAGTATATCTGAATGTCTTTCCAGCAACATTGATTGTATCAAACCATGCTTTTAAGCGAGTTGGAATTTGTCCATTCCATAAAGGATTCGCTACAACGACTTTATCAGCATTTAAAAATTGCTCTGTCAATTGACTATAACGTGCCACTTTAGCTTGTTGGTCTTCAGATAACGCTGTGAAATCAGTTCCTTTTCCTAATTCAATAAATGCTGAAGCAATATCTGCATCAATTTCAGGTACATTATCGTGAAAAACATCTAATAGTTCAACTTCATCATTCGGATGATTGGCTTCGTAGATTTCCACAAATTTATCTAATCCCTTAACAGAAAAAGATTCTTCGCTCGTTAATGGATGTCCCTTAACAACTAAAACTTTTGACATATTTTTTCCCCCTATATTCATTCTTGATGAACAAAAAAAATTTATTACTTTTATAATGTATCGAAAGTTGAAAAATCATTCAACTTTTTTGCTTACAAATTGTAAGAAGTAGAAAATCGCCCTAAAAATCAGAACGATCTTTCACTAAAATATCTTCTTACGGTTCAACATTAACGAACTAATAATGACACTCACACTACTCATCGCCATCGCCGCTCCCGCAATCATTGGATTTAAAAAACCTAACGCTGCTACTGGAATCCCAATTGTATTGTAGACAAACGACCAAAATAAATTTTGTTTAATCTTTCCAATCGTTGCATGACTAAGATGAATCAGCTTCCCCACCTGTAATAAATCACCGCTAATGAGCGTCACATCTCCTGCCTCCATAGCAATATCTGTGCCCGTACCCATAGCAATCCCAACATCTGCATTAGCAAGCGCAGGCGCATCATTAATTCCATCTCCGACCATTGCAACTTTTTTTCCAGTCTGTTGAAGTTTTTTTACATATTCAGCTTTATCTGTTGGTAATACATTACTTATGATATGTGCACTATCTAAGCCAACCTCAGCCCCAATCGCACGAGCCGCCTCTTGATTATCTCCAGTCAACATATAAACTTCAATCCACTTATTTTGAAGCTGTTCAATCGCTTCTTTAGAGGTATCCTTCACCTTATCTGCCAAAGCGACAGCTGCTAGAAATTCTCGTTCATTCGCCAAATAAACTACCGTTTTTCCAGAAATTTCATACTGCACAGAAATACCATGTTCTTTTAGTAGGCGTTTATTTCCCGCATAGTAGCGAACGTTGTCAATAACGCCCGTCACACCAAGACCAGCCAACGTTTGATAGTCACGAACTGGCTCAAGGGTCAAATTTTTCTCTTTTGCTTCATCTACAATTGCCATAGCAAGAGGATGTTCAGATTCATTTTCCAAGCTCGCAAGAATGGAAAAATACTTCTTTTCTCCGTCAAAGTTCACAACTTCTGGACTTCCCATGGTAATTGTTCCCGTCTTATCAAGGACAAGCGTATTAATTTGTGACGTCATTTCTAGCGCATCTCCGCCTTTTATCAAGACACCATGCTTTGCGCCAATCCCTGTTCCAACAATAATTGCCGTTGGAGTAGCAAGTCCTAACGCACACGGACAAGCAATCACTAAAACTGCAACGCTATGATTAATTGCCACTTGCCAATCTTTTGTCAAAAAACCAGTCACGACTAGTGTCACTAACGCAATCACTAGAACAACTGGCACAAATATACCAGAAACCTTATCTGCTATTTTTTGAATCGGTGCCTTTGTTCCTTGCGCATCCTCTACCATTTGAATAATGCGAGAAAGTACCCCCACACCACTTTCTGCTGCCACCTGAACACGAAGCTGACCGTTCGTATTTAGCGTTCCACCAAAAACAGTTGCGCCAATTGCCTTTTCAACAGGAATACTTTCACCTGTTAAAGCACTTTCGTCTACCGCTGCTTGTCCTTGAATAATCACACCATCTAGGGGAATTTGTTCCCCAGGCTTAACCTTCATCACATTTTTCCGTTGAACTTCTTCAATCGGAAGTTGGACTTCTTCCCCATTTTCTAAAATGATTGTCGCAGATTTTGCTTTTAACGACATTAACTGTTTTATCGCAGAGCTCGTCTTTGTTTTAGCACGTTGCTCCAAATATTTTCCTAATAAAATCAGTGTAATAATCGTTGCACTACTTTCAAAGTTCAACGCATTTTCATGATGAAGAAAAACGCCAAATATCAAACTAAAAAAATAGGCCGCAGAAGTCCCAAGTGCCACGAGTACATCCATATTTGGCGCACCTGTCTTTATCGCATGATAAGCTCCCTTGTAGAACCGACCCCCAATCCAAAATTGAACAGGTGTCGCTAGAATAAACTGAACAAGTGGCTCATGTAAAAGCATAGTAAAGGAGGTGTGAATCCCAAGCATTCCTAGCACCATTGCCAAAATCATTGGAAAGGTCAAAATAGCACTAATAATTAACTGCTGTTTCATCTTCTTTAACGAATCTGCTTTTTCCTTAGCAATCTGTTGACGGTGTGCTTCATCATAGAGAATTGCCCCGTAACCTATCGCTTCCACACTTTGAATCAACGCATCACGGTTCACTAATTTTCCGTCATAATTAATCGTTGCACGTTCAGTTGCTAAATTCACATTTGCTGTTTCTACCCCAGTTGTCGCAGATAATGCTTTCCCGACACGTTGCGCACAGTTTGCACAGGTCATGCCCGTAATCACAAATGTATCTGTCGCATTTGCTGTCATTTTACTTCACCTCAGCTTGGTAACCTGCTTGTGTAATTGCTTGGGCGATTGTTTCCGCATTGACAATCTCTTCATCAAATTTTACTTTGCCAATTCCTTTTTTCAAATTCACTTTGATTTTTTCAACTCCTGCAACATTTTGAGCAGCCTTTTCTACTGTCATCACACAGTGGTTACATGTCATTCCGTTGATTGTTAGTTCTTGTTTTTTCATTATCTTTTCCTCCAATTTTTATTTAGCATTCGTGATGCTTACAGTGGCATTGACCGGGAATGCAATTACATGCAATGGTTGCCACCGGTTGATTTTGATTTAACGCTGTTTGTATCAGTGCAATATCCTCTTTTGTCAGTCTAATATCCGCAACGATTTCCGCTAATGTTTTCCCAACTTTCTTTGCACAAATATGTTTGAATAATTCGCTACTTGCCGAGTACATGGACTCATCTTCAGATACTAGCGGTCGGTAGACAAATTTTTTCCCCACTCGTTCAGTAGAAAGCGCCTGTTTTTTTACTAATCTTCCTAACAGTGTTTTCACCGTAGCCAGCTTCCAACCCATTGAGTCTGCCAAAATAGCATTAATTTCTGTTGAGGTTGCCTCGCCTAATGTCCAAATAACACGCATAATTTCCCATTCTGAATCAGAAATATTGGCGTACGTATGCACCTCTTGGGTTACCATATGAATCCTCCTTTCTTATGTAATTCCTGCTTTTACGTTTACAGTTGTAATCCTTATAATTACAGTTTACATCTGTAAACATAAAAAAAGCAAGAAAAAAATTTTATTAATCTTAAACTTCGTAGTTTCCTCGCCACTATGCTATCCTGTATGTAAACGATACAATTTATGAAAGGTCTGAACTATTTTGAAGGAACTGACACACGGAAACCCCATTAAGCTCATCCTTCTTTTCACAATTCCTCTATTAATAGGAAATATTTTCCAACAGCTTTATGCCACCATGGATATGGTCATTGTCGGAAAAACATTGGGAAAAGACGCTTTAGCCGCGGTGGGTTCTACCGGAAGCATCAATTTTTTAATCATCGGGTTTGCCACAGGACTTACTGCTGGAATGTCGATTATCACAGCACAACGGTTTGGCGCTCAAGATTATATTGGGGTGAAGAAGAGCTTTGCAACCGGCGTAATTCTTAGCTTAATCGTGACTATTGTTTTAACGATTTTAAGCGTTTTATTGGTTCATCAATGCTTGTTGTTATGCAAACACCTAAAACTATCATCCATGATGCACAAACATTTATCATAATTATCTTGCTTGGTATTTTTGCCTCAATGGCGTTTAATTTACTAAGCAATGTTATTCGAGCGCTTGGAGATTCTCGAACTCCACTATTTTTTCTAATTATCGCAAGTATTGTTAATATTGTCCTCGACTTATTTTTGATACTCGTCGTAAAAATGGGTGTAGCTGGAGCGGGAATTGCCACAGTAATCGCACAGGTTTTTTCAAGTATTCTATGTATTATCTATATTTACAGAAAAATTCCTAATTTACAATTAAGAAAATCAGATTTTAAAATTAGCAAAAGAGAGATTTCCGAACATGCACGGGTAGCTTTCCCAATGGCCTTTCAAGCCTCTATTATCGCAATTGGTGCAGTTATCTTACAATCTGCATTAAACTCATTAGGAACGGATGTCGTAGCTGCTCAGACTGCCTCCAGTCGGATAGATCAATTTGCTACCCTTCCAATGATGAGCTTTGGTATTACTATGGCGACCTATACTGCTCAAAATTTTGGCGCAAAAAAATACGCTCGTATTATTCAGGGCGTACGGCAAGGATTGATTTTAAGTATCTGCTTTAGTATTTTAGGTGGAATTATCGTCATTACTTGCGGACATGTGTTAGTCACACTTTTTGTCAGTCCAAAAGAATTCAAAGTTATTCATCTTGCACAAGTTTATTTTAATATCAATGGAAGCATGTACTGGATATTAGCGACCTTATTTATTTTGCGTTATACTCTTCAAGGACTTGGGCAAAGTGTTGTGCCGACAATTGCCGGTATTATGGAGCTGATTATGCGTTCCATTGCTGCAATCGGTTTAACCGCACTCTTTGGCTTTGTCGGTGCTGCTACTGCTGGCCCGCTTGCTTGGACTGGTTCCGTTGCTATTTTAATTGTTTCCTATTTGAAAGCTATGAAAAATTTGAAGCAACTAGATAAGGAACAACAAGCACAAAAAAATTAAGATTTTTTCAACATAATAAAAAGGTGTACGTCTACAATAAATAGACCTACACCTTTTTAAATTATTCTTCTTCCAACGTTAATTTATTGAAAGTTAATTGGTCGTTTTCAACATCAACGATTACTTTTGTTTTTGGCATAATCTTACCTGCGACAATTTCTTTTGCAAGTGGTGTTTCAACTTCCTTCGTCAAATAACGTTTCAATGGACGTGCCCCATAAGCAGGTTCATACGCATTTTCAGCAATCCATGTTTTCGCATTATCAGAAATTTCTAAAGTAATTTCTTGTTCTTCCAAACGTTTAGACAACTGAGCAGTCATCTTAACAATAATATTCTTCACATCTTCAAGAGAAAGTGGTGTGAATAAAATCGTATCATCAATACGGTTTAAGAACTCAGGTTTGAAACTACCTTTTAACAATTCCATCACTTGATCTTCGACTTCTTCAGGGATTGTTCCGTCTTCTTTCACACCGTCAAGAAGTAAATGAGAACCAATATTACTTGTCATAATTAAAACAGTGTTCTTAAAGTCAACAACAACACCCTTAGAATCTGTCAAACGACCGTCATCTAATACTTGAAGTAAGATATTGAACACATCTGGATGTGCTTTTTCAATTTCATCAAGTAAAACGATAGTATAAGGATTACGACGTACAGCTTCGGTAAGTTGTCCACCTTCATCATAACCCACATAGCCTGGAGGTGCTCCGACTAAACGACTGACTGAATGTTTTTCCATATATTCACTCATATCAATGCGCACCATATGGTCTTCTGAGTCAAATAGATTTTCAGCTAATGCTTTCGCAAGTTCTGTTTTACCAACACCAGTAGGACCTAAGAATAGGAAGCTACCGAGTGGACGATTTGGATCTTGGAGTCCAGCACGTGAACGAATGACCGCATCACTCACTGCGTCTACCGCTTCATCTTGCCCGATTACACGTTTATGAAGTGTTTCGTTCAATTTCAATAATTTTTCACGTTCGCCCTCAACTAATTTTGTTACTGGAATACCTGTTAATCTTCCAACAACTTCGGCGATTTCATTTTCAGTAACCGATTCTTGAACCATATGCAAATCATCACGTTTGGCATCATCTTCTAAGTCGTGCAATTCATTTTCTAATTTTGGAATTTCCCCGTGACGTAAAACAGCCGCACGTTCCAAATCATATTCATTTTCTGCATCTTCTAATTCACGGCGTGCGATTTCAATTTGGGCACGTTTATTAGAAATCGCATTGACTTCTTCTTTTTCCGTTTCCCAACGCATTTTCAAATCGTTTGTTTCTTCACGTAAATCAGCCAATTCTTCTTGCAAACTTGCTAAACGTTTTTTAGAAGCTTCATCAGATTCTTTTTTCAATGCTGCTTCTTCAATTTCTAATTGCATTAAACGACGAGTAGCCTGATCTAATTCGGTTGGTGAACTATTCATTTCTACACGAATGGTTGCACTCGCTTCATCGACTAGGTCAATCGCTTTATCTGGCAAGAAACGATCCGTGATGTAACGATCAGATAAAGTAGCCGCAGCGACTAACGCATTATCATGGATATTTACCCCATGGTGAATTTCAAAACGATCTTTCAACCCACGTAGGATAGAGATTGTATCTTCCACTGTTGGTTCCTTGACTAATACTTTTTGGAAACGACGTTCTAAGGCTTTATCTTTTTCCATGTATTGACGGTATTCATCTAGTGTAGTGGCACCGATTAAATGAAGTTCCCCACGAGCAAGCATTGGTTTTAATAGGTTTCCTGCATCCATTGAGCCTTCTGTTTTCCCAGCACCAACGATGGTATGAATTTCATCAATGAATAAAATGATACGTCCGTCAGATTTTTTCACTTCTTGTAAAACTGCCTTCAAACGTTCTTCAAATTCTCCACGGAACTTCGCACCTGCAATTAAAGCCCCCATATCAAGTGAGAAAATTGTTTTATCTTTCAAGTTTGACGGAACATCTTTTTTAACAATCCGTTGCGCCAAGCCTTCAACGATAGCAGTTTTACCAACACCGGGTTCTCCAATTAATACTGGGTTGTTCTTTGTTTTACGTGATAAAATACGGATGACATCACGAATTTCATCGTCACGTCCAATAATTGGATCTTGTTTTCCTTCTTTGACTTGTTTTACTAAGTCCACACCATATTTTTCTAGTGCTTTGTATGTTTCTTCTTGATTTTGAGACGTCACTCTATCTCCACCTCTCATATCTTCGATTGCTTGTTTTACTTTTTCTTTTGTAATGCCATGATTGGCTAAGTATTCTGTTAAACGATAATGTTTCAACTCGTGTAGCGCTAAAAGTACCACTTCGGTTGATAGGTATTCATCGCCAAAATCTGTTTTTAGTTTATCTGCATCATTTAATAAGGTAAACAAATTTTGACTCATCGCTTGACCGTAACGAATATTGTTCCCTTCAACTACTGAAATGTCGTCCAATGCATTATCTACTTCATGTTCAAATGCATCCGTATCGACACCCAAATCTTTGTAAAAATTCCTTCCAAAATGGTCGGGTTGTAAAAAGATTTTCCATAAATGAGGAATATCAATTTCTTGATGGTGACGTGTTACGGCAACTTGTTGTGCTTCCGCAATCGCCGACTGCATGGTTGTAGTCATTTTTTCAATATCCATACTCCAACACTTCCTTGTCTTTTAATTTTCCTTTTAATTTATACTACATTTGTTATTATATCTCCTTGGTCAGTATAGGTCAACGATTTAGTCTGACTATTCTTGACTAATATATAAAAAACAAGAATAGTTTTATTACTCTTGCTTTTAGTTTCTATTTAATTAGGTGATTTTTTGATTTGACGATATTCTTTCTTTAAATTCTTTTGCTGACGAACTAACTGGTAAAACATCCCAATGAAGAATGGAAGGAAGTATGAAGCCAAACGATAAAGAATCAGCGAAGCAACGGTCGCTGCCATTCCAAAATAAGGTTTAAACAATAAAACATAAACAAACTCAAATCCACCGATACCACCTGGTGTAGGGATAACTCCTGCTAACACCACCGCAAAGCTGACAAGAGAAAAGGTCAAAAAGAAAGAATTATTTTTTTGTCCTAAAAAGGTGATAAACGGGATGCTATACCAAACGGCCAATTTCACACAGTTATAAAAAAACACGGACATGAAAAGGGACTTATCTTTTAAAATCATTTCCATTACTTCACGCAAGCTGAAAATCGCTAAATTCAACCGATCAATTTTTTCTCGAAGCTTAGGATTGCGAATAATTTTTTGAATCCACCACATGACCTGCGCTTGAATCGTTAAATTCATAGAAAACAATAACAAAACAATAATAATGATTGCAGTAATCAATAAGCCAGTAAGAATTGCAGGAACAAATTTAAAATTGTCTCTCTTTAATTGTAAAAATTCCATCAATAAACAAGCAATTCCAAAAATAAATAACGAAACTTTATAAAAAAGTAAGCGTAAAACCGTCAATCCGACAGATTTTGAAGGCTCAATTTCTTTTTTATTATAATAGAATACCTCCGAAAGAAATGTCATCGCCCCAAAACTAATGACACGAAAAAACGCAACTGTTCCACTTCCCCACACACCTTCTCGTAATCGAAAATCAGATTGGAGTGGAGAAACCAATAACTTAATATTTTCTCCCTCTAACAGCTGATAAATCATTCCTAAGCCTAGTACCACAACAAAAATGAATGGATTTGTCTGAAAAACAGCTTTCGTAATTTCCCCAAGATACCCACGTAACACAAAGATAACTAATCCAATACAAATCAAAACAAGTACTATGTTGGCTATAAATTTTATTTTTTTATTCTTCATACTACTCACCCCAACTAAAAATTACATCCCTTTAAAAAAATAAATCAAAGTAAATAGAACGACTATTCCAATCAAAAAACAAACCGTAAAATAGACTTTTCGTGTCTTATGATGAAATAAACGCTGTGCTAATAATCCACCCAGTCCGCCACCAATTATCCCTAAAATAAGAAGCTGACTTTCTGGTATCCTCCATTTATGTTGCACTGCTCGTTGTTTATCAACAAACATTAAAACAAATAGATAAACATTTACGATAATTAAATAACTCCATAACGGGTTTCTAACAAACCACATAAATGATTCCCCTCCAATTCTTCTATAATAGCTTATCGTTTTTAATAAAATAAAACAAGTAAAGACAACAACGCTTAATTAATTAAAAAGCTCTAGCTATAAAAATGAAAAGCTAGAGCAAAAGTTTTATATTTTCAATTTATAGTAAGAAAAACACTTCTTATCTTTACTATTTTGCGTTTAATTCCACAATTTTTACAATCGTATCGACCGCTTTTTCCATTGTTTGTAGAGAAACAAATTCAAAACGACCGTGCATGTTTTCGCCACCTGCAAAGAGATTAGGCGTTGGAATCCCCATGAATGAAATTTTTGAGCCGTCTGTTCCTCCACGAATTGGTTCAATCACTGGCACAATTTCGACTTCTTTCATTGCTTGTTCAGCGAGGTCAACAATGGACATATCTTTTTCGATTACTTCACGCATATTATAGTATTGATCGAATAAATCCATCGTAATGCGGTCAAAATCAAAGGTAGCATTTAATTTTGTAACGTTATTTATAAATAGCTCTTTACGTGCTTCAAATTGTTCTTTTTTGTGGTCGCGAAGAATATAGGTCATGCTTGCTTCCTCTGGTGTTCCGTCTAATTTCAACAAATGAGAAAATCCTTCATACCCTTCTGTTTTTTCAGGCACTTCATCTGCTGGTAATGAATTATGAAAATCAATTGCCACTTGTAAAGCATTAATCATCGTGTCTTTCGCAGTTCCCGGATGAACATTTTTTCCTTGGATAGTGATTTCCGCTTGTGCCGCAGAAAATGTTTCATATTGAAGTTCCCCAAGTGGCCCTCCGTCAACGGTGTATGCAAAATCTACATCAAAATCAGCAACGTCGAATTTATCTGCACCGATACCTATTTCTTCATCTGGGCCGAAACCAACACGAATTTCCCCATGTTCAATTTCTGGATGAAGAAGTAAGTATTCCATAGCTGTCATGATTTCTGCAATCCCTGATTTATCATCAGAGCCTAGCAAGGTCGTACCATCTGTTGTAATGAGGGTATCGCCTTTATAATTCTTCATGTTTGGAAAATCTTTCGGGTCAAGCACCCATTTTCCATCCTCACCAAGAGAAATAATTGATTCTCCATCATAATTTTCAACAATTTGTGGTTGAATATTTACCGCATTAAAATCTGCTGTATCCATATGAGAAATGAAGCCGATTTTGCGTGCTTTTTCTTTTCCTTTAGTTGCTTTCAAGGTAGCAATAACATAGCCATTTTCAGAAAGGTAGTGAACATTTGATAAACCTAATTTTTCTAGCTCAGCTTTTAATTTTATCGCAAAGTCCACTTGTGTTTGTGTCGATGGGGTCGCTGTACTTTCAGAGTCTGAACGTGTTTCCGTTTTTACATAATCAATAAAACGTGGGAATAAATTCTTGTATTCTTCTCTTGCAGTTGTCAATTTTATCTCTTCTTTCCTTGATTTTTCTTTACATAAATTGAAATGGATTAGTATTTGCTTTGGATTCGATAAATTCTATTGACCAGTCAAATTCGTTTTTCCATTCATTAAATAATTCCACAAGCTTTGGTACGCACAGATACTCTACGTGATGCCCTGGGTCAATCGCCGATAATCCATTTGCCAGCATATCGTGCGCCGTATGGTAATAAATATCTCCAGTGATATAGACGTCTGCTTGTTTTGCCAAAGCATCTGGATAAAACTTCTCTCCGCTACCTCCACAAATAGCCACTCTTTTCACTAGCTTTTCGGGATGCTGAGTAACCAGTCGTAACCCGTCCAAACGAAAATCTTTTTTTACTTTCTTTGCAAAGTCGTTTAAATTTAACGGGGTAGAAAGATTCCCAACACGACCAATCCCATATTCTTTTCCGTCAAGCTCATGAGTTTTCGTCAAAAAGCTAGTTTCTTTTATCCCAAGCAGTTCACAAAACCAATCATTTAATCCATTTTCGATAATATCCAAATTCGTATGTGCTGCATAGACAGCAATCTCATGCTTTAGTAAATCTGCATACATCTTATTTTGCGGATTGTCTGTATTTAAGCGTTTAGCAGGACGAAAAATTGGTGGGTGTTTGGCAATCACAAGGTCAGCTTTATTCTCTATCGCTTCAGTAACTGTCTCAGGTCGAATATCCAGTGTCACCATGACTCGCTCAATCGGCTTGTTCAACGTACCAATGTGTAAGCCAACCGGATCCCCAGCCTCAGCAAGTGCAGGAGGGCAGTAGGCATCAAATACCTCAATAAATTCACTAGCCAACATGATTACTTAAGACCTCCTTGATTTCCTCAATTTCTTTTTCGACTTCTGCTATTTTTTCTGACTGATTTTCTGCCGATTTTTTTAGTGAAGTCAAGACATACTCTCGCTGTTTTAATTCTTGTTGCCACTTTTTGATAAATGTTTCAGATTTTTCTTTTGATAAAAAAGAACCAAATTGAATTTCTCGATTACTTAATGAAAAGGATTCATTCGATTTTTCTGCAACGATAATCTCATATAATTTCTTATTTTCTTCTAAAATATCTTCTGCAATAATTTTATACCCATGTATCACGAGCCACTTACGCACGGCTACTTCGCCAACATTTGGTTGTAAAATCAAGCGTTCCTTGCCAGATAATTTTCCTTTTTGAAATCCTGATTCAAGAATTTCTGAAATTAATGCCCCTCCCATTCCAGCAATTGTTACTGCAGAAATTTCATCATCTAGGTGAACTGCATCTAGTCCATTGGCTAATCGGACAATGATTTTGTCAGATAAATGATTTTTTTCTACCTGCTTTTTCGCTGAATTGTACGGACCTTCAACCACTTCTCCAGCCACTGCAAAAGAAATCTTTCCTTGAAGCACCAATGCGGCTGGTAAATAAGCGTGGTCACTTCCAATATCTGCTAATCGAGCATTTTCTGGAACAAATGACCCAACATGAGCCAAACGTTTTGATAATTGATATTCATTCAACTTTCTTCCACCTACATTTTCTACAAACTATAAAAAAGAAGAAATCAGAGACTTCTTCTAATTACAAAATACCATTTTTCTTCAATAAATCTTCCGTTACATGGTGAAAATCCTTACCGAAGTATTGCTCAAATTTTTCCGTCCATGTTTGTTGCTGACGTTTTCCAGCAAATTCAGCGAGTATTTCATCGTACTCTTTCAATGTTTCTTCGTCAGTTTCTTGATATTTATCAAAATGAACAACGGCTTTTTGAGGCAAGCGAGGTTTTACTTCTCTAATTTGCGCTGGTTTCCCAATAGACATGGCAAAAAGTGGTACGGTGTAATCTGGAAGTTCTAACAACTCAGAAATTTTATCTGCCAAGGGACGAATCATGCCAATGACAACACTACCTAATCCGAGACTTTCCACAGCAAGTACAGTATTTTCAGCCGCTAAGCTTGCATCAACTGTTGCAATTAAAAGTGGCTCTACGCCTTTTGCGTGAAATTCCCCATGGTGCATTTTACTTGCCACCTTAGAGCGATGTAAATCACCGACAAAAATTAGTAATTCTGAACAAGCATTCATGTGTGGATTGGCTGGACTCCATTCTACCAATTGTTCACGAATCGCTTGATCACGAATAACAATGATTGAATAGAATTGTCCGTTCATCCAAGTGGGTGCTTGACGTGTTGCATCGAGAATTGCTTGAAAATCTGTGGATGGAATTTCGTAGGTTGTATCGAATTTACGAATCGTTTTATGCTTTTTCATTAATTGAATCGTTTCATTCATTGATTAACTTCCTCCCTGATAGTTATTGTGGATTCCGAATATTTTTTCCAATCATTTGCACTTCTTCCGCTAAATAGCGAATACGCTCCATTACTCGCTTGGCGGGAATTGGTTCCTCTGCCCCTTGCTTTGTGAAAGTGTAATGTTTTTCTAAATCTGCCATGTTTTTATTAGAGCTAAAGAAGGTTGGTAGCTGTTCCTGCATACGATAGTTAAGCAGCGTGTATAGCACCTCATCACGTATCCAGTCCGTTGAAGATTCAGCACCAATATCATCCAACATTAACACATCCGTTTTCTTAATAACATCCAACTTTTCCTGTACCGTATTGGTAGAAATTGCTTGACGTAGCTCAATCACAAAGGTTGGAAAATTCACCAACGTTGTTTCTACTCCCGCATGTGCTAGTCGATTCGCCGTTGCTCCAAGAACAAAACTCTTTCCAATGCCAAAATCACCATAGATGTAAAGCGCCTTATGAAAGTTTTTAGGACTTTGTACATAGTTATCGACAAAATCAATAATCTTAGAAACGGTTTGAATCCGTCCGTCATCCGTTAAATCAATATCTTCAAAACGAGCATTACGCACATCCTTAGGCATATTGACTGCCTTAATTCGTGAGCGGATTTTTTCCTCCTGTTGACGTGCAAGTAATTCATTGGTTGGCTCATACGTAACGTCTACATAATGAAAGTTCATTTGTAATTTTGGCTCATAGCCGGGTGCAACACTGGTCCGTCCTGTTTCGACAAATTTCTTTTTCTCGTTGACAAACTCGTAAAGCTTAGAATAGCTTCGCTGAATATCCTCATCTGTTAGCTCATCTTTATGCTCAATTAGAAAGGTCTGCACATCAGGGTCATTCAAAACTTTATTTTTGATTTTCTCAAAGGTTATTTGCCAATTATCCCCCACGTTTAATCTTTTCTTTGCATATTCTGTAAAGTCTACTTTAGATTCTTCTCTAGCCATTCGTATCACCTCCGTTATTGCCCGCATTTAGCAAGCGATTGCGTATTTCTTCTTTCTCTTTTTCCGAGACATTTTCTGTTTCAGTTTGGCTTTTCATCCAATCCGGGATTTTTTCTACATTGCCCTTGCGCTTTGGTTTTCCACCATAATTTTGGCTAGGGTGTGTTTTCCGCTCTTCTTTTTTCTTTTCCCGTTCACGGATACGCTCCAAAGCCTCTTCTGAGGTACTCACTTCTGCATTCTCCCAGTCACGTAAGGCATTTCTAAAGGTGGCTCCTGTCGTGAGTAACTGACGATTTTCAGTCACTAAGACATAGTGAACCAAAATATTGATTACTGGATTAGAAAGGCGAGATTTTCTCACTGCATCTTCAAGCGCATAATCTTCTAAGTTATCCTGAGAAACATTTTTTTGCTGTTGAATTTTTCTTAAAAATTCCATTGGTGTTAGCTGTTCACTGTCAAGCATGAGCTGAATTTCATCTTCAGGAAGACCTTTAGTTTTTAAAATTTGTTTACGTTCTTCTAAAGCTTGCTGTTGCAATTTTTCAGATTGTAAGGTGGCGGCAATCGCTACTGGATTCACAATTTTTTTAACTTTTCCTTCTTGTTCTCGTTCACGGATAAGCTTTTTCATCGCCTTTATATCGACCTTATCGACACCAACTTCACTCGTGTCTTTTGCGACAAGACTTAGCTCAAGCTCATTTATCCCATACATACTATGAATTAAAAGAATTTCATCAATGTCTTGCGTTTCAAGCGTAATACCATAACGACTTAATTCAAATCTAAAGTAAGGAATATCAAATTCCGAACCCTTGAAAGAAATTTTTCCATACTCATTTTCGGAAACCTGAGTCTGACCCTTAGTAATTTTATCCTCATGCGCTATTACTCGTTCAGGCTGATACCCGTAAACTTCCATAAAATTCTTCGTAGTCTTTTGATAACCTGTTTTATCAGGACTTTCTGGGGTAGCAAAACGTTCCACTAAGCGTTCATATCTAGCGTTTCCAACTTCTGAAATCAGTAATGACACCATAATGTCATTTTTGAAAAAAGTACTGGGTGAAAGGGCTGGGTGCAGTTCATAAAAATACATTTTTCCAAAGTCCATATCATTTTTTTCATACACATCAAGAAGTCCAATCCCCTCTAATAAGGTTCGTGCTTTATAAAAATTGGAAATATCAAGATTTACAATACTAAATAAATCACCATGTAATACGGGTTCCTTTGACTTTGAAAAAATGGTTTCATCACGTAAGGTTAGATAAATCGCAAACGCATTGGCACCAATAATCGGCTGATAAAGATAAAGGAGAGCCTGCTCATCAAGGTCGCTCATCACCCCACTCATTGCAATCGTTGCAAAACTTTGCGGAGAAATTTCCAATCTTCCTTTTTCCATGAATGCTCACCTTCTTTCTTTCATTTTTCTTTATTCTTCTGTTTCCTTAGCTTTATGAACAATTTCTTCTAGTTCCTTTAAGAACACGCTCATATCTTTAAACTGACGGTAGACACTTGCGAAACGAATGTAAGCAATTTCATCCACGTCTACTAAATCTTCCATGACGTATTCACCGATGAGCGTACTTGATACTTCATTTTCACCCAACGAACGCACACGTTTTTCTACATCGTCAACGATTTTTTCCATTTGTTCCATTGCTACTGGGCGCTTTTCAGCGGAGCGAATCAGTCCACGTAAAATTTTATCCCGACTAAATTCTTCACGTGCACCATTTTTCTTCACCACTAATAACGGTGTTGCTTCAATTCGTTCAAAGGTTGTAAAACGAAAGCCGCAGTTTTCACATTCACGACGGCGACGAATTGCTCGACCATCTTCAGATTGACGACTATCAATAACACGGGAATGATTATTTTGACATTTTGGACAGCGCATATGTTTTTCCTCCTATAAATTAAAGTTTTTCTTCATCTATTTTAAAAAGTTTATTCATTCTATATATGTTTATATTATAACAAATATTCACCCTAAATGTATACTTTGAGGAAATCAATTGTCCAAACTTCTCTATGATTTCATTCCATTTCGTTGAAAATTAAAATAAGGCAAAGACGAGTTACATCTTTACCCTAAGTGTTGCTTTATATTAAATGAGGTCAGCCAGTCTTCCACTTGTTTACGAGTTTCTTCAACTGACCCACTATTGTTAATAATCACATCTGCAAGCTGTTTCTTTTTTTCTACCGACCATTGAGAAGAAATACGTTGCTTTGCTTCCTTTTCACTCAAGTGATTTCGTTCCATTAAGCGCGAAAGCTGAATCGTTTCAGGAAGATAAACCACCATAATTTCATCCATTAGTGAAGTATAATCCTTTTCAAAAAGAAGAGGAATATCTAACACTACTAGTGGAACCTGACTTTCTTGATATTTCTTATAGATTGTAGCAAAAGCCTCACGTAAGAAAGTATTCATTAATTTGTCTAATTCTTCCATTTTTTCAGGGTTAGAGAAAACGATACTTCCTAATTTTTTTCGATTGAGCGTACCGTCAGCAAACAAAACTTCTTGTCCGAACGCTTGAACAATTGCATGAAAGGCAGGTTGCCCTTTTTCTTGTGTTTTTTTCGCTACCTCATCTCCACTAATGACGGGAATATCGTGCTCAAGAAATATTTTTCCCACCGTGCTCTTCCCAGTCGCAATACTCCCTGTTAAGCCTAAAAAGTAAGTCATTTATGTTCCCTCGGCTTTCTATTTCTAAGCTTTTGACAATTTGGGCAAAAATGTGTGCCACGTTGTGCAACCTTAATTTTTACAATTAGTGTGCCACAGCGTTCGCATGGTTCCCCTGTTCGACCATAGACATGTAGCTGACGTTGAAATTTTCCAGCTTCGCCCAAAGCATTCATATAAGTTCTAATCGTTGAACCACCTGCTTTTACTGCTCTATCAAGCACATCTATAATTGCGCTGTGCAGTCGTTCAATTTCCTTATTTGTCAATGTGTCGGCGGGCTGTTCTGGATGAATTTCAGCTTGCCAGAGGGTTTCATCTACATAAATATTTCCCAGACCGACAACTAAAGTTTGCTCCAACAAGAGGGGCTTAATCGCCTTATGATATTTCCTTAATTTTTGCTGAAAAGGTGCTAGCTCAAAGTAGTCTTGCGTGGGTTCTGGCCCAAGCTTCGCTAAACTCCTATGAAGCAATGCCTCACCACTTGGTACCAAGCTCATTCTGCCAAACTTACGCACATCAAGGTAACGAAGCTCGGTTCCATCAGTAAATTTAAAAATCACATGGGTATGCTTGTCCAGTGCGTCCTGCGCATGTTCATGAAACTCATACTTTCCCTCCATACGAAGATGACTCAACATATCATAATGAGAAAATCTAAAAATCAAAAATTTTCCTCGACGTTCCATTTTTTCAATCGTTTCACCGATTAAAAGTGCTGCAAAGTCCTCGGCTGACGGCGACTCAATAATTCTCGGCCAAAGCACGTTGACCTCTTGGACCGTTTTATTTAGCACCAATCGTTCCAGTCCTCTACGAACTGTTTCAACTTCTGGTAATTCTGGCAAGATAATCACTATCCTTTATTCTTTACTTCGCATCATACCAGGTTCTTCCCCAATTACTATCGGTAATCAGCGGTACAGTCAATGTCACGGTGTTTTCCATAACGTCCTTGACTAATTTATCTAATTCATCTACTTGACTTTCAGGAACTTCAAAAACTAGTTCATCATGCACCTGTAAAAGCATATTAGCTTTCAAGTCAGAGACTTTCAAGCGTTTATCCATTTCAATCATTGCAATCTTCAAAATATCTGCCGCAGAGCCTTGAATTGGCGTATTAATCGCTGTTCTTTCGGCAAATGAACGGAGATTAAAGTTGCGAGAGTTAATTTCAGGTAAATAGCGACGACGATGATACAAGGTTTCGACATATCCCTTGTCTTTTGCATCACGAACAATATCCTCCATGTATTTTTTAATCCCTGGATATTTTTCAAAATAAGTGTCAATATATTCTTTCGCAGCTTTTCGACTAATTCCTAGATTTTGACTCAATCCATAATCACTAATCCCATAAACTACTCCAAAATTCACAGCCTTAGCCTGACGACGAATATTTGGTGTAACGTCCTCTGGCTTATCAATGCCAAAAACACGCATTGCGGTACTCGTATGGATATCTGCCCCGTCCTCAAATGCTTTTTTCAAATGTTCATCCCCAGAGATATGTGCCAAGACACGTAATTCAATTTGTGAATAGTCGGAAGAATAAATCACCCAGTCCTCTTCCTGTGGCACAAACGCTTTACGAATTTGACGTCCTTCCTCTAAGCGAATCGGAATGTTTTGTAAATTCGGGTCAACAGAGCTAAGGCGCCCTGTTTGCGTTAAGGTTTGCGTATAACGTGTGTGAATCTTTCCGTCACTTGCAATAACCTTTAACAATCCTTCAACATAGGTCGATTGAATTTTTGCAATTTGTCGATACGTTAAAATATCATCTACAATCGGTGCTTGTGGGCGTAATTGTTCCAAAACATCTACCGCAGTAGAATAACCTGTTTTAGTTTTCTTAATCACTGGTAAGCCCATTTTCTCGAATAAAATCACACCTAGCTGCTTAGGAGAATTTAAATTGAACACTTCTCCTGCTTCTTCATAAATTCGTGATTCAATTTCTCCAAGACGTTTTGAAAATTCTATTCGCATTTCTTGTAATGTTTGGGCATTGACCTTGATTCCTTTAATTTCCATATCCCCCAAAACGAAAGAAAGAGGAAGTTCCATATCCGAAAATAGTTGATATTGATTTTTTTCCTTCAAATCTTTTTTCAATGTTTCACTTAACACATGAATTGCCTTAACCTTGCGTGCAAGGTGAGCAAATAAGACCTCTTCGTCCTCGGGTAACCCTTTCTTTGCTCCTTTTCCGTAAACTGATTCATCGGATTCTATATTTGTGTAGCCGTAATGACGAGCAACACCCTCAATATCAGCATTTTTATCATTCGTATCAAGCAAATAAGAGGCTAATAGCACATCAAAGGTCACTCCTTGCATTTTTCCAGTAAAACGATTTAAAGCGACATAAGTTGCCTTTGCGTCATAGACTTTTTTCTTCATTGCTTGATTTTCAAGCCAATTTTTAAAGTTTTCATTTTCAAATAATGCCGAACTATTGGTTACATAAATTTTTTCTTTGGTTCCCCACGCAACACCAACAATATCTTCCGTGTGATAATTTTCTCCCAATTGTTCCACATAGATTGCCATATCCTCTGTAAACATTTCAGGTGTATATTCTTCTACCACTTGGAATAAAATATCTTCCATTTCTTCTTGCGGTGCGGCTTCCCCCGTATCTAGCTTTGATAAAAAAGATTGAAAATCCATTTCTTGGTAAAATGGTACGAGCTTTTCCAAATCTTTTCCATGATAAACTGTGTCATCAAGTGTTACCTTAATTGGCGCTGCTTGATCTATCGTTGCTAAAGTTTTTGACAGAAAAGCTTTGTCTTTATCGTGAATCAAATTTTCTTTCATTTTAGATGGCTTCATCTCGTCTACATGGTCGTAAACACCTTCCACTGAACCATACTCTTTTAGTAATTTCAGAGCTGTTTTTTCTCCAACCTTTGTTACACCTGGAATATTATCAGAGGAGTCCCCCATTAATCCTTTTAGGTCAATCACTTGTAGCGGAGCAATTCCTAATTTTTCTTCCACGTAAGCGGGGGTATAGACTTCTAAATCCGTCACCCCTTTGCGTGTAATCTCAACGGTCACCTTTTCTGTAGCTAATTGTGTCAAATCTCGGTCGCCTGAAACAACCGTCACTTCAAAGTCGTTAGCCGCTCCATTTTTTGCCATAGTGCCGATAATGTCATCTGCCTCATAGTCAGCAAGCTCGTAATATTTAATTCCTAAAGCGGTCAACATTTCACGAATGTAAGGGAGCTGCTCGCGAAATTCTCCAGGCGTTTTCTCACGACCTGCTTTATATTCGGGGTACATTTCTGTTCTAAAGGTTGTCTTTCCCGCATCAAAAGCCACAAGTATATGTGTAGGCTGTACGCGTGCTAATACATGGTCTAACATGGTGTGAAACGCATAAATCGCATTGGTATGTAGCCCTGCTCTATTTTTAAATTTGTCTAACTGATTGTGTAAGGCGAAAAATGCTCGAAACGCCACACTATTCCCGTCAATTAGTAATAATTTTTTCTCTGCCATTTTCTTATCTCCTGTTCCATTTCTACTCATGGTACCTATTTTACCATATGCGCAGAAAAAAAAGCCGAGACACTGTCCCAGCTTTCAAAGTTTTATTAATCACGACTACCAAAAATTCTGATGAGCGCTAGAAATAGGTTGATGAAGTCAAGATATAAACTCAATGCCATGTAGATTGCCCAACCTTCACGTACTTCTCCGTTATTTGAGTAGTAAACATTTTTGATGTTTTGGTTATCATACGCTGTAAGACCTGCAAAGATAACTACAGATACAAGAGAAATCAGCATTCCCATAGCCCCATTGTGGAAGAAAAACGCATTTAAAAGCATTGCCACGATAACGCCCCATAGCGCAGAGATAAAGGCTTGACCCATCCCTGACAGGTTTTTAGAAGTTCTCGCTCCAAAGACTGCCATACCAGCGAATGTTAGTGCTGCTGTGACAAACGCTTGACCAACCACATTAATATCGTAAAAGGCAAGCGTAATACTTAGCACGAAACCATTTAATGCGGAATATAGAAAGAATCCCGGAAGCGCCATGCCTGAATCTCGGACACTGGAACGACTTAGCCAAATAACTAGCGCAATTTCAGCTACCCAAACGAAAAGTAACGGCACTGTTCCACCATTGTTAAGTAGCGAAATAACATTTTCACGAAACACCGTGAGCGATAAAATGGAAGTAATTGCACTAACGCCGACCCCCATCGCCATGACGGCATAAATTCGGCTGAAAAATTGTTGAATACTCATTGTTTTTGATACTTCATTATTCATAAAAATCACCTTTCTTTATTTACTCTTGTTCTAAAATTCTACTACAGCTAAGCTTCTTTTACTCCGTTAGAAAGCAGGTTAGGAGGTTGTACCATCACCACTGCATCTAACACTCTATCCTCTTCCTCGTTAATCGCTTCAACAGAAATTGTCACGACTTCCTTCATCTTATCTATTTTTATTACTTCAAAATTAAAAGTAAGGGTTTCATAGTGATGCACAGGCTCCAATAAATTGAGTGAAAAGTTCACTACATGACTTCCGGGACCAGGCAAATGCTTTGAAATTGCACTTGTAATAATCCCCATCAACATAATCGTTGGAACAATTGGTTGCCCATACTCTGTTTTTTCTGCATAATCGTGCTGAATATAAAGCGGGTTGGCATCATTTGTCAATCCTAAATATAGTAGCAGCTGTCGATCCTCAATTGATTCTGTGAGCGATAACGAGTCGCCCTCCTCAATCTCATCAATTGTTTTCCCAAGTTTTCTCGACTTTCCAAAGTCCATATATCCACCTCATTCATAAAATTAAGACAAATATCTATACATTGTGTTTTTATCTTTTAAGTTACTATCATTCTACCAAAACCATTCACAAAGGCAAGGGAATAAAACTTAATTAATAAAAAATCATTCTTTAGACCTATTTTTATTTTACAGCTGTCCCAAGAATTATACCAAACATTGAGAAAACAAAACCTAATCCATAGCTAAGTAAAAAATACTTTGCAAAAAGCTTGGTATCACCTGCTTCAATGAGTGAAAATAGTTCAAAATTAAAGGTTGAAAAGGTCGTAAAACCGCCCATAATCCCAATACCAATTATTTTATAATAGTTTTGATTTATCGCAAGTCCGTAAATAAACCCCAAAATAAAGCTGCCCAAAATATTCACAAAAAAAGTAGCCAGCGGAAAAGGCCCTTTGAAAAATTTGCTCCCTAGCTGAGTCGTAGTGTAGCGAAGAATCGCTCCAAGACTTGCTCCAAGACCGATAAATAGTCCTTCTATCATCTCTTCACCTCAAAGTGCTTTCTGCCAAATTTCATACCCAGAGTTACCATTCCTAACCCACCAACTACAGAAACTAGTGCATAGATAAAAGCAAAAAGAAAATTTTTCTCCTGAATTAATAACGAAAAATCAAGCATACAAGACGAAAAGGTTGTAAAGCTGCCAATAAAACCTGTTCCAATCCCAAGAATTAAACGCTCGTGTACCTTTTTCGCGACGAGATAATTTTTCACTAAATAAGCAAACATAAAACAGCCAACTAAATTAATCACACAAGTTACCAGTGGAAAACCTCCAATTTTGGGAATAACCGTTGATAAGCCAAATCTTGCCAAGCCACCAAAAAAACCAAAAATACCAATGATTAAGTAATTCACTTTCATCCCTCTCTTTCCTGCCGTTTTCTTCATTTTAGCAGAGATTTAGAAGAATAAAAAGCAGTGCCCGTTTAAGACACTGCCAACTCATTTATTAAGATAATTTATATTCTTTCCGCTTCAACCATTTACGGTTTTTCCATTTCATACGCATAGGAGTGACTGCTTCTTTGATTGCCCAATATTTATCCACCATGGTAACAATATAGCCTTCTTTGTACTTTGGTGGTGCAATCGTTGCGCCCCACATATGTTTGATGATAATATCGCGTTCCAAATCTGAAAGGTCAGTAATCTTTTCTGCATTCTTCACAGCAATACGTGGATGCATATATGCGTGACTTCCTTCTTCAAATTTTGTTTCACGCCAATCATAAAAGAATAAGTCATGAAGTAACCCTGCACGAGCTGTTGCCTTCACATCTCCCTTTACTTTTTTAGCTAACTTAAAACTTGTATATGAAACATTGATTGAGTGTTCTAAGCGAGTAGAATGATAATGTTGAACAAATTCCCCAAGACGTTGAACCTCCTGTGTTTCTAGTAAATCATCCACGTAGGACATATATTCAGCGTCATTTTGCCATTTTTTTGCCATAAAATGCTTACACCTCTAATTATTTTTATGTAAAATATTTTTCTTTTTAACAAGTTTCAGTATAGCACGCTTCCACAAAAAAGATACCATTTTTGAAAAAAAGTTCACATTCCTTTACTAAATTTTAAGATGTCATAATAAGAAACAAAAAATAGCTAACGTTATGATTCGTCAACTATTTTTGGAATTTTTAACTTTCAAAATAATACATAAAGACTGCTGCGGCAATTGCCACATTTAGTGATTCTGCTTGACCTTTAATTGGAATATAAGCATTCTTATCCGTCAGAGATAAAATTTCTTTCCTCACGCCTTGCCCCTCATTCCCCAAAACTAACGCATAATTTTGAGATTTTGGAAGCTCGTTATAGCGCACGGCTTCTTTATTAAGCTCTGTTCCGTAAATGGAAAACGCTTTTTCAAGTAAGAAAGAAATCGCCTCTTCTATCTTCATCCGAATCACCGGAATGTGATAATTACTCCCTTGCATCGCCCGCAAAACCTTTTGATTATAAATATCCGCGGTTCCTTCCCCTAGAATCACACCACGAAGTCCAGCCGCATCAGCTGTACGAATCATTGTTCCAACATTTCCAGGGTCTTGAACATTATCTAAAAGCAACCACCCACCTGCAACCTCCTTATCTAGCAACACTTCGTCAAGCCTTACAATTGCTGCGATTCCTTGAGGGGTTGGTAAATCACTAAGAGACTTCATAACTTCATCACTGACAAAAACTAAAAGCGCTTCTGATTGCTCTACTAACCACTCTTGCCATTCAGCTTTTCCACGTTCAGTAAATAAAATATACTCTACCGTTGCGCCAGCTTTCACAGCTTCCTCAACTAAATGAAATCCTTCTATAATATACTCGCCTAATTCCTCACGAGTTTTTTTCTTATGCAATTTCTTCCAATCTTTCACTTTTTGATTCTTCATTGATAAAATTTCTTGCATTTTTTTTCACCTTTTCTTGGGTTCTAAGTCGTTTTTATTATATCATATAGTAAAGACGAAAAGACGAGGTGACTATCTAATGAAAAAGATTAAAATGAATGTAACAGGACGTGTGCAGGGCGTGGGATTTCGCTACATGACAAAAATGGTGGCAGATGAACTAGGGATTACTGGGGCTGTTTGGAATGAAGAAAACGGAAGTGTATCCATTGAAGCCGTTGGAACGGATGAACAAATGGTAGCTTTCATTCAAAAAGTCAAGGAATCTCCAAGCCCAAGTGGACGTGTAAACCATACCACTATTCGCCTTGCTCCAGAATTAAAAGAAACGAAAAACTTTCGCGTAACCAATTAAGTCAGTCTTAGGACTGATTTTTTTGTTATTTTATAGGAGAACACTTTATATCCTGTTGCTAAAAAGAGAATTATCAAGTATTATTAATTAGTCGAAAAAAAAGAGATAAAGGAAGTTTACAATACATGAAAAACTTAAAACGTATTCTATTTGGAACAAGCATGCTGTCATTGCTTTTATTCTTATCCGGTTGTGTAAAGTTAAATAAACAAGGTCAACCTACAGGCGAAGGAATTGTTTACAATGTCCTAGTACGTCCGATGGGAAATCTTATCAATTACCTAGTACATAACTTTGGTTGGAACTACGGTTGGGCAATTATCTTCATTACGATTATCGTTCGCCTAATCATCTTCCCACTAGGTGTTTACCAATCGAAAAAAGCAATGGTACAACAAGAAAAAATGCAATTTTTAAAACCTATCCTAGATCCTATCCAAGCTCGCATGAAAAATGCTACTTCTCGTGAAGAACAAATGGCTGCGCAAATGGATATGCAAAAAGCCTACAAGGATAACGGTGTTTCTATGATGGGCGGTATCGGATGTTTACCGCTGATTATTCAAATGCCAATCTTCTCAGCCTTATTCTATGCTGCGAAGTTCACCAAAGGAATTGACGGTGCAACCTTCTTAGGAATTGACTTAGGTTCAAAAAGCTTGATCTTGGTTGCTCTTGCCGGAGTTGCCTACTTCTTGCAAAGTTGGGTTTCGATGATTGGTATGCCACCAGAACAGAAAAAACAAATGCAAACAATGTCGATTATTTCACCATTGATGATTGTCTTTATGTCCTTTAGCTCCCCAGCTGGAGTAACGCTTTACTGGGTAGTCGGTGGGGTATTCAGTTGTATTCAAACACTTTATACAAATGTTTTCTTAAAGCCAAAAATAAAAAAACAAATCGAGGAAGATTTCAAGATGAATCCGCCAAAAGCACCAATCCTTGCAGCTAAGGATGTAACACCAGCAACCGAAGCAACTCCTAAAAAAGCTGCTGCTACACAACCGAAGTTTCCAAAAAATACAAACAAAAAAGGTCGTAACGTTGGAAAACAACATCACAAATAAGATATAAAAAGCTGGAAAGAAAATTCTCTTTCCAGTTTTTTCTTATGGAGTTACATATTTTTTTGAAAAAAATCTCGAGCTTCTAAAAGATTTTCAAATTGAAAATCTGCAAATGCTGACACTTCTTTAATATGTGATAAATCTTTTTTTATTCTATGCTTTCCTAAATAAATGGGTAAGTCTGTAATATCATCTTCTATTAATACTGAACGAATCCCAGCACGCTTAGCCGCCTCAACTCCTGCTTTAGAATCTTCAAAAACAATGGTCTGCTCGGGTGAAATATCAGCTTTTTCACAAGCCTTTAAAAAAATATCTGGGTGAGGTTTCCCTCGACAGCCCTCATCACCTGATACAATAATATCAAAATAGGCTTCAATCCCTTCGAGTCGGATATATTTTTTAATTTTTTTGCGATAGTTTGAGGAAGCAACAGCAATCTTTAGACCACGAGTTTTTGCAAAATCAAGAATTTCCTCGACTCCTTTTTTCTTATGCACACTTTGTTCTCTTGCATAAATCTTCTCTTTTTCATCGTTCATCGTGGTTCGCCATGCTTCTGTGGGTAGTTCTGCTCCAAAAAGGACTTGCATACTCTTACGAATATCCGCTTCCGTTCGCCCTGTTAAATAGTAATAAAGCGCATGAGTCACCTCATAATCATGTATTTTCCCAGATTCTAAGTAGGCTTGATAGGACAAGCGACCTGTTTCAAAAAGAAGCCCATCCATATCAAATATAAATAATTCAATCTCTTCCACATTATCCCTCATTTCCTCTAAAGAAATTTGCAAATAAAAGTAGTGCAAAACACTTTGTTTGTGCTCACACTACTTTAAAAGTATTAATTATTGATTTTCAGCTTTTTAACTAAAGCATGTAAACTCTTCTCTGCACTAACTCCATTGTCCTTTTGAATAGCCTTCTCAGAAATGATGAATGAACCACCTACAGCAATAATGTGTTCATTTTCCACATACTCTAAAAAGTTTTCTTGAGTAATTCCACCTGTTGGTAAAAACATCACATCATAGAATGGACCACTCAATGTATTAATAGCCGACAACCCTCCATAAATATCTGCTGGAAAGAATTTTACAACCTTAATTCCGTAATCTAATGCTTGCTGAATATCATTAGGTGTCGCTGTCCCCGGAAATACTGGAATATCTTGAGAAATACAATACTCGATAACCGCGGGAACAACCGCTGGAGAAACAATGAACTTCGCTCCATTTTCTACAGCACTCTTAGCTTCCTCTAGTGTGCGCACTGTCCCTGCACCAACAACTAATTTTCCAGAACTAGCTAATTTATTTATAGCTGGTAATGCTAGATTACTTCGAAAAGTTACTTCAATAAAACAAAGGTTATTTTTTAATAAAATTTCTTCTAACCGTTCTAAACAATCTAAATCGGTTGCTGTATATAGAGGTAAAAGTTTTGCCTTTTCAATCTCCTGATAAAGTGGATGTTTCATATTTGCTAACATAGTTTCTTCTCTCTTTCTATCCATGAAAATCCAACCCTTTAGACTTAACCACTGCTTCATGTAAACCTTGTAGATAGGTAATTCCCATCGCTCTGTCGTACAAACCATAGCCTGGCATTGCTACCTCACCCCAAACTGTCCGTCCGTGATCCGGTCGTATCACACCGTCAAAGCCAGTATCCACAAGCGCTTCCATAATTGCATACATATCTAGAGAACCCTCTGGTGAATAATGCGCACTCTCTTCAAACTTACGCTCACCAAGAAATTTTACATTTCGGAAATGAACAAAATTAATTCTATCACCTACTTCATGGATAATTTCTACTAAATCATTCTTCGGATCAGCCCCCAAAGAACCAGTACATAAAGTTAGTCCATTATAAGGAGAATCAACAATACTTAAAATCTTCTTTAAATCCTCCAAATTCTTCGTAATACGAGGAAGATCAAAAATTTCCCATGGTGGATCATCCGGATGAATTGCCATTTTCACATCCTCTTCCTCACAAACTGGAATAATTTTTTTCAAGAAATAAGTCAAGTTTTCAAAAAGAATTTCTTCAGTCACACCCTCATAAATTTCCATTAAGTTATTGAATTTTTTTAGACGTTCTTCTTCCCATCCAGGTAATCGGAATCCTTTTGATTGGCTATGGATGAGTTTATACATATCACTTGGATTCATACCATCAACTACGGACTGATCATACATCAGTGAAAAACTACCATCTTCATTTTGATAAAATAAATCGGTCTTTGCCCAACCAAAAATAGGTTTAAAACTGTAACAAATCATTCTCACACCACATTTTGATAAATTGCGAATTGTTTGGATATAATTTTCAATATAGTGGTCACGTTCGTCAGTACCTGCTTTAATTGCATCGTGAATCGCGACACTTTCAATCCCTAATAATTCTAAATTGCCTTTTTCTACTGAATCTTTTAATTCTTGAATCTCAGAAACTTCCCATATATCTCCGGGGAGTTTATTTAGAAGTGTGCCTACAATTCCGTTTATTCCCGGTATCTGTCTCACATTGTCTAATGGAATTGAATCTCCTTTTTCGCCATACCATCTAAAACCCCATTTCAATTTGCATTCCCTCTTTCTTCTTAAAAATCATCCTCGTCATCATCCTCATCAACCATAGATACATGCCATACTTGTAAACTATTCACCCCCGTGGTTAGCACGAACGGAGGAATTTCTTCTACGGGTGTTGCCAAAATTTGTTGATTAATCGTTTCTAAAAGCATAGGTAAATTAACGCCACCAATCACATACACTTGATTCCGCAATTTCTCACATAACGCATTTGTTGTTACAACAGATTGATTATATGGACTGGCACTCACCAAATCAGTTAAAACAAGCACTCCGTCCCCTTGATTTACTTCCTCAATCGCTCGCAGAATCTTTCCACCTAGCGCTTGGACTTCCTCTCCAGGATTAAGATTGACTGTCGCAATATTCTGTGTAACTCCCATAATGACTTCAGCAGAATTTTTCAGTCCCTCACTTAAATTTCCATGTGTTGCAATGACAATTCCTAACATATTTCTCCTTCTTTCTAACTTTCCTCAATCTCAGTTGTTCTAAAATAAGCAGCCACTTTCCTTAAATTTTCCATCTGCAATTTTTTCGCATCTAAAGCTTCTTTTCCCAATAAATAACCATTCTCAAAATTTTTCCCACAAAATAGATACGTCACTTGCTCTTTTGGCATAATCGTTAAAGGTGCATCCGCCCCCACGCTATCTAAAATGAACAGCTGACTTCCTCTTCTCATCTGTTCTTGAACAAGGGAGAAACCTATTTCTCCATAACACCCCTCATCTACGAATGCAAAAGCTATTTCTTCCTCTTTATGTTCCCGGATTAATGCCAATATTGTAAGGATGGACGATGTATTGCGCACTAAAGTCTTTCGATTAGATAACCCTTGCGTGACTTTTCCCAAGAGAAAAAAGTAAACAATTAAGACGAAGATAAAGAGCAACGTTGCTAAAGATGTCAAATCAAACACAACAGCCGTTTTTGTAAGATAAAGCCATGTCATAACAGCACCGAATAAAATCATCAAGAGTGAGGTAGCAAAAATAAACGCTGTTGTCCCTTTTTTCTGTACCTCTCTATTAAAAAGTTGATAAGAACCAAAACTTTGAGGTGGCGTGTCATAATAGGTACAGATAACTTTCTTAGCTTTATGAATATTTCCTACATAGACATTTTTTAAGGAAGATTTATTTTTCCAATTGTACTCTACTACCTGTACATCTTCGCGCATACTAGAAATATCAGTAAGAAGAGCTGAGAGGAAACGTCGCTTATTTTTCTCCGTCCGCCGAAGTTTGTAAATGTATTGATAGCGAAACAGCCAGTCTTTAAATTTTTCATCTTCTAACATGACCTACCACCTACTTTTTATAAATCAAATTTTCCTAAAACTTCCTTGAGAGTTGATTTTGGAGCTGAAGGTGTCGCTTGGAAATAAATATCTTCTACACCATATTGCTCATTCAATTCCTTAAGCTTTTGTGCATCTTCTTTATTCAAATAGACTGATTTCGTCACAAAAAGGTCTGTCTCAGGATTTTTCTGAGCAATGCCACCTATATTTAACTCCTTCATTGGTAAGCCAGAGGTCACAAGATCATAAATTACACCAACTGTTTTAGTAATCAAAATACAGTTATAATCTTTAAAATCATATTCATTCCAATAAAACTTAGCCTTTTCTGGAGTAATCACAATTGTCTTTTGACCTGTGCGACTCCCAGCATTCTTATAAAGTTCGCGCATAAATTTATCCTTTGCCACTACCTCATCTACGACAAAAATTGAATTAACCCCACTTTTTTGTGATAAGGTCATCATGACTTGTCCATGAATTAAACGTTCATCTACACGAGCTAAATTTACTTTTCCCATTTCAAAACACCTCTTAAATAATTTTTTTATAATATACGTAATGCTGCTAGAACAATCAAAATTCCTGTCAACCATAGAAGTGCTTGAGTAACTTTCAAGCCTTTCTTGTTATAGAACCAATAAACCCCGATAACTACAGCTAACGGCAAAATCCCAGGAACAATCTGATCCAAAATCTCTTGAAGAACAAATTTCCGTCCAGAAATACTAAATTTCAAAACAGAGCTAACTTTAACATAATTTCCCGCTAATACTCCCATCATAAATAATCCAAGAACAGATAACGTTTCAATAGCTGTTTGCACTCCTGTGCTTTGCATTAATCCAGTTGCATTGCGTCCCATTGAAAAGGCAGATCTTGCAAAGAAAACACCTAAAATTGCTTGATAGAGTGCGAAACAAATGAATGGGAAGATAGCCCCGAGCGGACTCCCTTGTTGTGCCCATGGAACAGCGATAGCGATAAAAATATACTGAACTGTTCCAGAATCAATCGCATCTCCAATTCCAGCAAGAGCACCCATTAAACCAGCTTTCGTATTATACATCAGATCATCTTGCATCAATATTTCTTCATTTTCGTATTCCTCTTGTGCACGTTGTTGTTCCATAGATGCCATTAACCCTGTGATAACTCCACCACCCCAGCTAAGTTGAGTATTGAAGAAAAGAAGTTGTCTTTTATAAGCAGCCTTTAGCGCCTCATCGTCTTTATATAATTTTTTTAAGATTGGCATCATTCCATAAAGTAGTGATGGCGCTAAATAACGTTCAAAAGAATGTGGAATTTCATTGGCAAAGTGCCATCGTAGATAAGCTTTCGTCACATCTTTTTTCGTTAACTCTTCCGGTGCAAGACTTGTATTTTTTGCTTTATCCATCGTTTCTTTCCTCCTTATTAAAATCCATCGTCATAGTCGTCATCATCGTCTCCACTAGAAATTTCTGTGCTATTCGTTGAAGCAGAGACAATCTTACCTTTTTGCGATTGAACAAAGATAAGGGCAATAATTACTCCAAAGATAGCATAAGTAACCATCGTAATTTCTAAAGATTTAAAGACCACACTCATGAAATAAGCAAGGAAGAAAAAGACCATATAATCTTTACGACCAATAACATAAACTGTAGTTGCAATCCCAATCGCTGCTAGTCCACCACCAACTACCTCTAAAATATGAATAATTACTGTTCCTTCAAGTGCTGTGATTACATCAGCAATTACTGGAGCTCCTAAGTAAAGAGCTATAAATACTAAAGGTACAAATAATAAGAAAGATGCAATTGTTGGGTAAACAATAATCGAACGTGAAAGTTTTTTAGCATTTACTTCCTCCACTGCTCTGTCTATAAACTTTCCTAAGAAAGTATTGATAAAGAAACGTAATTGATACAAATAGCTGCCTAAAAGACCTACCGGTACCGCAACAGCAATCGCTGCTTCAGGCTTCAAATTTCCCAATAACGCAACTGGTACGGCAATTGCTGCAGCAATAGATGGCTCTGCAGGCATGGAACCTCCTGGTGAGAACACCCCCATATAAATCATCTGCAAGCTAGCTGTAACAATCATCGCTTGTGGAACATTTCCCATAATAATACCAACAACTAACCCTGTCATCAGTGGCGAGAATCGCAGAGTTAAGGTTGCACCCCCACCAAGCCAACGAGACATTACAGCGGCAACCCACAAGGCAATTAATAAACTCTGTACGACACTTAAAGTTTCCATATGCTCCTCCTTCTAAAACTTTTTAATATAATTTTCTAAATCATTTATCGAACACATTAATTTTTCTTTTGTAATACTTATTGGAATCAAATGAACTTTTTCTTTCGAGTCAATAAATTCAACCATTTTCATTAAAGCTTCCTCATTCTCTGGGAAAATTCCCATTTGATGTAGAGAGGTTGGAAGATTTAACTCCTTATACATTGGCAATAGTTCCTCAATCATTTGCCATTTTTCTTCGAGAGCTAATTGATAAAAAATACCATAGGCAACTTTTTCTCCGTGAAGAAATTGATGAGAGGCAGGAATATATTTACTCATCGCATCGTGCATAGCATGTGCTGCAGCATTTCTTGCATACTTATCGCCCAAACCTCCAACTAAACCTGCCACTGCAAAGACAATCTCAGATAATCGAACAAATTCTTCGCTCACTTCGCCATTTTTCATATCTTCTATTGCTTTTATCGCTTCTTTTTCTATCGTTTCCTTGCAAAGTGCTGCTGTAAAACCAGCGATTTGTAAAAATGGTTCGTTTTTTAACTGCTCCTGACTCAAAATACTCACCGACTCATACCATTTTGCAATGGTGTCAGCTAGTCCTGCAATAAAATACCTCACTGGTGAATCAATAATAAGACGTGGGTCAGTGAGTAGAAAACTCGCCTGTCTCAAGAAATGTTCTGTTTTCCCCTCTGACTCCCCATTCTCCTTATACATTACAGACAGTGGTGTCCAAGGAGCACAGTTACTTGCGAGAGTTGGTATGACTCCAAAATTCACATTCGTCAAATGAGCAGCATAACCAACTAAATCAGCTAACTTACCCCCACCAACACCGATAATAAAATCAATTTTTTCTTCATGAACTTTCTTTGTAATCAATTCCGTCCCATAATAACTACATTCACCTGTATATTGATGAAAAATAAATTGATTCTCTTTGCTTGTCAAAAAATTCAAATACCTTTGTGCTTTTTCCCAAGAGACAGTTCCATGAACTACGAGAATTTTTGTTGCATGAAATTCTTCTAATATTTTAGGTACGAAGTCAATTGCTCCCTCATGATAACGATAAAATTCTGGACCGACTTTTACTTTTAAATCATTTAGCATACCTTTTGCCTTCTTTGAATAACGTATTTACTTTTATCCTGCACTGAGCGTTCCGGTAATTCTCCTCGAATAATGCTTTCTACGTCACGCACACATTTACTTCCCATTTCCTCTAAACATTCCATGGTATAAGCCGAAGTATGAGGTGTCATCACCACATTCTCAAAAGCTAGGTAAGGGTGAACTGCTCGACCGGGTTCTTCTTCTAGTACATCTGTTGCAAAACCGGCGATTTTCCCCTGTTTTAAAGCCTCTACAATGGCATTTTCATCAACTAAAGCTCCCCTAGCACTATTTGAAAGATACACTTTATCCTTCATCTTTTTAATTTCTTCAGTAGAAATCATATGATAATTTTCTTCTGTGAGATTTGCACATAAACAGATAATATCGGACTTTTCTAAGAGTTCCTCCCATGAAACTTTTTTCGCTCCAAAACTTTCAATATGGAGAGCCGACTTATAAGGATCATAGGCTAATACATTGCAACGGAAACCATTGCGCAAGATTTCAACAACACAGCTACCGGTATTTCCAACACCTACGACACCAACTGTTTTGTTAAATAACGCGCGTCCAACAAAAGAAGCACGTTCTTCCCAACGATCTTCTCTCACTCGTTCATTGGCTTGAGGTGTACAACGAAGGACTGCTAATAAATTTGTCACGTTGTTTTCCGCTACCGCATCTCGCTCAACCAAAGCAGGAATAATGCTAACCACTGTCTCGTGATTTCTTGCAGCTTCAAGGTCTATATTGTTATAGCCAATCCCGTGTCTGGTGATTAATAACAACTCATCTTTATTTTCAAAAAATTCACTGGTAAAAAATGGGGTCACGCTTGCAATAATAATATTGTATCCGTGTAATATTTCTGCTAACTCTTTTCCCTTTATTTCTCCATCCACTGTAAAATGTTTGACTGTCCCAAGCTCGTTCAACCTTTTCAAATGTTCTGGAAAAACTTTCCCAAAGCTACTAGAATTAACAATTGCAATCATATATCTGCTCATATTTTTAAAAACTCCCTTCTTTTCATTGCTCGCTACATCTGACTTTCCAACTTCCCATTTTCTTCTATGTTCTCCTTTCTAAAGGATGATAAAATCTATTCTAAACTTAGGCTTCCCCAAAATGATAACCCTTTCATAAATTACACCCTTAATATATCGAAAAACTTTTTTCTTGTCAATACATTTTAGAAAAAAGTTTTTATTTGTAGAAATTTTAAAAAAGTAGTATCTTATTAACGTAAGAATTTAATGAGAATTTATAAGGAGGTCTAATGTTATGGTCATTTCTATTCGATTAAAAATAAAAATGATGTATGATGATTTTAGTCCCAAAGAACAAATCATTGCCAATTTTATTTTAGAAAATTCAACAACTATTGCTCATTGTTCTATCAGTGATTTATCCAATCAATTAGGAATTGCTGATTCTACGTTTTTTCAATTTACTAAAAAACTAGGATTTAATGGATTTAAAGAGTTCAAATTGGCAATGTTACGAGAAGAAAATGATTTAGCAGCTATTTCTGTGCATGAAAATATCACCGCCGAGGATACTGAGTTGGCGATGGCACAAAAAGTATTTGCATCAAATCTTTCCACTTTGACAGATACTCAAAAATTATTAAATCAAGAGAAGTTAAAAACAGCCGCCCAGATGATTAATCAATCACAACGTCTTTATCTTTTTGGTATTGGAGGTTCTGAAATTGTGGCAGCAGATGCGTATCATAAGTTTCTTCGTTCTCCCATCGCCGTTTTCCATAGCTCAGATTTTCATATTCAGCTCATGGAAGCCGCTCTTTTAAATGAAAACGATTGTGTAATTGTTATCTCGCATTCTGGGAAATCGAGAGAAACCATTCTGATTGCTAAAACAGCCAAAGAGGCTCATGCTAAAGTTATTGTGGTCACATCACAAGCGACTTCGCCACTTGCAAAACTTGGGGATGTTGTCTTTATTTCAATATCTGAAGAAACAGAATTTCGTTCGGAAGCCCTTGCCTCTCGTATCGCACAATTAAGCATTATGGACTGCCTTTACGTCATCCTTATGTTTTACAACAAAAAGAAAGCGGTAACATCAATCACGAAGATTCGTCGAGTAATCTCACAAATAAAAGAATGAATACAAAAAGAGGCTGGGACAATAAGTCCTAGTTGACCAAACTAAACAGTCCAGAAAATCGAATTTGATTTTCTGGACTGTTTTTCTCTATGTATTTTGATTTTACTGGTGATTTGCCAACAGTTTTC
>JAISJD010000034.1 GCA_031261705.1 Lactobacillales bacterium
CTAGCTTTGTAGAAACCGATAAATTAATATTTCTTTTTGACATACCAAAAAACTCCCATCATTCGTAGAATAGAAATTTTTGTTTTTTCTATTGTCTACTATGATGGGAGCTTATCAAAAATTCAGAGCTAAATTGCGGTATTTGAAAACAAATAGATAAAAGACGTCGTCCACTACGCTTTTACCAAACAACTGCAAATCCGGCAGTGGTGACTAAACACCCATGTCCCGCTAATCGAATAACAACTAATTGTTATTAACTCGACCCGTCGCATAGAGGTATCATACCTTGTTTTTAGTCTTTTGTCCATTGTTTATACATATTTTCGGTAATTCTCACGGTTTCTAGCGTCATTTCCTTCGTCATGACAGGGCTACTCTTCTTCTCTTGAATGATTAGCCTATTCACATGATTCACTTCAAAAACAAATTCATTTTTAAAGCTACCGGTCAACTCCTCACTCGTTCCATCAGAATAGCTCACGCTTGCATGATCTGTCCTCCAAAAATCTGGAATCTCAATAATCCCTTTTGTTCCAATAATTTTCATCCCACGGTCAATCCAAGTTTGAGTAGTAATAAAAATATTTGCCAAAACACCACTTTCAAATTTCAACGACAGATTACTTTGCGTATCCGTTTCCGTTCCAGAGAAATCCGCAACACCTTCTACCTCAATGATTTTTTTATCCAGTACATAGCTAAGGTATTCGATGGGGTAGCTTCCGCTAAAGTGCAATGTTCCTCCACCCGCTGACAGTTCTCTAAACCAAGGCACATGGTCGATACTTGGATAGGCAGTCACTGATTGCGCCCAGACAATCTTTCCCAGCTTACCACTTTGAATAATCGAACGAGCCTGCTTAGTGACTGGTAGGAAAAGTGATTTCTGTGCTTCCATTAAAAATAAATTCTTTTCCTCAGCAATCGCAAATAACTCTTGTGCTTCGTCTAACTGAAGAGTAAAAGGTTTCTCAAGTAAAACATTTTTCCCCGCAAGGAGCGCTGCTTTAGCCGCTGGAAAATGTCCTTTATTATAAGTGGCGATATAAACGACATCCACCGCTTCGTCTGCATAAAGTTCTTCATAACTTCCATATGCTGTGGGAATTTCCCATTTATCTGCAAATTGACTTGCCTTTTCTAAGCCACGAGAAGCCACCGCTACGACTTCTCCGTCCTCACTCAATCGAACAGCTTCAATAAAGCGTGGAACCACCTGTGCGGTACTTATAATGCCGTATCTTACCTTTGTCATGTTCTTCGCTCCCTCTTTTGTCTACTGAATTAAGTGTAACATAAAAAGAAATGGAAGGATTTTATGAAGTATCGAAGAAATATGAAATTTGATTGAAAATATTGGTTTTTCAATCTATCAAGCAATTTTCAAAAAAAAAAAAACAGACACTATCCGAAAATACTGAATAACCCTCCAATTTTTAATAGGCTTATTGCGATGAGTGCTGAACATTCCTAATAAATTACAGGAAAAAAAAAGAAGATCAAGTAGTTTTTAGCTACTTGGCTCCTCCCTAACCTTTTATTCCCACACTAATTTTTAATGCTTGGTTCACCTGTGTCATATCTTCTTCTTCAAGGCAACAGACCTTATGTAAGATACGTCCCTTATCGAGTGTTCGCAGCTGCTCCAAAAGTACAACGGACGGAGTTCCCCCCTCATCGCTTGGAATGGTTACTGGAACTTGTGTTGGCAAAGCTTTTTTTGAAAGTTTTCTTGTAATGGGTGCGACAATTAATGTCGGAGAAAAATAATTTCCTCGGTTATTCTGCACAACCAAAACTGGTCGAATACCACCTTGTTCAGAGCCTATGACAGGTGAAAGGTTAGCATAAAACACGTCACCTCTACGGATCATATTAGCGTCCCTCTCTTCTAATTATATTCTAACATATTTCTCACAAACGACAATAAGTTCCCACAAACATCTTATGATTAAATAACGTTTGCTAATATTAATTAAACAATTTTATAAAATCAGAGAACCACTCCCCCAAATGTTGAGCAAGCGCTTTTTTTCAAACAGGAGATAAATTCATTAAAAGTTATTTTGTTATTTTTCCACATAGTATATTCCTTCACTCGTCCACCACGGAAAAAATTTCTAGCAAATAACTGAATCTCACAAGAATCAAATATCTTTTCTGTTGATATAAAAATTAAAAAATCTTCCGCTTGCCATTTTGTATCATAAAAACCATAAACTAATTGCTCTGCATCAATACTTTTTTTTAATTGTTCCACATCAATAGATAACATTGATGCAAACCAATTATAAATCGTCCACTCTTTGACTATTGACCTACTAAAAGGGACACAGTTCTCCCTTTTTCCTTGATGGAGCATAGATGATAATTCTGTATCCCCCAATTTTTATTCCTCCCCACATCATATAGTAATCGTTTACATTTTTATTTGCTTTAAAAAGAACTAAAAATTCATCAAGTAAAGTTTAATAAATAAACCCTAGAAATAATTTCTTTATCGTTTTCCAAAGATAACAAATGACTTCTTAAATGAAAATGTTACTATTTATTATATTTTCTAATTCAAAATTATTCAACGAATATACACAAAAAAACAGGAAAAACACTCCCTGCTTCTTCTTTTTTAAATATGTAACGAGAGAAACCTTTCATTTTGGAAACTAGTGGTTACTTAATACATCTTGGGGAAGTAAGTGTATTTCTCTCGTCACAATTTAGTGTTATGCTTGATAGTAAGACTCTGGGGAAATCTCACTATCAAGCAAAGAAGGCTGCTTTGCCCTCAACAGATCTATCTAAGAAATAAATAGATCTATTCAAAACAAAGGCTCATCTAATTTTTCTCTTTGATGAGCTGCGAAGATATGTATGCTAGAAACAAGAGGAATCCTCATTTCTAGCATTGATGATGCGCGGGTGTAGGAGAAAAGAGAGCACATCATCAATTAATTAGTGAAAATATCTAAGCTTAATTTTTTCTAGCTACTTCTCTTTATCCAGCTAGAAATTGTAAGATAAACTCTTATTTGCTCACTTGTTGTTCAATTAAGCGCAATGTAATGAATCCCCTTGACACTATCATTCTCCTCTTTTATCTGATTTCTAGTTAAGGGTTGAGAACAAATTTTAAACCCTCCGCATGAACTAACGAAAAAGACCTCTTAGATTCATTGTTAAAACAACGTTTCTATGAGGTCAAAATCTATACTTTCTTATACTTCAAAAAAGCACGAAACAAACTTTGTCACGCACTCAAATACTCATTTATAAATGTTGAAGTAGTTTTTCCCTTGTCAGCTCAGAAATAAACAACCAGATATTTTTCTTTTCTTGGTTTGTTGGCACGGGATGAAGATTAAATACTGGCTTTCCCTTTGAAATCGCCGAAGAGATTGGAAAGTCTGTAATGACACCATCTGTCTTAGAGTTTATCGTTTCTTGAAAAATAATGCGTACAGGACTATGAGAAAATAATCTAGTTTTCATGATGTTTACCTGAAGCGAGCTAGTTTTTGATAGATAGACTAAATATAAAGTGGAAATATGACGTTCAAGAATTGCTTTGAGAATAATACCATACTGAAAGAGCAGATAGCTATTATTCTCAACCAAGCTTTCAAATCCTATCTCATCTATCTCCTTCAAATGATCAATAAATTGCTGCATTTGTGAAAGTTCTTCCGGATAACCCACCGCAAAACGCTCAATCACTCCCTCTCCGTTATAGCCGAAATAATTTCCCGAAAATACCGTGACAAACCGATGAAGATAGTAGAGATTCACTAATAAACAGCTGTACAGTTCAACTGATAGTGGAAGCTTAAAATCTTGTTGAAATTGCTCTAACCACATTTGTGAAAATTTACAATCGGCACAGCTATAAAAATTAAGTAAATTTGATGCCAGAGAAGTACAATCTTTCATCATGTAAGTATTTAAGCAACTGAACAAAAAATAAAAAAACAGACATTCTTTTTCTTTATTACAAGCATGAATTTTGGTTTCATTTGCCATTGGTAGAAAAAATTCTCGTCTAAAGTTTGTATAACTTAAAAGTGGATTATCAAGAAGCCATAAATCTTCTACATTTTCTTCGATTTCATACCCACCTCTTACTCGAATAAGTGTCACGGCAATCAAGACCTTCATTTTTTCATTGAAGAAATAATTTTGACTCATTCCTGCGTTGATTAATAGTGAAATAAACCGTTCTGGAATAGATTCATGAAGCCTTGAAGAAAATAACCAATCTCCACCCTCTTGAATGGAACTAAATAGACAAAAGGCAAAATAACGAATCTGTTTTTCCTTCCCAATCAAAGGACATTTCTTTTTTCTAAAATTCAATTTCAACGCATACTTAGATAAAAACTCATTTAGTCTCTTTATCCGTAAATTTACTGAAGGCATGGTTAGTTCATTTTCATCAACAAAGTATGTCAATGTTCGAAAATGATTAAAAAAAATATCCCCAAATAGCTGATACCCTACACTTTCCATTATATAAAGTCTTTCGAGTAAAATGGGATGATAATCAATTGAAATTGTCCCAAAAACTTGACCCTCAAAAAGATGTATTTTTACCTTATCATCGAGACCATATGCGAATAAATCAGCAGACAATTCTTTAATATAGCGTTCCAAATTGCACGGTTTTACCTTCAATAAATGCGCTAATTCGGTATATATTATAGAAGAATCTTCATTTTTCATTAGCTCTTCAATCATCGACAATTTAACTAACTGATGATTTTCCAGTAAATAACTACTGATTTCCAACATGACTGTTCCCTCCTTGATAAAATATAACAGAAAGAATTTTCAAAAAAATCAGCCGAACAATTAAATCTATACCCCCATGTACATAATACTATAAAGAGGAAATTTTTAAGTAAAGATTGGGAACGATTTCTCACACCAATACTTTCACTATTAAAAATTCTTTCTCAAATTTTCCAAGTAAATAGTACCGCAAAAGGTCTCTTTATACAACAATTTCTTTGAATTTTAAAAAATAAAAAATCAAATTTTTTAAAAATTAAATCTCTGAGTTTTCAAATTTTTCAAACTATCTAATCCCAGATGATAGTTTGAAAAATTTTACCCATGAAAATCGAGTAGAGAGGGAGATGAAATAATTCCCCACGTACGGATCCGTATACGACAGTTCTATAATTTGAGTGTACGAATTGGTATCGCAAGGATATATCTTCATATCCGAGTGATGCCAGTTCTTTGTCTGTTAAAGACCTATGAAGGATAAAACTAGCTGAAATATGCCAGTACCTTTTTCGGGTATTGCTCCATTCATAAGTCTTATGCTTTTCGATACCTAAGCGAATTGGGTTTCTTCTTCTAGTCCGTGGGTTCTTCCACTGTTTCCAGATGAGCTGTCTAATTCTCCTCTTTACCCAACCATTCAATTCATTCATGAAACCTTTCATTTCGCATATTCCGTAGTAATTTAACCAACCATTAATATAGCGTTTGATTTCATTAGTTATTAAATCAAGACTACGCCCTCGTAAGACCTCCCCCGGTAAGGGTGAAAACTTTCTTCCCATGTAACTGCTAGATTTACTGTAAATGTCTCGGGCAGTAGTGGACTTCGTCTTGTTTGGCAGACTTATCCGACTTTATTCAGCCTTATATCTAGTTTCTGTTCGTCAGTTCAGGAGTTTGCGTCCGGCTTCCTTCAGCCCCTACCTCACAGTAGATACCTTGCCATTCGCTAACAGTTCCTACTACCAAGCCTGTAGTGGACTTTCACCACCAAGTTCTCACCCATGCAGGGCGCACCAAAAAAAGAACCAAGAAGTATTAAACGGCTCTATAATTTTTGATGGTGGTGAGAAATTCACTACCATTTTTTGGTACTCAAAAAACACCTTCTATTCTGATAAAATTAAAGTGCCAAAACAAAAATTTTATAAGGAGAATACAA
>JAISJD010000036.1 GCA_031261705.1 Lactobacillales bacterium
TTGTATTCTCCTTATAAAATTTTTGTTTAGCTGCTTTAATTTTATCAGAATACCAGATGTTTTTTGAGTACCAAAAAATGGTAGTGAATTTCTCACCACCATCAAAAATTATAGAGCCAATAAATGTCACTCTCCTTTTTTTAAGCGTCTTAAATCTCTTTTAAACATAAAATTCATATAAATTGATCGCACAACATTATCTATTCCCGTTGCTATCCATACCCCAGCGATATTTAATTTACAAGTGATGCCTAAGAAGTAGACAAGAATGACTCGTATTACCCACATGCCAATAGTTGTTGAAATCATCGGTGTCTTGGTATCGCCCAACCCCTGCAAAGCTGCTGTAATGATTAACGTGAAAGCTACAACTGGTTGAATAAAGGCGTCTATTCTCAATGCAACTAAGATTTTACTTATCGCAAACGTATCGTTGGTAAATAACTGTGCAAACCAAGGACAGCCAACCCACAAAATCAAGCCAAGAAAGCTCATAGAAATTGCCCCATATAAAATAGATTGATAGGCGATGCGATGCGCCTTTTTATAATCTTTCTCACCAATTGCATTTCCGACCAATGTGGCACAAGCAGTTGCAAGTCCAAATCCTGGCATATAAGTAAAACTACTAATATTTTCAGCAATTGTATTTGCGGCGAAGACTTTCGTACCCATTTCCACGATAAAGACAAAGACTGCAACATCTCCTGTCCGCATCATCAAGCGTTCGATTGCCGCTGGAAGGGATAAGGAAATCAATGAACGATAATTTTGTCGTACAAATAATTTATGGATTGGAAAAGCTAATTTTGATTGTTGAACTTTTCGCCAAAGAAGAAAGCAGCCAATTGCACGTGCAATTGTCGTACCAAGTCCAGCACCGATCACGCCTAATGCGGGAATCGGTCCAAACCCAAAAATCAGGACAAAATCCAAAAGAATATTGAAAATATTTACTAAAAAGCTGACGTTCATCGGTGTTCTTGTGTCCCCAGTCGCTCGTAGAATAGCGCCTAGAATCGTGAGTAGGGACATGAAAATAGAAAATCCACCAACACATAAGAAAAATTGCATGCCTATATCAACAATTTCAGCTTTTGCGCCCATTGCTAGAAGCATACTTTTTCCAAAAATCAGTGTAGCAACACCAAAGAGTAGTCCCACGATAAGAGCAACGATCACTGACTGTGCTGCAATATCGGTTGCTCCTTGTCGATTTTTTTCTCCAAGTTTTCGAGCGATTAAGGAGCTAGTCCCCACGCCGAGAGCGATAAATACCGCTAAGTAAATCGCTAAAAGTCCGTTCGCAATGCCGACAGCGGTAACAGCAACTAGTCCAATTTTCGCAATCATCAGCGAGTCAACAAAACCAACGGATGTTTGTAGAATGTTTTCAATGGTATTGGGTAGCGCCAGTTGAATGATTTTATTTTCCTTTAAACGCATTCTCAAGGCACTCCTTACTTATTATTTCTAAGTTTTTCAACAATTTTTTCATCAGGTGTGACAGTGATGGATCGTTGTCCTTCATAGACCACAAATCCGGGTTTTGCTCCTTTGGGTTTGCGAATATGCTTGACTTGTATCATGTCTACTGGAACCTGTGCAGATAAGCGATATTTTGAATAATAGGCAGCCAAAATGCCTGCTTCTGTGATTGTTTCATCTGAGGGATGGTCGCTTTTTACGATGACATGGCTTCCTGGAATATTCTTCGCATGTAACCAAATATCTGTTTTTTTTGCGGTTTTTAAGGTTAACTGATCGTTTTGAAGATTATTCTTTCCAACTAGGATTTCTGTTCCGTCTGTTGCGATAAATTTTTCAGGCTTACTTGGTTTTTGATTGCGTTGTTTCCCTTTTGTGCGTTTTTTCAAGTATCCTTCAGCTGTTAGTTCTTCACGAATCACAGGAATATCCAGTGGTGTAGCAAGTTCTAATTGAGAGAGAACAGATTCTAAATAATGAATTTCATCTTCGGTTTGTTGAATTTGAACCTTCACAATTTTCACTGCAATTTTTAGCTTTTGATATTTTTGAAAATATTTTTGTGCATTTTGACTTGGTGAAAGAGCAGGTTTGAGTGGAATTGTTACCATTGCTCCATTTTCATCGTAATAATTTGATAGCTCAACCGATTTTGCCCCTTTAGGAACTTGTGTAAGGAAAGTAGTGAGTAGCTCACCATAGCGACGATAGGTTTCCGCATTTTCTGTATCTGCTAAAGTTTGATGAAGTTTCTCTAATTTTCCCCTATTCTTCTTCAAATCATTTTCGATTTTGTGTAATAATTCGCCACCTTGTTGTTTTACGCGGTCACGTTCGGCTTTATCTCCATAAAAGGCATCTAATAGCTCGCTAAGTGTAGGGTAGACTTCACGGCTCCCATTAATAGAATCAAAAGCTATCGGGGTGAAAAATTCTTTCTTTTCTCCACGAGTAAGTGTAGGAGTAGGAGAGGTAATTTCCAACCAGAATTTTTTCCAAGTATTTAATTTATCATTTGGACTTACTTGCAGGCGAAAGGCTAGTTCATTTGCAGTGTCCATTCCTAAGCCCTGAAATTTACTTTGTAGGTATTTTCCAGTCAATTCCTCAGCTGTTGATAAAAGCTCAAAAACAGTGGTTTCTGAAACAGTAAATGGATTTTTAACCTCTTGTACTGGAGGATTAATGTATTCTCCTCCCGGCAAAATCGTTCGATAAGTGTTTTGTGAGAAACCGATATGCTTAATCGCATCCAAAATCTTTCCAGTTTCCTTGTTAACCAATACAATTGTTGAATGGCGCCCCATTAACTCAACAATTAAGATAATATTTTGTAAATCGCCGAGTTCATCTCGTTTTGAAAATGCGAAATGAATCACGCGATCATTTTCAACCTGTGCAATATCTTCGAGAATCGCTCCCTCAAGGTGTTTTCTCAACATCATCGCAAAATTCGGTGCTGTATCGGGATTTTGATACGCAATATTCGTTAATTGCACGCGTGCATAACTTGGGTTTGCAGAAAGCAATAATTTTTGATTTTTTCCTTGCGAACGAACTACCAAGATGATTTCATTTTCATACGGTTGATGAATTTTGGAAATTCTTCCTGAAAGTAATTTATTTTTTAATTCTTTTACCATTAAATGAGTAAATACTCCGTCAAAAGACATTTTTATCAGCTCCAATTTTGTTTCAATGCTTTCTTAAGTATAGCGGAAAAAGAAGAAGAAAGATAACTATTCTATTCAAAAAAAGCGATACCCCAAGAAAGAGGTATCACTTGATAAAGCGATTAGAACGAAATTCCTCGATAATCTAAGATTTCTGCATTTTGATCGAGCGTTTCTGTCTCACTTTTTAAGATATTATTCCCATAAGTTGGATTGAAAGAAACAATCATGTTTTCTCCCATATACATTTTAGAATAATCCTTAAAGTAAAGCGGGCCAATATTTGAATCAAGAATCGCATTGTATTCCTTTAAATTTGCGGTATCGTCTACCAAGACAATACGAAAATGAACATTGATAGTACAGTTACCCATTTTTGAAAGAGGCCCCACGCCGTCGTCAAAGTCAAAAAGAATCTTAGTTGGAGTGCTCCCGGTGGATAATAAAGTTTCAAGCTTAGTTTTGGTTTTTTCATCGAATGTTAATTGCATGTTTGTCATTCCTTTAATTTGATAGGGATATTATAACACCCGCAAGTTTTAGGTGTTAGTTAATTGCACTGTCTAATTTTTCGATAATTACTTTTACGGCATCTTCTGTACCGTCTGGAAGGGCATGATAGCCTCCGTCTGCAGTTTTCTTTCCTTCAATGAAAGATAAACGATTTTCCATGCGTGCTTTTAATTTCTTCAAATAATGAACATCATTAAAATCAGGTTCAAAGCCTTCAATTGGTAGATAAGATAAGCCTGTGATTGGTCCGAACGGTTTAAAATCAGCTACACCGTCAACCACCGCTTCAATAGAACCTAAAGTATGTGCAGGTTTCACTTTTTGGTCATTAAAGAAACCAGTATTCAAAATGTAGCAATCTGTTGCTTGTTTTTGAAAGAGATTTTTAAAGCTTTTAAAATCTTCACCTAATGCATAGGCTCTAAATGGGTTCGCAAATGGTTCAATAACTAGCGCATCCATGTCCACTTTTCCAACTACATTTTCGGCCGTTGAGCGTTTTGTTGCTAAAGTTAGTCCGAAAATTGCCGCAAGGTTTGGGTCATCAATTTTCACGATTGGTGGAAGAGAGTCATCTTTCATAATCCAGTAGACGGCATCTATTTTTTCATTTAAGTGATCCACACGATTAGGTGTCACTAATTTTGATTTAACCGTCCGGCCATTTCCGTTACGAATGTCCTCGGTTACCAACACTTTTTCACCGTTGTCATCAAGGGTAATGCCTACGTTTTGGACTGTTAAGAAATATTTCACTGCCTCGCTTGTCATTGGATAATCTTGCGTTTTGTCAAAGTAAGCGGGCTCCAATGCGGTAGTTGAACCATCTGCTTCGTCAATGACAAACGCATCATCATGAAGGACAGTGACATCATATTTATCGGTATTTTTGGCAAGAGTAATGGTTGATTTTCCAGAACCAGATAAACCGAAAGCAGCCATTGTATATTTTGAACCATCAGAAAGTGTATATTGTTTCATTCCTCCGTGACAAGCAACAAAACCATTTCTATGTGCAGCTGCCCATGCTAAAGTGAGCGTTGATTTCTTAAATTCACCAAAATAACGTAAGCCAAGAATTGCCGCGACATTATGCACAGGGTCAAAAAGTGCTAAACCATTTGGATAATCAGGGTGTGTCCAATCAGGGTCACCTAAAACAAAAATATCTCCTACATTATAAGGGATAGAATCCGCATACATTTCTTGATACTTTTGTGTAATTTGTTGAAAATTCAACATGTAGCTCAAAACATTATTTTCATAACCAGCTGGAAGAAGTAAATGACTTTTTACCATATATTTAGGGTCAAGCCCAACCATTACTTGAGCATGATAAGATTCTTTACGATTTAAGTTATAAACTGCTTCACGGACAATTTTTGCAAACGCTGCTTCATTAACATTGGGTTGTCCGATAATTTTGCGTGCTGCTGCCGTTCGACCGACAATTTCACCGTCATTGAATAGTAATACCTTTGCATTCGCCGGCAAGCCCTGTTCTTCAGGTTTATATATTGGAATATCAGTCATCACCGTTCCCGGACAGCTTTCTGCTAGATAATATGCTTCCTCTACATTTTTCACTTTGCGCACGGTATTTGCATAAAAAGCAGTTTCAATTGTTGCTCTTAGTGAAGAGAAGAGTGCATTTTCTTTGGTAATGTCTGTTACTTTAAAACGTTCAATAGATGTCATAATCTATTCCTCCATTCATTTAAACCACTTTATTTACAAGTTAATAATATCAAATAATTCAAGTTTAGAAAAACGTTTTCAGCATTATTTTATAATAAAACGAATAACAAGTAGTGTTTTTCTTAGAAATTAGATATACTTTAAGAAGAATGAGAAAATTAAGGAGTTGATGAAAAATGAATAGTAATCAATTAAATGTAAAAGATTCTTTAATTAACTACTCTGAAGAACATAAAAAAGGAACAATCTCATTTTTATTAGTGATTTTAGTCTTATTTACCGCATTTTCACTACTTATTCCACGTGTTCAAGATCATATTCGTGGAAAAGAGCTAGATGCACTAGTCTACAAGGAAATTCAATCAGAGAAAATAGAATATTTTAATTTTTATTCTCGAGATGAATTTATTCAAGAGCAAACAGCAATCACCGTTTTATTTGCCGAACCCGATGGACGCGTCTATCAAGATGTCTTGAAATTATTAAATGATAAAAAGAAAATGGAAAATTTGAATCGGAAAATCTATTTTTATCCAGTGGTCTACAACGCAAAGGATGCAATAGATCGTTACCATTTGAAAAATGGAGCAATTGATGTTGTCTTTTTTGAGGGTGGTGTTGAAAAAAATCGTTACGAAATTCATTCGAGTACAAATCTATCAAACGAGGTAATTGACAGAATAAATAGTCTTGCCATGCCAACTGAGGTACCAACAAGTTCTTCAAATATTAAAAATTCTACGGAAGAAACGACAAATTCAACAAATTAGTAAAAATATTCTTGCAATTTAAAGTTGAATCTAGTAAAATTTAGGAAACTTAACAAAGGAGAGGATTCACATGACACTATCAAACCAAAATTCAGTAGCAAAATTGAATAATGCTTGGCAAAGCTGGCGTAGATAGTTGTATGTATGGATTCTTTTCATAGATACAACTTTAGGGTTTCCTCTAAAACTTGTATCTATGCTGGTTATTTAGAAATTCCCCGCGTAGATAGCATATCTGCGTGGTTTTTTGTTGATAGAATTTTTTCTAAGGCAATCACCACTAATTTTAGATGGAGATTGCCTATTTTGCTTAGTAGAATTTAACGAAAATGGAGGAAAATAAAATGAAAAATAAAAGATTAATTGTGGTTGTTGGAATTATTGCGGTGTTTCTAGTAGGAATGTTTGGAATCGAGATTGGAAAGCGTCAATCTCAACCAGCAGAAAAGCAGGAAGAAAAAGTAAAAACAGTGGGTGTTTTACAATTTGTCAGCCACCCCGCTTTAGATGAGATTTATAAAGGGATTAAGTCGGGATTGAAAGAAGAAGGATACACCGTTGGAAAAAATCTTAAAATTGATTTTCAAAATGGGCAAGCGGATCAAAGTAAATTAACAACAATGAGTCAACAACTAGAAGAAAAAAATCCAGATGTACTCATTGGAATTGCCACACCAGCGGCTCAAGCTCTAGCAAATACTACAAAGGATATTCCTATCTTACTTGGCGCAATTACTGACCCTGTTGCAGCTGGGCTTGTAAAAAATGAAGAACATCCGGGTGGAAATATCACAGGTGTAAGTGACAAGGCACCAATTAAAGCTCAAATTGAATTAGCCTTACAATTATTACCGAATGCTAAAACGGTTGGCATTCTTTATAGCTCATCGGAGGATAATTCAAAATCACAAGTAGAAGAGTTAGAAAAAGTTGGTAAAGAGCTTGGATTAACAGTGAAAGCCTATGCGGTACCGTCAACCAATGAAATTACCACTACCGTTGATGTCATGGGTGGAGAAGTAGACTTCATCTACTTACCAACGGACAATACAATTGCTAGTGCGATGCAAACAGTTGTGGAACAAGCCAATAAAACGAAAACGCCAGTCATTCCAACTGTGGATACTCAAGTAGAGCAGGGTGGTCTTGCAACTATTGGGATTAATCAATTTGACTTAGGAGTCGAAACAGGAAAAATGGCAGCGAAAATTCTAAAAGGGGAAGCAACACCTGAAACAACGCCAATCTTTTCATTTAAAACAGGTGATTTAATTATCAATACAAAGCAAGCTGAGTTCCTAGGAATTGACATTCCTAAAGATATTCTTGAAAAAGCAAAAGATGTTTCTACTAAATAATGAAGCCGAGTATGAGGGGATAGAAAAACAAAAAAAGCTAGTTTTGATCTATTCCCCCAAAGCTCTATAAATAAGGAGAAACGCTATGAAAAATAAAAGGGTAATGGTTATCGTTGGAGTAATTGCTTTATTTTTAGTTGGATTTTTGGGAATAGAACTTGGAAAAAGACAGCCTCAAGCGCAAGCACCTAAAAAAGAAACAATAAAAACGGTTGGAGTGCTACAATTTGTTAGCCACCCAGCGTTAGATGAGATTTACGAAGGAATTGAAGCGGGATTAAAAGAAGAAGGATACAAGATTGGCAAAAATTTGAAAATTGAGTTTAAAAATGGGCAGGCAGACCAAAGTAAATTAACAACTATGGGTCAGCAGCTTGTAGATGGGAAACCTGATGCAGTGATTGGAATTGCTACACTAGCAGCTCAAGCACTCGCAAATGCTACAAAGGATATTCCCATTTTGCTTGGAGCAATTACTGACCCAGTTGGTGCGGGACTTGTGAAAAATGAAGAACATCCTGGTGGAAATATCACTGGTGTAAGTAATAAATCCCCAATAAAAGCACAATTAGAGCTTGCAAAACAGATACTCCCAAATGCCAAGATAGTCGGTGTTCTTTACAGCTCTTCAGAGGATAATTCAAAATCACAAATTGAACCTCTGGAAAAAGCAGGAAAAGATCTTGGACTTACGGTAAAACCTTATGCCGTTCCATCAACCAATGAGATTAGCACGACCGTTGAAGTCATGGGAGGAGCAGTGGATTTTATCTATTTACCGTCTGATAATACAATTGCTAGTGCGATGCAAACAGTGGTGGAGCAAGCAAATAAAACCAAAACACCAATTTTCCCAACCGTCGACACTCAAGTAGCAGAGGGTGGTCTGGCAACACTTGGAATTAATCAATTTGATTTAGGTGTACAAACTGGAAAAATGACTGCAAAAATCCTCAAAGGAGAGTCTGATCCAGCGACAACACCGATTTATATTTTTAAAACTGGTGACTTAATCATTAATAAAAAACAAGCGGAATTTCTTGGTATCGAGCTTCCACAGGATATTCTTGAAAAAGGTAAAGATGTTTCGGTAAAATAAAGATATGGAAATATAGATATAAGAAAAGAGGGTAAAATATGCTAGTAGTTTCTTCCATAGGTCAGGGAATGCTTTGGGCGATATTAGGCTTGGGAATTTTCATGACTTTTAGAATTTTAGATTTTCCAGATATGACTACCGAGGGGAGCTTTCCTCTTGGTGGAGCGGTTGCAGTAACGGCGATTAATTACGGGGTTCATCCAATCTTTGCTACCTTACTTGGTTTTCTTGGTGGAATGGTTGCAGGGCTTGTCACAGGCTTACTTTATACTAAAGGGAAAATTCCTACGCTTTTAGCAGGAATCTTAGTGATGACAGGTCTTAACTCGGTTATGCTGTTCATTATGGGACAAGCCAATTTGAGTTTATTAGGAAAGCCAAAAATTCAAAATATGTTTAACGGTTTACACTTACCGGGGGCATTTAATATTGTTCTTCTTGGGTTGATTAGTTTAGTTCTTATTATTGGTTTGATGCTATTTTTCTTTGATACGAATTTAGGACAAGCCTATATCGCTACAGGAGATAATGAAAATATGGCACGTTCAATCGGTATTAATACAGATAATATGCAGCTACTGGGGCTTACTTTATCAAATGGAGTGATTGCTCTAAGCGGCGCACTTGTTTGTCAAAATGACGGTTACGCGGATATTAATAAGGGTGTCGGGGTAATTGTTATTGGTCTTGCCTCTATTATTGTTGGCGAGGTGCTCTTTGGTGAATTAACCATGTCAGAACGATTAATTGCAATTGTTGTCGGATCTATTTTCTATCAATTATTGATTCTAGCGGTTATCAAGGCTGGGTTGAATACCAACTACTTGAAAATCTTTAGCTCTATCATCTTAGCAATCTGTCTAATGGTTCCAGAAATTCGCAAGAAATTAAAAATTAATCTCTCACGTTCTGCTTCAAAGGAGGTTGCTTAAATGACAAATAAAGTGGTAAAAGTGAAGCAAGCAACGAAAATTGTAAATAACGGTGTCAATGAAGTAAATACAATCTTAGATCATGTCGATTTAACCGTAAATCAAGGAGATTTCATCACTGTTCTTGGAGGAAATGGCGCGGGGAAAAGCACTTTATTCAACTCGATTGCTGGAACTATTCAATTAACAAGTGGTTCGGTTTCGATTTTAGGAAAAGAAATCACTCATTTTTCAGAAGAAAAACGTGCGAAACATTTATCTCGAGTTTTCCAAGACCCGAAAATGGGAACGGCACCGAGAATGACTGTGGCGGAAAATCTATTGTTAGCTTTACATCGTGGAGAAAAAAGGACATTAAAAAATAGAAGATTAAATGAACAAAGAGATTATTTCACTTCGCTTGCGGCTCAAATTGGAAACGGCTTAGAAAAACATTTAGATACACCGACTGGGGACCTTTCTGGAGGACAGCGTCAGGCGTTAAGCTTATTGATGGCAACGATGAAAAAGCCTGATTTATTACTACTAGATGAGCATACGGCAGCACTTGATCCTAAAACTTCAGTTCAATTAATGGAGTTAACAGAGCGTAGAATTGAAGAAGAAAACCTAACTTGTCTAATGATTACCCATCATATGGAGGACGCATTGAAGTATGGGAATCGCCTGCTTGTCATGGAAAAAGGGAAAATCATTAAGGATTTAGGGAAAGAAGAAAAAAGAAAACTTACAAAGAAAGACATGTTACTGTTTTTTGAAGGAGCATAAACAGAAGATTGTTTATTTCTTAACAGAAGTAGACAATTTTTTTTTCGTTTAGTATGATGGATAAAAGGAAATTAGGTGAAAAATTGAACTTATCAGCCAATGATAAATTGTTAGAAGTCGACTTTAGGAATGGAAAGGTGTTGAAAAAGGTTGCCACGAAGTCAGATGGAATCATTTACGGAATAGAAATTTCCGAGATTCAACAAGCTAGTAGAAAAAATCTTAAGTTCATCGCAAATCATCAAATGATTTTACAAAAAGGAAACGTTTTAAATCTGCCTTTTTCAGATAATTCTTTTGATAAAATCTATACGATTAATACTGTTTATTTTTGGGAGGATGTTAATAGAGGGCTTTCAGAAATTCATCGTGTATTAAGACCAAATGGAATTTTTATAAATACGATCTACTCAAAAGAATATCTCGATAAACTTCCAATGACAAAGTATTTTTTTTATTGTTTAGTTTTTGAAAAACAGGTTCATACAAAAGGAAGGAATAGCTTATGAATGTTTTAATTTATGGTGCGGGAGTAATAGGAAGTGTCTATGCAACAAAATTAGCAGCTTCAGGAATAGACGTTTCTGTTTATGCTCGTTCTGCTAGGTTAAATGCACTGAATACTAAAGGATTGCTCTATATGGAGAAAAATGAGTTAAAAAAAGCAAAGATAAAAATAGTCGAAAAGGTAAAAGATACAGATAAATTTGATTATGTTTTTGTAACGATTCGTTACGAACAAGTGGAAACGGTACTTCATGAGCTTAAAAATAATGTTTCAAAAAACATCGTTACTTTCGTTAACAATCCCAAAGGCTATCAAAATTGGGAGAAAATTGTCGGAACAGGGAGAATCATTCCTGCTTTTGCTGGGGCAGGTGGAGAAATCAAAGAAGACATACTGATTTATCGACTCACACCAAAAATGGTTCAGCCAACTACCTTTGGCGAAATAAATGGAGTAAAAAGCAAAAGGGTGAATAAACTAGCTCAAATGATGAAAACTGCTAAAATTCCCTATAGTATTTCAAAAAATATGGATGCTTGGCAAAAGTCACATTTAGCAATGGTGACTGTCCTTGCTAATGGTATTTACCTTGATGGTGGGGATAATTATTCAACTGCAAAAAATAAATGGGCGATTCATGAAATGAGCCTTGCTTTTAAAAGAAATTTCCGTTTACTAGAAGCAAAAGGCTACCCAATTACGCCTTTTAAACTAAAAGTTTTCCTAATATGTCCAACAAGGCTTATGGAATTTCTATTAAAATCTATGATGAATACAAAATTTTCAGAAATATTTATAAATAGTCATGCGCAAAAAGCAAAAAGTGAAATGTTGTTATTAAGCAAAGACTTTTTAGCAAACATAATTGAAACATAAATATATTATGTAAACTAAAAAGAGAAAATCTCTTTCCAATTTTCAACCTTACATTTTCTCCTTAGAAAATCACCAATTTTAAATTCTTTATAAGAAAAAATCATTGCCAGCTAACAACTTACTTTCTTTGTGATAAAATGAAAGTACGAATAAAGAGAATGACTCAAATCTGAGAAAATATAGGTGAAATGATATGTCAAAAAAATTAGTGATTATCTCAATTGATGCTATGGGAGCAAGTGATTTACTAGGAGATTTAACGGATATTCCGACACTTGCACGTTTTAAAGAAGAAGGGACGCACGTTCAAAATATTCAAGCGATTTATCCTTCACTAACTTATCCCTCGCACACAACTTTAGTGACTGGTGAATATCCTAAGACACATGGAATCATCAACAATACGAAAATCCAACCTCAACGTAAATCACCTGACTGGTACTGGTATAGCAAAGATATTCTCGTTCCGACACTTTATGATGTCGCAAAAAATGAAGGCTTAACGACTGCCGCATTTTTATGGCCAGTAACGGCAAAAAGTTCTATTGATTGGAACATTGCAGAAATCTTTCCTAACAGAATCTGGACAAATCAAGTGCTGACTTCTATGAGTGCTAGTTCTCCATTATTTATTTATGAAATGAATAAAAAATATGGACATCTTCGCCAAGGGATTAAACAACCCTATTTAGATGATTTTATCACGGCTGCCGCAGTAGATACCTTAGAAAATAAAAAGCCCGACTTAACGCTAATTCATTTGGTGGATATGGATTCTATGCGTCATGCACATGGGGTGCTAAGTGAAGAAGCCAAAGCGGCTCTTGTTCGTCAAGATGCGCGTGTGGCAAATATTATTGAAGCAACTAAAATTGCAGGAACCTATGAAGAAACTAGCTTTGTTATTTTGGGGGATCATTATCAAATTGATGTGCACCACATGATTCGCTTGAATGCTCTATTTGCGAAAAAAGGCTGGTTAACGCCTAGAGCTGACGGAACAGTAAGAAGAAACTTTGATGTTTATGCCAAGAGTGCGGATGGTTCGACTTATATTTATGTCGATAAAACCTCAGATGTTGAACCGCAAGAAATACGCCAAGAACTTGAAAAAATCGAAGGAATTTCACGAATTTACTCTACAAAAGAAGCAACAGAACGAGGAGCTGCACCTAACGCAACTTTCATGATTGAAGCAAAACGTGGGTATTATTTCATTGACGAAGCAATCGGAAAAATTGTTGAAAAAGTCAATCCTAACGATATTGGCCAACCAGAACGTTACATGGCGGTGCATGGATATTCTCCATTTAAACAAAATTATAGTACAACGGTAATGTTTAAAGGACCTGAAATTGCTAAAGGAAAAGCGATTGAAAAAGCTGATTTAATAGATGAAGCACCAACTTTTGCTGAAATATTGGGTCTAAAGACTTTTCCAAAGCACACTGCTGGAAAGAGTATCAAAGAAATTTTCAACATAGAGCAAGGAGAAGCGCCTAGTGAAATTATTGAGTAAGTACAATCTTAAAGAAAAAAGTTGGATATTTTATGACTGGGCAAACTCTGCCTATTCTCTGGTTGTCGTAACGGCTATCTTGCCGATATATTTTAAATACGTGGCAGGTTCAGCAGGAATTAGTGGGGCAGACTCCACTGCTTATTGGGGGTATGCAAGTTCGTTTGCGTCAATTATCATTTCTCTAACAGCACCGATTCTTGGCACCTTGGGAGATTATCAAGGCTATAAAAAGAAGTTTTTCGATTTCTTTGCCTTTGCTGGAATCTTATTAACACTTTCTTTAGCACTTGTTCCGAATAAAAGTTGGGTTGCTTTGTTAATCATTTTCATGCTTAGCTATGTGAGTTTTCAAGGAGCTAATGTTTTCTATGATGGATTTTTAGTAGATGTGACGGAAGATGAACGCATGGATGATGTGTCTGCGGCAGGGTATGGACTAGGCTACTTTGGCAGCTCGTTCTTGTTTATCCTCGTGATGATTTTACAAGTCACTAATGGCTTTGGAAAGCTTGATACATCTACAGTGACAAAAATTTCTTTCGTACTGACTGCGCTTTGGTGGTTCCTCTTTAGTATTCCTTTCTTCAAAAATGTGAAGCAAGTTTATAGTGTCGAACACGTCAAGAGTCCCGTAAAAGAAAGTTTTCTTCGTATTGCTCACACGATTAAAGAAATTCGGAAGTATAAAAATATTGTGTTTTTCTTGGTGGCTTACTTCTTTTATATTGACGGAGTAGATACGATATTCACCATGGCTTCCTCGATTGGTGTAGATTTTGGAATTGACACAAACAAATTGATTATTATGCTCTTATTAATAAATTTCATTGCGTTTCCGTTTACCATTCTTTATGGGAAACTGGCAACGAAATTTGGTACCAAAAGGATGATTTTGGTGGCTATTCTAACTTATGCGTTTATCTCACTGTTTGCGATTTTCATTCAAACGATTACACAGTTCTGGATTTTGGCCGTACTTGTGGGAATGAGCCAAGGTGGGATTCAAGCACTCAGTCGCTCTTATTTTGCACAAATGGTACCAAAAGAAAATGCAAATGAATTTTTTGGTTTTTATAATATTTTTGGGAAGTTTTCTGCGATAATGGGCCCACTAATTGTTGGTTTTGTCGGTCAATTAACTGGGAAATCGCAATACGGTATGGGAGCTTTGGTTGTTTTGTTCCTATTTGGCGGGTTCTTATTCTGGATACAAAAAGAAGAAGTTAAATAATGATTAGAGTGCTTTGCCTAGGTGAAGTGCCCTTTTTGTCTTAACATTTATTTTCAATGAGGTATAATGAAAGAAAACGCTAAAGGAGAAAAATTATGGGCTTAACTATGGGGTTTATCGGCTTTGGAAAGAGTACGAATCGGTATCATTTACCTTATATTAATTTGCGTGAAAATATCAAGGTAAAAACGATTATGAGCCGTCATGAAAAAGTGGAGTTGGAACAACCTTACAAAGAAAAAGGGGTGAATTTCGTTCGCACATTAGACGAATTATTGAATGATGAAGAAATCCAACTTGTAAGTATTTGTACACCGGCTTCAACACATTATGAGTTTGCGAAACTAGCGATTGAAGCAGGTAAAAATGTTTTAGTAGAAAAACCGTTTTGCTCTACTTTAGGGGAAGCAAAGGAACTTCTTAAACTAGGTAAAACGCATGGAGTAATGGTTATGCCTTATCAAAATCGTCGCTTTGATGGTGATTTTTTAGCGGTGAAACAGGTATTAGAACAAGGTTTTCTTGGGGAACCCATTGAATTAGAATCGCATTTTGACTATTATCGTAAGGATAACACAGAGCATATTGGGACACAGGTAGACGGTTCATTTTATGGATTGGGCGTGCATACAATCGACCGGATTCTTGCTCTTTTTGGACGTCCTAAAACCGTAAGCTATGATATTCGGTCCATTCGCAATGCCGATTCGGTAGATGACTATTTTGATGTCAGCCTATTTTATGGAAAGCTAAAAGCAAAGGTGAAAACATCGCATTTAGTAGCAAAGGAGTATCCACAATTTATCTTGCATGGAACAAAAGGCAGTTTTATTAAATACGGGCCAGACCAACAAGAAAATGATTTAAAAGCAGGAATCATGCCTGACGCACCAAATTTTGGTGAAGATTCTCCAATGTATTATGGAAAAGTGAAGTATCAAAATACTAATGGGGATTGGATTGAAAAACAAATTAAGACACCTATTGGAGATTACGGACGAGTTTATGATGCAGTTTACGATACACTTGTGAATGGGGCTCCAAAATTGGTTAGTGATGAAGAGGTTCTCACAAATATTGAGATTCTTGAGGGTGGATTTAAGCAGCCTTCCCCTAGTGCTTATCACTTGGAAGAATTGGATTAAGGTTGGCATGGACTTTAATAAATTGCAGGAGAATCGGTTCGGCGGTTCTTCTTTTTTATGTTCGGGTGTATAATATATAATAAAATTAAAAAATTAGTTAAAGACGAGGACGATGAGCAGGTTTTTAAAACTTTGTAAATTTTTCTTCTAATTGAAAAAAATTCTCAAAAGAACATTCAAGCATTCGCTTGAGTGTTCTTTTCGTTCCGTGTATAATGAAGGTGTAAACAATCAAGTATTCACTTGAATGATATAATGTTTTTTTAGATAGGAGGAATATGATTTGAACGAAGAAGTATGCGAAATAAAATGTTTTGATGCTCAAAAGGTGCAACAGGTGCAAAATGATTTGCTAGTGCGTGATACGTTAGCGACAAGTCAGCTATTTAAAGTATTATCTGATGAACGACGGGTAAAGATACTTTATGCGTTAGCGGTTCAAGAAACTTTGTGTGTTTGTGATTTGTCTATCATCATAGGGGCGACGGTAGCAGCAACCTCTCACCATTTGCGTGCGTTAGGGAAACTAGGGATACTAACACACGAAAAAGTTGGGAAAATGGTTTATTACAAACTCGAAAATCCATTAATCAGACACTTAGTCACAGATGTACTTATTTTGAATAAGGGGGAAATTGGAAATGGAATCGTTGAAGAAAACATCCACTTACAAAATTGACGGTTTATCCTGTAGTAATTGTGCAGCGAAATTTGAGAAAAATGTCGTTAATATTCCAGAAGTAGTTGACGCGAAGGTGAATTTTGGTGCTTCAAAAATTTCTATTACCGGTTCAGCGACCATAGAAGAAATCGAACAAGCTGGTGCCTTTGAAAACTTGAAAATCTCACTTGAAGGTAGCGAAAAAAAGAACGACAATCGGAATAATTTAGAAATTTTAAAAGACAATTGGTATTTGTTTGTTTCGGCTGGCTTTATCCTAGCGGCATTTGCTTCACAAACATTCATTGGTGAAAAAAGTCCACTTACGGTCGGTTTATTTTTAGTAGCGATTGTTATTGGTGGCTATCAACTCTTTATTGAGGGAATTAAAGACTTGGTAAAACTTGATTTTACTATGGAAACACTCATGACGATTGCGATTATCGGAGCTGCACTCATTGGAGAGTGGTCCGAGGGGGCAGTGGTCGTCATCCTCTTCGCGATAAGTGAAATGTTGGAACAATTTTCAATGGATAAAGCTCGTCAGTCAATTCAAACGCTAATGAATGTTGCGCCTAAAGAAGCACTTATTAGACGTAGCGGAATAGAAAAAGTCTTACCTGTCGATGAGATACGAGTTGGGGACATTATGCTTATCAAACCCGGACAAAAAATTGCTATGGACGGTGTGGTAGTTAAAGGCTCTTCTTCTGTTAATCAAGCGGCAATTACTGGGGAATCGGTTCCCGTAGAAAAGACATTCAATGATACAGTATTTGCTAGTACCTTGAACGAAGAGGGGATTCTTGAGGTAGAAGTCACAAAGCGTGTAGAAGATACGACGATTGCGAAAATTATCCAACTGGTCGAAGAAGCACAAGGAGAGCGTGCGCCTGCTCAAGCATTCGTTGAAACCTTTGCAAAGTACTATACACCAATTATCATGGCAATTGCAGCATTAGTGATTGTTGTTCCTCCACTATTTTTTGGTGGTGAATGGAATAAATGGATTTATCAGGGGCTTTCTATCTTAGTCGTGGGTTGTCCATGTGCATTGGTCATTTCTACACCGATTTCAATTGTTTCTGCTATCGGGAATGCTGCAAAAAATGGCTTATTAGTCAAGGGTGGTATCTATCTTGAAGAAGTTGGAAATATTCAAGCCATTGCCTTTGATAAGACGGGAACCTTAACAAAAGGAAAACCTGTAATGACGGATTACCTTGTGGCAGATGAGGTAGAGGATAAGGAAAGCCTGTTCAACCTATTAGCTGCTTTAGAATCTTACTCTCAACACCCGCTAGCCACTTCGATTCTTGAGGAAGCAAACAAGCATCAAATAGATAGTTCAACTCTTTCCATTGAAGATTTTCAATCTATTACTGGAAAAGGGATTCAAGGGACAATTAACGGTGTAACCTATTTCATTGGAAGTCCAAAACTTTTTTCAGAAAAGAGCTTAGAAACTGAGTCAACGTTATCCGAAAAATACAAGGTATTCCAAAAGCAAGGAAAGACAGCCATTCTATTTGGAACAAAAGATAAACTTTTAGCTGTGGTTGCAGTCGCAGATGAAGTCCGTTCTTCAAGCCATGAAGTCATTGAAAAGCTGAAAAATATTGGCATTCAACATACAATTATGCTGACTGGTGATAATAAGGAAACTGCTGAATATATTGGAAAGCAGGTCGGCGTTTCTGAAGTAAGAGGTGAACTAATGCCTCAAGATAAGCTAGATAGTATCAAGGAATTACAAGCGAAGTATGGAAAAGTTGCAATGATTGGCGATGGTGTGAATGATGCTCCAGCACTGGCAACTTCTAATGTCGGTATCGCAATGGGTGGCGCTGGCACGGATACCGCACTTGAAACTGCTGATATTGCTTTGATGGGTGATGATTTAACCAAGTTACCGTTTCTTGTCAAGCTTAGTCGGAAAACGTTAGCGATTATCAAACAAAATATTTCCTTTGCTATCGGGATTAAGGTACTGGCGTTGTTACTTGTCATTCCAGGGTGGTTAACACTTTGGATTGCAATAGTTGCTGATATGGGTGCAACTATTATAGTAACACTCAATGGTATCCGATTGATGAGAGTAAAAGATAAATAGATTTAATAGAAAAGCGAATGATAGTTTCTCGCATAATTTTTGCGCTTCAAAAATTATGCGAGAAACTATTTAGTGTTCGCTTGACGAAAGTTTTCACAATAGATATACTTCACTTTAAAAGAGGAGGAAACCGTTTTTATGACTGATACTTATATTGATTTTTTATTACGAGCAAAGAAAAACACTTACGCCACAAGTAGCGGGCAGATGAGGAGTAGTCGTCCGTCATCTTATGACTATCAATATGCTGAGGGAGATTTACTCTATATTGATAGCTATTTAGGAACTCATTTATTTTCAGGGGAAGAAGCCATTTGGGATAAGGAAAATCCAGTTTGGGCGATGAATTATACTGGTCGGGTATTAAATGACCACTTTTCAAGTTCTTTTTTGAAGAAAGCATTAACAAAACCGTTTAAAGAATATCCTTATCGAGGGCAACCGTTATTTTCAGAAGGAGATTATACTTATATTATGGAAGTAGCAGGCGTTTTTGAATGGTTTAAAGGTCATGAGAAAATCTATTATAATGGAGAAATAGTTTACGAACTAGAATTTCACGGTGGGGTAGTCATCGATAAACATTTTGATTAAATAAAGAACGGATAGAAATAATATTATCAAGAGGAATTGGGGAAGAACTACCTAATTCCTCTTAAAATTGTCAAAATGTTGGAAAATTTTTCGTTTATTACTCGATAGTCTTGCGAGGGGGAGATTCTCACTTCAATAATGGAAAGAAAACATTTATCAGCAGGATGTTGAAGCTCACGTATTCTTTTGTAGTTTCAAACAAATATCAGACGTATTTATTAGTTTTCGACTTTTCGACAGAAATTATTTAGTTTATGTTGACAACCGAATGAAAGCGCTTTATAATCTAATCGTAATGATACGTGTTAATACAAGTCGAGGCTTGTCTATGAATAATCAAGAGGAGGCGGATTGGTATGAATGCTTTAATACCCGAAACCACAGAACCATTATATAAACAGTTATACGAATCCTTATTAAATGAAATTAAAATAGGAAAATATGAAGTTGGAGATAAAATACCTTCTGAGGAGCAGCTGAGAAATTTATATGGGGTAAGTAGAGTCACTGTGAGAAGTGCAATTAAGCAGCTGGTTGACGAAAATATATTGGTTAAGCGTCATGGAAAAGGAACCTTTGTAGCAATGCCGGTTTATGTGGAAAGCATGACTGCTGGTGGAAGCTTTACGGAATCTGGATTACAAATGCAGAAGAAACCTAGCACTAAGATTATTTCCATGGAGAGAAGAAAAGTGAAAAAAGATATTCTTCGAGCGCTAGGTGTCGAGGAGGAAGAGAAAGTATTTTCAATAGAGCGGTTGAGATTATTAGAAGATAAACCAGCAATTTTTGAAATAGATTATTTCAGGAATGAGTTTGATTTTGAACTTAAGGATGATTCATTGTTAGAAACACTACGCAAATATAAAGGTCTAATTGCAGCATATTTTGATAATATCATCGAGATTGCATTGGCTGATAGCAAAATTGCTGAGGAACTTGGTGTGCTTGAAGGTGAACCTTTAGTGAAAATAAATCAAACGGTACTTGATAGCAATAATCAGATTTTATATTTCAATGAACAATATGTCCGTAGTGAGTATTACAAGGTAGCGATTCGCTCATATAATAAATGATGAGGAGAGATAAATTTGAGAAAGATTTATATTGCGACGCACGGTGATTTTTCTAAAGGATTAAAACACTCGTTACAAATGATCGTAGGAAATATGGCAGAAGATATTCAGACCTACAGTTTATATCCAGGAGAAAGTTCAACAGATTTTGCAAAGAAGTTAGATTCAGAGATTAAAAAAAATATTGAAAATGAATATGTAATACTTGGGGATTTATTTGGTGCTAGTGTGGTGAACTCTCTGATAGAAATTGCAGAGTATGATAATGTTGTTCTGTTTTCAGGAGTAAACTTAAATCTTGCACTAGAGGTAGTATTATCCCAAGCTGCAAGACTAACTGACCCTATTATCGAAGAAATGTTGCAAAGTGCTCGGCTTGGCATTATGCGTATTAAAGCAGTAGAGCTGGAGGATGAAGAATTTTAAGGAAGAATTCTTGTTTAATTGTACTCGAAACGAGAGGAGAGGGAAAATAAATGAATAAAAAAGAAGATTTTTTATCATTATTTAACGTCCAAAAACCAATTATTGGAGTCATTCATTTAAAAGGAGAAACAGAAGAAGAAATTCAAGAGCGAGCAAAAAAAGAAATTCAAATCTATATCGATAATGGTATAGATGGGATTTTAATGGAAAATTATTATGGAAATTATTATCAACTAGAGGAGGCAATTCGTTATATTAAGAGTTTAAATTTATCTATTCCAATCGGGGTAAATGTTTTGAACCTTGATGCGCTTGGCTACCATCTAGCTAACAAATATGATTTACAATTTTTACAAATTGATTCTGTTGTTGGTCATGTGAAACCACGAGATGAGTCCTCTCTACAGGAATTTTTAGATTTAAATCGTATAAAAAGTAAGGCCAAGCTGATTGGAGGAGTTCGTTTTAAGTATCAACCAGTTCTTTCTGAAAAAACTGTCGAAGAAGATTTAAAAATTGCAACAAGTCGTTGTGATGCTATTGCGGTTACTGAAAATGCGACTGGGCAAGAAACTTCAATGAAGAAGATTGAATTGTTTAGAAAAGAATTACCGGATTTTCCATTGATAGTGGCTGCTGGGGTGACAGAGAGTAATGTAAAGGAACAGTTAGCGATATGTGATGGAGCGATAGTCGGTAGTTATTTCAAGGACACTCGTAAGGATACTGGAGATATATGTGCAAAGTATGTGGCAGAGTTCATGAACAAAGTAAAGAAAGAGAGGTGAGAAGATGATTAAATTAGTTCGTGTAGACCATAGATTAATTCATGGTCAGGTCGGTTTTACTTGGACAAAGTTTTTAGATGCTGACTGTATTTTGATTGCAAGTGATGACTTACTGACAGACGCTATAAAAATGAGCGCTATGAAAATGGCGAAACCGTCAGGTGTGAAGCTAGTAATGAAAAGTATTGAAGATTCTGCCAAAGCATTGAATTCTGGGGTTACAGATAAGTACAAGTTATTTATTTTATCTGAGTCTGTAGAAGATGTTTATCGTTTGGTTAAGTTAGTTCCCACGATCAAAGAAATTAATTTGGGGGGAATGAAGAATGGTGAAGATAGAAAACAGGTGTCAAAGGCAGTTCATTTATCAGAAAAGGATGTTGCAATGATTAAAGAATTAATTAGCGAGGGGGTAAAATTAACTGTGCAATTAGTTCCAGATGACCAAGAAGTAAATATTGTGAAGCTTTTGCCTTAAAAAATAAAGGGAGCTGATGAAATGGAAGTCACATTTATAAGAGTAATATTAATGTTTTTAGTTGCATTTTTTGCTTATATGCATTGCTGGTTTGGTTCAACAATGTGGAATCGTCCAATTGTTGTTGCGCCATTAGTTGGTTTGGTACTTGGAGATTTAGAAACTGGAATTAAATTAGGGGCAACCTTGGAATTGGTATTTATGGGAGCGTTTCCTATTGGTGCGAGTAACCCACCAGATTTTGTTTCTGGAACAATTATCGCAGCTTCTTATGTCATTATGAGCGGTAAAGGACTTTCTAGCGCGGTAGTTTTAGCTGTTCCGATAGCTACTTTGGTTTTATTAATTGATAATTTACAAATGACTTTTCTATTAACAGGTGCAAGCCATCTAGCAGATAAGGAAGCAGCGAAAGGGAATATTAAAGGAGTAGAAAAAATACAGATTATTGCAGGTATCGGTAATAAAATTCTCTTATCATTAGTCGTGGCACTGGGCTTTTATCTTGGGGTTCCATTTATTGAAAAGGTTTTATCCTTTGTCCCAGAATTTGTCTCTCATGGTCTTGATATTGCAGCAGGTATCATTCCAGCTATTGGGTTTGCGATGTTGGCACGTATGATGTTGACTAAGAAAACTATTCCATTCTTGTTATTCGGTTTTTTACTAGTAGCTTATTTAAATGTTTCGGTTGTGGGGGTTGCATTGTTTGGAATTGTAGTCATTCTATTATTCCTAAATTTCAGAAATGATAAGCCAGAGGAGGTTTACGCAGATGACAACGAATTCTAAGGAAATTACCTTACCAAATTCAAAAATTACTAGAAAAGATTTTTGGTCAGTTTTCTTTCGTTCATTGACTCTGGATGTTTCATGGAATTATGAACGGATGCAAAACTTAGCCTATGCCTATGCTATGGCGCCAATCATTCGTAGACTTTATAATACGCCTGAAGAACGCAAGATGGCGCTTGAAAGACATTTGGAGTTTATGTCTGTAACACCACATATTTCTACCCTACTACTGGGGATAAGTGGTGCAATGGAAGAAGAAAATTCTAAGAATGATGATTTTAATTCAGCTAGTATTAATGCTGTGAAGTCAAGTTTAATGGGACCTATGGCTGGTATAGGAGATTCATTCTTTTGGGGAACTCTAAAGATTATTGCGACTAGGGTAGCAATTTCGCTATCTAAGCAGGGAAATTATTTTGGACCACTTGTTTTCCTTTTGATTATTAACGTACCTCATTTCATTTTGCGTTATATTTGTTTGGATAAGGGGTTTAAAATTGGAACTAAATTCTTTAATGATGTTGAAAATAGTGGTGTAATTGAAAAGGTTACAGAATTAGCCTCTATCTTGGGTTTAATGGTAATTGGGGGAATGACTGCCTCAAACGTTGTTTTTGAGCTAACAATGAAGGTCGGAGGTGGCAAGATTGCAACTCCCTTACAGGATTATGTGAATGAAATTATGCTCGGCTTTTTTCCAGCCTGTTTCTTCTTAATTTGTTATTGGTTACTTGGCAAAAAGGTAAAAACAACCACCCTTTTAATCGGAGTAATTGTCTTTTCAATTCTTATTTCATTGGTTGGTTTAGCATAATTTTGGTGCTAGGATGATTTAGTGGACACATTTTCTCAGAGGAATTTATAATGGGATGTATCCAAATGAATCGTTATCCAAAAGAACAAAAAGAAAGGATCCTTGAGCTGTATCGCTCAGGTCATAAAGTAACAGATTTAGCACGTGAATATGGTATCGCCGAAGCAACTATCTACAAATGGAAAGCAGAATTAACACCTTCTAAAGAGACAGGAATGACTGTCGAAGAAATCAAAGCCATGAA
>JAISJD010000043.1 GCA_031261705.1 Lactobacillales bacterium
GTTCGCGTTCTTTTTGTCGTTAATTAACAGAAATAGGGTGTGGATAACATTTTCCAAGTTTCATCGGAAGTTATCCACACCCTATTTCTTATTGAGAAGCTAGTTTTGTCCCAGCCTCATTGTTACTTTTAATACATAAATTAAAATCCTTACCAATAAGGACAAACCCTCACCTTTTCCATCTGATATTCCTTAAGTTCAGCAATTTTCCCGTCATCAGAGAGTTTAACCAGCGATATACTTGGTAAGTAGTTCATAGGCAGTGTTCATCTATTTCTCTCCGTTTAATAGGCATCTGAAAATGCTTTCTATGCTATGATAGTATCATGAGAATTTTAGATAAGCCAACTAAAAGGAGCACTTAAAATGACAGTTACTTTGAAAAAAATAAAAACTGAAAAAGAAATCAATGAGTTATTTCAGCTTGTGAAAATAATTTGGCCTGAGGTATTTACGTCAATCATTGGAAAAGAACAAGTGGACTACATGTTAAAACATTATCAATCAGTAGAGGGAATAAAACAGGAAATTGAGCAAGGAGTAGCCTACTTTCTTGTTCAGTTACAAGGAAAATCTATCGGCTATGTTGCTTATGAAGTGCAAGAGGATAAGTTATTTATTAGCAAGCTCTATTTACTAGCTAGTCAGCGAGGAAAAGGACTTTCAAGGGAACTTTTTGACTGGTTGGAAGAAATTGCTAGAGTTGCTAAAAAAGAGAAATTTCATTTACATGTCAATCGTTACAATGAGAAAGCCATAGCTGTTTATCAACATTTGGGTTTTGAAATAGTTGAGCAGGTAGACAGTGTACTTGGGGAAGAATTTTTATTAGAGGATTACTATATGGAGAAAACTTTGTAGTAGCAAGCAAAAACTACCCATTCTCATGAACAGGCAGCCGTAGTTATTTAATTAAGAAAGTCGTTCTTCTTTTTGGTAGTCAATTGGTAGCCATTCTAAGACATGTTCAATGTATTTATCCCAATAATACCATTCATGTGTACCGGCATTTTTTTCGTAGGTAACGTCATAGCCTAACTCTTTAACCTTACTTGTTGCAATTTCATTGGCTTGGAAAAGGAAGTCTTGTTCACCACACCAAGCAAAAAGTTTCGGTAATTCTTCGTTATTTTTGACTTTATTTTCGGCAAGTGCGATTAAGTCGTTTTCGGAGCCATGTACTTTAGATAAATCCCCAAGGACACCTTGCCAATACGGTTGATTTCCCATTTCCGTAAGCTCATTTGCCATATCTGAAAGGTAGAGTGCTCCTGAAAGGGATGCCGCCGCACCGAAAGTATTTGTGCCAAGCGCTAATTTCCAAGCACCATAGCCACCCATGGATAGTCCAGCTGTAAATGTTTTTTCACGTTTGGTAGAAATCTGCGGGAAGAAAGCATGGACGGTTTCGGGTAATTCTTTTGCTAAATGGTCGAAATAATTTAGTCCATAGGTTGTGTTTGTATACCATGCTAAATCGGTATTTGGCATGATGATTGCGAGTTTCGTATTACGTACCAGTCGTTCAATCGAAGTTCTACGTTCCCAAGCAGAGTGGTTGCCACCCATTCCATGAAGTAGATAAAGCACGGGAATATCTTGCAACCCCTCAGCTGTCCATTCAGGGTGATTCTCGTTACGTTCTGGTAAAATCACGTTCATTACTTGTTCCATTTGTAAGGTATTTGAATAGTAATTAATTTGAAAAAAAGCCATAAAAAAACTCCTCCTCTTCTAATGAGATAATTCTAGTTTATCACCATTAAATAAGAATGTAGAGTAGAAGTTTTTTATCGTTGTGAGATTTTTTTGATAGGTATTCCTCTATCGACTGCCCAATTTCTTGTATCACCTGAAAATAATAACGCTGTTCGCTGTAATTCTTCGATAGTTTTGGCGCCGAGCATGGTGAAAATCAACTGAATTTCTTTTTCCCACTGATGAATAAAATCAATCGTGGTATCCACTCCATTGTCTAGTAGATACGTAAGAAAGGTTGCTGAAACGCCGACAGAAGTAGCGCCAAGTGCCAAGGCTTTGACCACGTCTAAGGCGGTACGAATCCCACCAGAAGCGAGTACCGTTCCTGTTGTACGAAATTCCTCTGCTTCTAAAAGAGAAAGCACCGTCGATTGTCCCCAATTTTCCAAGAAGTCTAGCTCGCGTTTTTTTCTTCGTGCATTTTCAATTTGTGCAAAATTTGTTCCTCCAGCACCTGATACGTCAATGATTTTGACGCCTAGCGCCTCGAGTTCTTTCATGGTTTCTCGACTCATGCCAAAACCAACTTCTTTAACGACCACAGGCACCTTGAGCGTTTGAACGATTTGTGCAATATTTTCTTTCCAATTTGAAAATTCACGGTCACCTTCTGGCATAATTAATTCTTGCGGAGCGTTCAGATGAATTTGTAAACCATTTGCTTGAAAAAGTTCTACCGCTTTTTTTGCATGTTCTACCGTGTTTCCAGCACCGATATTGGCAAAGATAATTCCGTCTGGATTAGATTCACGGATAGAAGTAAAGCTAGAGGCAAGCGAAGAATCTCGAATTGCCGAGCTGACCGAGCCAGTTGCAATGAGTAGTCCAGTTTCTTTTGCCACTTCACCGAGCTTGCGATTGATTTCTCCTGTTTTTCCCGAGCCACCCGTCATTGCATTGATAAAAAAGGGTTGCTTAAAAGAAAAGCCTGCCACTTTTGTGGAAATATCTGCCTCCCTCACGTCCATATTTGGTAAGGAATGATGAACAAAACGAACGTCATCAAAGGAATTTTGATGTTTTCCATGAAACGCTTTGGTTAATGAAACATGTTCATCTTTTCGGTTCATACATTTTCTCCCTTCTCATAAACATGTAGTGGCAGTGGGGTAATCCCTTCTTTTTCCCAGTCGTTGACAAGGGGAATGATTCCGTCTTTTTCTTTAAAAAACACGACCCCGCAATCACCACCGCCAGCACCAGAGGACTTTGCTGCTCCATGATGTGCTTTGGCAAGTTCTATCATGCGTTCAAGTTTTTTTGTTTCAATATTTACACCGAAATGTTTACCCAATTGCTTGAGGAGTTTTCGATTTTCAGTAATTTGTTGTTGAATGATAGTGATATTTTTTTCCTTGAAGCCAGTAATGAGCTTTTCAACAATCTTTTTACTTTCATCAAGAAACTGTTGATAGTAGTCTTTTTCTGTTTCGCTTGCTTGCTGTACTTTGTCTACAAGGTTTGCAGTGGAGGCAGGAGTACCCGTCCAGCCGATTAATAGACGTAGCTTTTTGGGAACGGGGAGACGCTCAATTCGTAGCTTTGGCCACGGTTGATGAATCAATTCACCTAAACTTTCTGTTTCTAAGCGTTTTTCGACCCATTCCTTATCAAAAGTGGAAAAGGCTATCCAACCAGTATAGACACTAGCGGCAATATCCCCTGTGGACCCATTTCCTTGAACCGCTAAATGAGCCAATGCGGATAATTTGTAAATTATTTCATCAGTTGCTTCAAGTTCGTAAAATTGAGCTAAGGCACGAACGGTTGCCACTGTCACCGCACCAGATGAGCCTAGTCCGTATTTTCTCCCTTTAGAATTATCTAGCTCGCTAGAAATTACTAAGTCAAAAAAGCCAAGCTCTCGCCCGATTTCCTTCGCATAATTTTCTGTGATACGGATAGCTGCTAGAATGTAGTGAAAAGGGTTTTCCCGTTTGTCGAGAACAAGCTCTCCATTTCTACGTACCCACTTGATTGGTAAATCGCCGTATTGTGAACTTTGAATACTGCCGACTTTTTCAGTTTTAGAGAGGCTGACGGTAATAAATTGGTCTACTGCAATAACTACTGCCGGATACCCCGCTTCGACTACCGCATATTCGCCTGCTATAAATAATTTTCCGGGAACGGATACTTCAATCACGTTTTCTCCTTCTTTCATTCTTCAAGATAGGTCAATCCCATACCGGGAAAGGCTTCAATAATTGCTTCTTTATCAAAATATTCATAAAGTCGCTCTTTGATTTTCGGGAAATTTTTTGTTTCAGCCAGAATTTTTACATTTGGTCCAGCATCCATAGTGAAATAAACTGGAATGCCTTCCTCACGTAAATCACGGACAATCTGCTGAGCAACCAAACTTTCCGGCTCCCAATAAGTAAATGGCGGAAAAGAGCTGTGGACGGTTGCGTGCATTTTCATCGCACTAAACTCTGCAAGCTCACCCAATCGTTTAAAATCTTGTTTTGCAATTGCTTGCTTCATATCCACAATATCCTGCTCTGCACTAGTCACCCATGCTGGATAAAAAGGAGAGGTATTGACCGTCTGCTCCATCCCCACACGACTAGAGATTTTTTTCGTTTTTTTGTTTAACACCACAAAAAGCATGCCAATATCCCAAGGTTTAGAGGGAATTTGCACGGCATAGGAGGTATCATCATCGGTTCCTTTTTTCCATTCAGCAAAGCCACCATAAATGCTGCGACTTGCTGAACCCGAACCCCGTCGAGCTAATTTTGATAAGTCGCTATCTGAGAGCTGTAAATCTAGTGCTTGATTGACTGCCCCGGCTAGAGCAGCAAATCCAGAAGCAGAAGAAGCTAAGCCAGCCGCAGTAGGCACAAAATTGTGACTTTCAACCTTAGCGAACAAATGTGGTAAATCATATTTTTCAAAGACAATCTTTAAGAAAGAAGAAATTTTTTGGGTTCCTTTTTTCTCTTGCAGTTCTCCATTTAAGTAAAAAGTATCTTGTGTAAAGCTTTCATCAAAGGTTATTTTTGTTTCCGTATAGAAAGCGTCGAGGGTCAAAGAAAGACTACTATTCATTGGTAGAATCAGTTCTTTATCTTTTTTCCCCCAATATTTTATTAACGCAATATTTGTATAAGCACGCGCTTTTCCAGTTTTTTTCATGAGAATTTATTCCACTCCTAGATTGAAGTTCCAAGTTTGTTTGGCACCAGCTTTTTGTAAAGCTTGTTCAATTTTTTGTGCAGTTACAAGATTTTCAGCTAACGCAATCATGATTCCTCCACGTCCTCCGCCAGAAAGCTTTGCTCCGAGTGCTCCGGCAGAAAGAGCGGTGTCAATCAAGGTATCAAGCGTTTCATTAGAAACTCCTAGCTCAGCAAGAAAGGTCTGTGCGTCATTTAAAATCGTTCCTAATGCTTCTAGTTGATTCTCTCGTATGGCTAATTTTGCTTCAGTAGCTAGTAAACCTAGAGCGGTGATTTTATTTTGTCCCTCTTCATCATGCTCTTTAACATAGGTAGCAACGTCCATTACGGCTTCTCTAGTTTGTCCCTTGATACCCGTATCAGCAACGACCAAGTAACCATCTAAGTTCATTTCAAAGGTAGTAATCGGGTGATTTTTGATAAAATAAATGGGGTGTGCGCCACTTGTCGCTGAGGCATCAATGCCACTTGGGTTTCCATGCGAGATAATCTCTGCCTCCTGTACCAAGTCAAAAAGCATATCAGAATTAATAGTTAATCCATAAAAATCAAAAAGTGCACGAGTAACTGCAACGGCAACTGCAGCACTAGAACCCATGCCACGCTCAGCAGGAATGGTACTGGTAATATCAATAAGAAGTTTGGCATCTGGCTCACTTAGAATTTTTAACGCATGTGGAATGATTGCTTTAAGGTTCGCTAATTCACTCGGTGCATCTTCTAATTTTCCTTCAAAATAAGAGCTTTTAATCCGCATAGTATCTTGTGCTTCCGTCACTATTGCTTGAATTTTCGCAGGTGGAAATGGAAAAGCAATTGCTGGTTCACCAAATACCACGGAATGTTCTCCAATCAAAATAATCTTTCCTGTTGCTGTACCAATTCCTACTGTCATTAGTTTTCTCCAATTCTTTAGTATGTAAGTTTCCGAAAGTCAAGTGACCTTCGGAAAAAGTATAAGTTCTATTTTACAAGATGTGTGGCAATCCAAGGTGCGGCATATAAAATCATGAATTGTACGCCGTAGTTTACACCCATGCGGTTTAATGTTCCTGCGGTGATTCCTACCAATGCAACACCGAAAATGTTAATAAAGCCAGCATCCATATAAGCTAATAATAGTATGAATGCAACAAATAAGCCAAGAATTGCTTCATGTGGAATCTTCCGTAAAACAAATGAAGTAATGTAAGTAGCGTACTTCATTGCTATAAAGTAAGTGATGACACTGGCAATAATTGCTCCCACTAAAATCGCTACGACAAATTCCCCACGACTTAAAATATTGTGCAAGTTATGGTCTAAGCTAAATACGGGTGGCGCATTAAATAGCGCATTTGCTGGGCCAATCGCCACAGGACTTAATGGAATTCCAATCGCAATCAGTGGAATAATGATGCCAGATAAATAAGTTGCATGTGTCAAGGCACTCATGGAAGTAATCGCCATAGATGCTTTTTTTACTGGGTCTTTTTCGGTTTTTGCACTTGCTTCTCCCAGTAAAATCGTTAACCCAACAGGACTTAAAAAGAACGCCAAGTTAGAAACTAGAGAAACAACCACAGAAGTTCCTGCTTCCTTTTTAGTAATTGTTTTGAAAGGATGCAAGGCTTCATTTGAGTCGTCTGCTTTATCTACCGTTAATTCTTTTTTTCCATAACGAGGCATTTTATCACGAGCCGTCTTATTTAACAACTCAAAAAGTGATAGGATAAGTGGGCCAATGGTAATTCCTAAGAAAAAGGAAGTGGTGACCGTTTTTTCAGGTGGGACAACATGTAAGCCCCAATAAAGGTAGCGTAACCCTTGGAATAGTAAAGCCAAAGGAATAATACTAATTAGTGCTAAAATTTTATTTTTCCCGATTAATGCTAGGAAGATAGCACCGATGACAAACAATAATGGAGCATACTCTTTCACGCTACCAGCAAAGGGGGCAAGTGCGTTTGCCAAAAGCAAGCTAGTAGGAATTGCTACAATGGTTCCGATAATAGAGCCAGTCGCCATTTTTTTGATAGAAGTTGCTGCCATACCTTTACTCTTCAAGAAAAGTGCGTGTTCAATCATTGGTGTACTCATGACACCACCGGGGAGACCCACTAAAGCGGTCGGAATCGCGTTCATCAAGTTTAAAGTGACAATCGCAGAAATAAAGAAAGCCAACACGACAATAGGCTTGGTACCTGCTAAGACGACAGCTAGCGTTACAGGCATTAATACTGAGGTTTCATCTGTTCCCGGGATAAATCCGATAAAGGTATAAAGAACCACTGCACCAAGACTGGCGAGAACCATTTGTAATAAAATCATTCCGTTAATATCCATCACTCGTCACCCGCCTTTTCTTCAGAGGCAGAGACTTCAGTGACTACCCGTTTCGGTGAAATCACTAGCGTGGAAATAATAAAGCCAAGAACTGCTCCACCTAATCCATAAAATAACTGCTTGGTTGTGTCATTGTTTGGTGCAAGAAAATAACAACCCATCGTCAACACTGCTGTAATCGCAATGCTTATAATTAAATCTCGTAAGCGCACATAGTCGCCCCATATATCGATATTTTGATTTTTCATTTCATCCTCCAGTTCACTTGTCGAAAGTCGCTATTGAGAAATAAATTTCCCGTAGAACGAGCTAGTCGACTTGATTATAAAGTAAATTTTAGATTACACTGTAAAATAGCCTTGTTTGCTCCATAAAGTCAAGAAATATCCTTTGAAATTTAGAAAAGTTTTTTTAGTGAGAATCGGTCTCATTACGAATAATAGTTTATCGTAACTTAAGAGCTATGGCATGTTTCATCACTTATTTTTTTCAAATTACTTAAATTTTTATTAAAAATTATAGAAATTCAAACAAAAAATTTAAGAATCGTTACACTTAAAATGTAGATTATTAAATGTTAGGAGAAAGCAACATGGAGATTCGTTTAGCGGAAGAAAAAGATTTTCCACAATTAATAGAAATTGAAAATAACATTTGGACCAATAAAAACTCCCCGTCACTCCACCATTATAAAACGACGGAGGAATATAAGAAAGCAATAGAGGGAAAAGCGGTCGCAGTAGCGGTAGAAAAAGAGGAAGTCTTAGGCTATGTATATTTTTATCAATTCATTCCCATTGCGGCGCATCGCTTTAATTTATTTTTTGGCATCGGGGTGAAACCTAGCGCACAAAGTCAAGGAGTAGGAACAAAGCTGATTGATTGGTTGAAACGTCAAGCCAAGGTACATGAAAAAAGAAAGCTGTCTTTACGAGTACTTACGACAAATCCAGAAGCCATTTCTTTCTATAAAAGGAACGGTTTTGTAGAAGAAGGACGTTTCAAGGATGAATTTTTTATCGACGGACATTTTGTCGATGATGTGCAGTTTGCATTTTTCTTGTAAATTTGGAAGTTTTTCATTGACATAAAACGAAGAACAGGTTATGATGTAAAAGTTGAGAAAATAAAAGCAGAAGCACCCGCTTCTCGCCTGAGAGACAATTCGTGTCTGGGCTAGATAATCGGATTTAATCTACATTGTGTAGATTCAGTATATTCGCGGGTTTCTGTTCAGCGCAGAGGCTCGTTTTTTCTTGCTCTTTTCTCTACTTAAAAAACATTTAAAGAGGTGAATGACCATAGCAAAGGATATGATGGTAAACGACGGCATTCGTGCACGTGAACTACGTTTGATTGCAGCAAATGGCGACCAATTAGGCGTTAAAACAAGAACAGAGGCTTTGCGTATCGCGGAAGAATCTAACTTAGATTTAGTATTAGTTTCTCCAAACGCAAAACCACCAGTTGCCAAAATTATGGATCACGGGAAATTCCGTTTTGAACAGCAAAAGAAACAGCGTGAAGCTCGGAAAAACCAAAAAGTAATCAACGTGAAAGAAGTCCGTCTTAGTCCAACGATTGATCAAAACGACTTCAATACAAAGTTGCGTAATGCGCGTAAGTTCTTAGAAAAAGGTGACAAAGTAAAAGCTTCGATCCGTTTCAAAGGACGTGCCATTACCCATAAAGAGATTGGTCAGAAAGTTCTTGATCGCTTAGCCGAAGAAACTGCCGATATTGCGACAGTGGAACAAAAAGCGAAAATGGATGGACGCAGTATGTTCTTACAACTTGCGCCTAAAGCAGACAAGTAATTTGTTTGCCGAACACAATTTAAGGAGGAAAAATTAGTCATGCCAAAACAAAAAACACACCGCGCTTCAGCAAAGCGTTTCAAACGTACTGGTAAAGGTGGTTTAAAACGTTACCGTGCATTTACATCTCACCGTTTCCACGGTAAAACTGTAAAACAACGTCGTCAATTGCGTAAAGCACGTATGGTATCAGCAGGCGATTACAAACGTATCCGTCAAATGTTATCACAAATGCGTTAATTTTTTGCAGCAAACTTAGGAAATACTTAAATTTAAAATTAGACTATTGAAATATTAGGAGGAACTCAAACATGGCACGTGTTAAAGGTGGAGTAGTTTCACGTAAACGTCGTAAAAGAGTGTTAAAATTAGCTAAAGGTTACTACGGTTCAAAACACACTCTATATAAAACAGCAAAAGAACAAGTATATAATTCATATAATTATGCATACCGTGATCGTCGTCAAAAGAAACGTGATTTCCGTAAATTATGGATTGCACGTATCAACGCAGCAGCACGCATCAATGGATTATCTTATTCTAAATTAATGCATGGCTTAAAATTAGCTGAAATCGACATCAACCGCAAAATGTTAGCAGACTTAGCTGTAAACGATGCAGCTGCATTTGCTACTCTTGCAGACAATGCGAAAGAAGCATTAGCTAAATAAGAACTTTTGAACCCTTTCTTAGTGAAGGGTTTTTTTCTTACATAAAATTCTACTATTAAAAACTTTTTGTGCTTATTGTTCAACTTAGCATTAGATGCTGATTAGATAAATGAGAAAAATTACACAAGGCATTTTCATTTTACAAGTGTATACTGGAAGTATCCTAATTGTATGAAAGAAGGAATTGCGATGGTTGCACATATGCCGACTACTGATGAGTTGCAAAAAGCACCAATTATGGAGCTGAATGAAGGGGATAAATTCTATGCCCAAGCCAAAGCGTTTAATGAAAATGTTTATGGAAAAATTATACGTGTGTTAACACATAGTGTAATATTAGAAATCAGTGAATATGCTGATTCTGACAAAGCTCGTGTGTTAGATGTAAACAGTCGCTTTGTCATTTCATTTGATGATTTGTATTTACCAAGAGATTAATCATTGCCTGACATCAATTTTCATTTGGTGCTAGGCTTTTTTAATTGATAATTACGCTAAAAAATACAGTTAAAAACAAAGAAATAGTGAACGAATAACTAGACAATCCGCGTATTTACAGGTAAAATATTGATTGTATGTATTAAAACACATTTCCAAGGAGGAAGATTAAAAAATGGCAATTGCAGCAGCTCAAGTAAAAGAATTACGCGACCTTACAGGCGTTGGTATGATGGATGCCAAAAATGCGTTAGTAGAAGTTGATGGAGATATGGATAAAGCGATTCACTTGTTACGTGAAAAAGGAATGGCTAAAGCAGCGAAAAAAGCTGACCGTATTGCCGCTGAAGGTTTAACAGGTATCTATGTAGATGGAAATACAGCAGCAGTTGTTGAAGTAAACTCAGAAACTGACTTTGTTGCGAAAAATGAACAATTCGTTAACCTTGTTAATGAAACTGCAAAATTAGTTGCAGAAAATAAACCAGCAACAAACGAAGAAGTTTTAGCTTTAGTTAATGCTGATGGAAAAACTCTTGCAGACGCTTATATCGAAGCTACACAAGTGATTGGTGAAAAAATCGCTTTCCGTCGTTTTGCAGTAATCGAAAAAACAGATGCACAAGTATTTGGTGCTTACAAACATGGTGGCGGACGTATCGGCGTAGTAACTGTCGTTGAAAATGGCGATGAAAAATTGGCAAAAGATATTGCTATGCACATTGCAGCAATGAAACCTCAAGTATTATCTTACAAAGATTTAGACCCTAACTTTATCGAAGAAGAAGTTGTTGCATTAAAAGCTCGTCTTGAAATTGAAAATGAAGACCGCAAACGTACTGGTAAAAACTTACATCGTATTCCAACTTACGGAAGTGAATTACAACTTACTGAAGAAGTTTTAGCTGCTACAAAAGCAGACCTAGAAGCTGACTTAAAAGCTCAAGGTAAACCTGAAAAAATCTGGGATAAAATCATTCCTGGTCAAATTGATAAATTTATCGTTGACAACACTCAAATCGATCAACAATATACTTTACTTGCACAAGTGTACGTACTTGATGGAAGCAAAACAGTTGGTAAATTCTTAGAAAGCGTTGGTGCTACTCTAGTATCATTCACACGTTTTGAAGTAGGCGAAGGTATTGAGAAAAAAGAAGATAACTTTGTTGAAGAAGTAATGAACCAAGTTCGTAAATAAAGTAGATTATTTATCCTTTTATATCCCTCTGTATCGTTCTCAAAAGCTGATACAGAGGGATTTTTTCTTTAAAGTATAAGAAAGTATAGATTTTGGCTTCTTGGAAACGTTGGTTTAACAATGATTCTAAGAAGTCTTTTTAGTTTCATGAGTAGAATTAGATAGTTGAGCAAACTTATTTGTTAAAAAATTCACTTTGATGAACAGTTTCTAAGAACAGCTTGAAACGTTTTGTCTTATGATAAGAAGCAAACTCCATTTATATCCTTTTTTATTGCAAAAATTGGTAGAATAGCAAAGAAACCCTATTAATAGATGTTTATTATCAAAAGAACTATCAAAAAATGAACAATTTTCCTAAATTTACATAAATATTTGAAGAAAAAAAGGAATAAATGAAGAAAAACTGGACGATTTACTCTGGTTTTATTTGTTTTTTGGATAAAAATAACAAAATAGCTTAATTTTCGTATAAATGAATTGTTAACTACAAGAGAAATCATGCCGTTATAATGTTCATTATAGGATTTACTTATGTTTGTGTATGTTTTCTTTTTTGGAATACAAAAGGAGTGCGTAAGTAGGGGTGGGAGTGTACGGAAATGAAAGAATATTTTATAGAAAATGAAGACATGATTTTATTAAACACGATTGAATATATTGAACGAAAAAAAGACAATCGTGTGACTTTTGAAGAATTAATCGCAAATATTTATACGAAAAGAGATAAATACAATCAATTACTTTTTCGGTTTTTTGATGAGATACAGTATACAGAGCTTGCAGATTGTATGAGCTTGAAATTTGAAGATAAAAGTATTGTTTTTGAGCGTTTAGAAGGATATAGCTACAATCGCATTTATTCTTTCTTCATTAAACGAAGTATTATGTTTCAATTTATAAACAGTATTTTTTTAGGAACGTTTAAGTCACTAGATATTTTTTTATCGGAACATAATCTGACGCTCAGACAATTCTATTATAGAAAAGAAAAATTGGATGAATGTTTACGAAAATATAAACTAAGGTTGAATTTACGTAGTGGGAAAAAAATTATCGGAGAGGAAAGTCAAATTCGTTATTTCTTTTTTGTTCTCTATTGGTCGTTGTTACAAGAAGATATGACTATTAATCCCAAGTTCAAATCGCAAAAGATTATGGAATATGTTTTGTCTAAGGAAGAGGATCGAGATTATTCAGTCATTTTGAAAGAAAAATTAATTTTAGAGATTGTGGCTAAGCGGATTCAACAAGGGTATTATATAGCCGATAATGAAACTTTTGAGATTGAAGAGACACCAACCATCAGCAAAAAGTCAATGGAAGAACATTTTGGCAAGCTTTATTTAGAAGTATTTTGTTTAGATAAGCAGTACCAAAAAGAAATGGATAGTTTATATTTTTTTTACTGTTGCATGAAAACCTATTCAATAGAAGAAAGTAATCAAACATTATGGGGTGTTCATTTTATTTCTCATTCCTCATGTAAGTTTACAATAGAGTGGGTGAATGAAGTTCAAAATTTTTTCCCCTTTACTCTTTCTCTTAGTGAAGTTATGTTTTTAGTGATAAATGTCTACTACTTACATCAAGCCGTTGTTCAGTTTCCAGGTGATTTTTATACAGATTCACAACAACTATTAATGAATGAAGTAAAAATACATTATCCACAAGAAGAAAAAAATTTCCAAATATTTATTCAGCAATTAAAAAAGAACTCTCAGGTAGATTTTAGCAGTTTATTGTCAGATAATTTTTTTATAAATGCTCAGTATTTTTCGTTTATTCAACAAATTTTGCACAGGCATCAAATAAAATTAAAAGTTTTTGTCCTATCACAAGCAAGTGTTGTCCAACGAGAACAATTGAAAGCTTGGATTAAAAAATATTCTCCGGTTAAAGTGGAATTTGTTTCAGATTTTGAAGAAGAAGTAGATGCCGTTTTAGCTGATTTTTATTGTAATAATTGGTGTCGTAACGAAGAAGTTCCCTTTTTATGTACCTCTTTTTGTATGGATGTCTTACAAATTCAAAGAATCTCAG
>JAISJD010000044.1 GCA_031261705.1 Lactobacillales bacterium
CGGCTAAAGTAAGGACGGTCTTATTTTTTTGTCTTCTGTTTTTCAGCTAACTTTGTCATGAGTTCAACCAGATGAAGAATAAGTTCTCCAAAGTTGAACATCAGGCAAAGTAACTCTATAACTTCTAACAAAGTCATAAGTCGCCATTCTTTCCTTAAAAGCTACAATTTCCAACAACTTCTCAGCCGTGAAAATTGCGCACCAATCATGTTTTAAAACAATCATAAGCACCACACCCTTAAATAATTCTGGCTACCGTCTATTCACTTATGTACCCTACAACCCTATTTTAGAACAATTGTTCTTAATTTCAAGCACATTTCTTCTTGTTTGTTGAAATTTTCACTTTCGTTAACGTTAGCGAAAATTGTTATTTACCTCCTCTATATTTTTATCCCTTAGTTTTCATTCTCTTAGGAAAAGACGTCAAAACAGCCAAAAGAAGAAGCGCAAAAATTGGCACAAAACTCCGCAAAAGCACCTACCGATTGCTAAAATAAATCAGGGCAATCATTGCGATATAAAATAACGAAGAAAGGATAATCAGTAGAACTATTCTCGAGTGATAAGCATTAATTTGGTTTGCCGCATTCCAATGACTTGGGATTTTTTTACGCCAATTACTGTAGGTCACCGCATTCAATAATAGTGAAAAAACGCAATCGTTCCCGCAAGCATTTTTTTCTCTGTACTTAGCTTCACTTCAGTTTTTTTACTGATTTTTCTTGATTTTCCGAAGAAATTTCAGCCGAAAATCGCTCTTTTAAATAACTATTTGCGAAAAGAAATAAAATGATTAGTAATAAAGCTGCAACTAAAATCTCAAGCATGGTGACACTTGCCCCACGGTACCCAATCGAGTCAAGTAGCCAGTAGATAATGGATAATAAGCCGAAAACAACAAACAGCCAAATCGCAAATAGCACTTGTGAGTAATTCCAAATCTTTTGATTCGTATAGGCGACCTTCAAACGAAAGCCGAGTATCCCGTTTGGTGAATTGTATGAAAAGGGCAACATGATCCAACCGAGCAACGCCAATGTCACTGCAAACCAAAATCCCATCATTCCTCCTCATTCCTTTCTTGCGAAGTTTAGAGAAATTGAACACTACTTTCTCCTCGTCCGACTTTGTTCCAGAACCAAGCTATCGACTTTAGTATACGCTGATTCTTGGACAAAAATGAGAAAGAGAAAGAAATTTTATCTATCTTCACCAAAGACTTATTTCTTTCTCATGCTTATTTCAGATAGGGTAGTTTATTCATTCAAATATTTCCGTAAATTCGTTTGCTTTATTCCGTTAATCCCCCTAGCATCATCAAAACTAACAAAAAGAGAACTAGAATAGTGAATTTTTGTAATTTGCATTATACACTTCTGAAATGGTATAGTTCTTCGTGCTATCGCTATCATTCTTATCTTTCACAGCTAAATCTTTTTTTCCCAACCACCCTTTAAAGTCCTCATGATTTTCTTTCCTCAAAATCAAGACATCTGGAACCAAAATTTCATCGCTTTGGTCTAGCGGAAAGTTTTGTTTTCATTTATTAGAAATTTACCATTAAAAAAAGCCAGAGCCAAAGCTCCAGCTTAATGCACAATAAACATCAAAATTATTCAGACCGTAATGCTTCTACAGGGTCTTTTTTCGCCGCCATGCGTGCGGGAATCATGCCACCAATCAGTGTTAAAATAACACTGATAGTGACTAGAAGAAGGGCGTGAATTGGGTTTAATTGCGCCACATTGCTTAGTCCCGTCGCATTCTTGATGAGAATATTAGCAGGAATAGTTAGAAGATAGGCAATCGCAATCCCTAAAAGTCCTGAAAAAGCACCAATAATAAAGGTTTCTGCATTAAAGACACGAGTAATATCTTTCTTACGAGCCCCAAGCGCACGGAGAATCCCAATTTCTTTTGTCCGTTCGAGCACTGAAATATAGGTGATAATACCCACCATAATGAGTGAAACCACGAGTGAGATAGAGGCGAACGCCACAAGTACCAAGGTAATCGCATCCATAATACCGCCTGTCATGTCGGTGATAGTTTTCGCTAAGTCCGTATAAATGACCTTATCTTCTATTGCCTTTCCTTTGTTGTAGGCGTCCAGATAGTTGACCACTCTTTCCTTGGCTTCAAAATTCTTTGGATAGACGTAAATCATCATTGGCGTGCTGTCTCCACCAAGGTAAGTCAAGGTTTGTTGCTTAGTTGCCACATCCATTTTTTCTAACGTCATGACATTGAAGTCTGAATTTTTTTGCGCAGTCACGATAGCAGAATCCTGTTCTCGTGCCAAAATATCCTCTACTAGCTGGTCACTATACGCAATCCCAACTCCTAAAATGCCCACCTGCACGTCCTCTTTTTGACGAACAATCGCCACCACCTTTAATGTCGTGTCATTTTCATCCTCATAGAGCGCATTCAAGTCGTTATTCGGGAGGAAGTTTCCAGTAGGTAGCTCTGCATAAAAAGAATCATTTGGAACAAGTTTCATTTCCATGCCAAGCACCTGTTCAAAACTCATTTCCCCCGTCTTGCCAGAGAAACCTAAATTTTCCATCGTTGTTTTATCGACTTGATTTTTTTCATCGACCACTAGCACGACCTCGTTCGCATTTTCTGGGTAACGACCGTCTAGCACGTCATAATTTTTTTGAAGATAGTTTCCTTTTTCACCCTTTAACATCGCCGGGTAGCTCGACAAGCTCATGCCACTCATACTAGAAATTTGCGAAGTGTTATTATCCATGCCGACAAGCCCCGTAGCCACCTTAACTATCTGCACGTTTCCGTCCACCTTACGAAGCAGATTCATGCCGACAATCCGTGTAAAACCAACACTACTGGCATCTTCTGGATTGACCTTTTCAACATAATTCACATAATCCGTCGTCAATTTATTTTGGTGAAGTACGTTATTATTCGTCGGGTCATAGACGTTGATGACCTTTTTCTTGGTAAATTTCTGAGTCCCACTAGACATTCGCTCCTGCATGACCTTCGCCGCCTCTGCATTATTCGTCATCGCTTGTGGGGCAACGATAATCGGAAATTCTGACAGCGCATCCGTCTGAAAATTATCAATCTGCTTTTGAAAACCATTGGATAGGCTCAAAATCAAGGCAATCCCGATAATTCCAATACTTGCCGCAAAAGCTGTCAAGGCAGTCCGCCACTTCTTCGTCGCAATATTCCGCCCTGAAAGATTCAAGGCGGTAAAAATACTCATGGAAGTTTTTTTCAAGGAATAATCCGAACTTGTCCTGACTTCCTCATCTGGATTGCTGTCATGTATGATTTTCCCGTCCAAAAAATTGACAATCCGATCCGCATAGCTTTCCGCAAGCTCAGGGTTATGTGTCACCATGATAACGAGCTTATCCTTAGCGATTTCTTTGATTAAATCCATAATCTGCTCACTGGTTTTTGTATCAAGCGCACCAGTCGGTTCATCGGCTAGAATAATATCAGGGTCATTGGCTAACGCCCGAGCAATCGCCACCCGCTGCATTTGCCCACCTGAAAGCTGATTTGGACGCTTATGTACATGTTCCTCTAAGCCCACACGTTTCAAGGCATCCATCGCTTTTTCCTTTTTCACGGAGGAGGAAACACCGCTTAACGTCATTCCCATTTCCACATTTTCTAAAATGCTTAAATGACTAATCAGATTATAGCTCTGGAAAATAAAGCCGACACTGTTATTCCGATATGCGTCCCAGTCCTTATCCTTGAAATTTTTCGTTGATTTTCCGTTTATCAATAAATCCCCAGAATCGTAGGTATCTAATCCGCCAACAATGTTTAACAAAGTCGTCTTTCCTGAACCACTTGGCCCCAAAATCGCCACAAATTCACTTTCTCTAAAATTGATACTGACATCATTTAAGGCAATTTGTGTAAATGTGTTCGTGGTATAGCTTTTTTTGATATTCTTTAGTTGAAGCATACGTCTCACTACTTTCTTTCGACTCATTCATAGAAGTTCGGGTAATATTACAAATATGTGATTTTTACTATTCTACGCTTGTCGTTTCTTTTATAATAGCTTAGAATAATAGACAATTCAACCAACTACTCCTTTGAGAAAACTTCTAATTTATTCTTATAACGGAGTGATGAATTTTCAAAAGAATCCCCTGTTTTTATAAAAAAGAAAGAAGGTTTTAACGACGGCAGACCCTAGATTTTCTAAAACTGAAAAAAGAATTCATAAAAGCTTTTTCGAGTTACTAAAGACAAAAACATTTCAAGAAATCACGGTAATCGAAATTACCAGTCAAGCCAATGTGCATCGTAGCACGTTTTATGCGCACTATCTTGACAAATATGATCTCCTAAAAAAGATGACTAAGCAGGTAGCCAAAACGCATTTGATAAACTACTTGGACAGGGAGGAACAGTTAAGAGAGCAGGAGAGCTTTGCGTGGAGCTTACTCGTTGCTATGCGGAAATTATCCGATGAATGGACGCAAAAACAACGGCTGTATCGAATCAAAGAAAAAGAAGAGGTCGTGGAACGCTATGCCCAGCAGGCACTCGCAGAAATTATTGAAGAACGCATACATGAAATGCCGAATCTTCAAAACTCGAGCTTCTCGCACTATATCCCGCTCGCCCTCAGTTCCACGATATTTGCATTGGCACAGGAATCTTCAAAACTTGGCGAAAATCTCGAGGATATTCGCGGCTATTTTGAGCAGATGTCCGCCACCTTTAGCACTCAAGAAAAAGAAAAAGAACACGCCTAAAAATGCTGAGACAGTCCACCTAGATTGTCCCAGCATTTTCTTTTTATCCTAATAAAAGCTTATCATCCGTCAGCGTTTCGCCGCTATTTTTATGGAAAAGCTCGAGTAAATCTGCCACCTTCAAGCGAGATTTTTCCTCACCCGACACATCCACCGCAATTTTCCCCTGATGAAGCATGATTAAGCGATTGCCATAACGAAGGGCATCCTCCATATCGTGCGTCACCATGAACGCCGTCAGCTTGTGCTCGCCAATTAATTTTTCCGTCAAATTCATCACCACGGCACTCGTTTTCGGGTCAAGAGCGGCGGTATGCTCATCTAAAAGAATCAACTGCGGCTTGATAATCGTTGCCATGAGAAGCGTGATTGCTTGGCGTTGCCCGCCTGAAAGTAGGCCAATTTCCGCCCCCAAGCGTTCCTCTAAGCCTAAGCCCAATGTTGCCAGCTGTTCCTTGAAAAATTGACGGTCACGTTTTTTCACCCCACTGGAAAGTCCACGAGATTGTCCACGTTTTAGCGCCAGAGCGAGATTTTCCTCTACTGTCAGCCGCACCGCCGTTCCCATTTTTGGATCTTGAAACACTCGACTGATATGTTTAGAGCGTTTTTCTACCTTTTGATTGGTAATATCTTCTTGATTGAGGAAAATTTTCCCTTCTTTTATCGGCAAGGTTCCAGCGATACTATTTAATAGGGTCGATTTTCCTGCTCCATTGCCTCCGATAATTGTCACAAAATCTTGCTCTTTCAGTTTTAAATCAATACCACGCAAGACGTGATTTTCATTAACCGTGCCTTTGCCAAAATATTGATGAAGCTGCTCAATTTTTAGAATAGTATTCATGCTTTTTTCCCTCCTAACTTTTCTTTAAGGAGTGGGGTCGTCAAGCAAAGAATCAGTATCAATGCGGAAAATAGCTTGACGTCCTGTGCTTGAATTGGAAATTCCAAAATCACTGCCAGTAAGAAACGGTAAATCACGGCACCGAGTGCGACAGTTATCAGCCGAATCATGAGCGATTTATTGGGGAAAAGCACCTCTGCAATAATCACGGAAGCCAGTCCGACAACAATCGTCCCAACCCCAGAGTTTAAATCTGAGAACCCTAAATTTTGCGCAACCAAGGCACCCGCTAAGGCGATACAGCCATTGGATAACATGTATCCTAAAATTTTCATGACGTTTGTATTCACACCGTTTGCCTCACTCATTTCTTGATTATCCCCTGTCGCACGCATGGCTAACCCGATTTCCGTCTTGAAAAAAACCACGAGGAGTGCCGTCACGACAAGTAAAAATAACAATCCTGCGACCATGACTGCATAGGTTTTTTCTAGCCCCAGCCCTTTGAAAAAGTCGAAAAACAGCTTTTCACCAAGGAGCGTGACCTGTGGCGAATTATTCATCACACGGGAGGTAATCGAGTACAGTCCCGTCATCGTGATAATCCCCGCTAATAAGGCTGGAATTTTCAGTTTTGTGTGCAAAAAACCGGTGAACAAGCCAGCTCCCGCCCCACCTAGAAAGGCAACAATCGTCGCAAGTACAGGGTGCGACCCGCTCACAATCAGAACTGCTGCAATCGCTCCACCAAACGGAAAGGTGCCCTCACAAGTCATGTCGGGAATGTCCAAAATCCGAAAGGTGATATACACGCCAATCGCTAACAGCGCCCAGAGAATCCCCTGAGAGACCGAGGAGAGAAAAATATTTGGAAGAGAGAGTAGTAAATGATAAAAATCCATATGATTTCCAACTTTCTATAATAACACCTATTTTGGTGCTTGAATGCTTGTAGGGTCAATGCCGATTGCTTTTGCCATTTCCTCATTGACGACTAATTTTAGCTCTTTTGCGGATTCAATCGGTAAATCTTGCGGTTTTTCGCCCTTTAAGACTTTTGCCGCCATGATGCCCGTTTGCTTACCTAAAGAAGTGTAGTCAATCCCAAAGGTCGCCAACGCCCCATTTTCCACCTGCTCCGTTGAACCGGTCACGACAACTGTTTTCTGTTCCTTTGCCACTTCTCCAACAATCGGTGCCGCAGTCGCAAAGGTATTATCCGTTGGAATGTAAATCGCATCCGTATTTTTCGCTAGAGAGGTGATGACCGCTTGCACATCATTCGTTGAATTCGCCGTCAAGACTTTCGCTGAAATCCCCGCTTTTTTCAAGGCTTTAATCGCTAAATCGGCTTGAATTTTCGAGTTGCTTTCGCCCGCATTATAGGCAATCCCCACCGTTTTCGCCTTGGGTACAATGCTGATAAGTAAGTCAATTTGCTTCTCAATCGGCACCATATCGGTCGTTCCCGTCACATTTCCACCCGGCTTTTCTTCTGATTTCACCAATTTTGCTGCCACAGGATCCGTCACTGCTGTGATTAACAACGGAATATCGGTCGTTTCATTTAACAGCGCCGTTGCAGCTGGGGTCGCAATCCCAAGAAGTAAATCTGGCTTATCCTTCACCAATTTCTCACTCATAGATTTCAGATTATCCTGTGCGCCAGTCCCATATTGATAGTTGACCTTCAGATTTTTCCCCTCGGCAAAGCCTTCTTCTTTCAAGCCCTCAAGGAATCCCTTGTATGCTGAATCGAGTGAATCATGCTTCATCATCTGTAACACACCGACCGTTTTTTCTTTCGTATCTGACGTTTCTTTTTCACTATCTCCACAGGCAGTCAGCAACCCAATAGAAAGTAAGGCTAAACCTGCAACCAACATTCTTTTCTTCATGAACAATTCCTCCCTTTATCTACTCTTCATTAGAAATTAATTAAAATTTATTCCATTATACTTTGATTTCTTGGTTAGTTCAATGATATTTAACAGAATTTACTAAAAATTCTGAATTTATTTTTAAAAAAGAAACTCGTTATTTTTCCAAAAGTAGAAATCTTGGAAAACACGAATTTCTTATCTTTTTATTTTTCTTCTAAAGGCGCCATTCGAGTGGTCATGTAATTTTTTAACCATTCTTCACTTGCTTTTTCGTGAACGCAGTGTCCGTCCACTCGATTGGTCAGATAAACGGTTGGTGCTTGCGTGCTTGTTGCGACCACAAAAGAGAAATTCTCAATGTTGGTTGCACAGCCCCATTCCCCTTGAGCATTCATCGCCACCACCGATAAATCACCCGCACTGCCTTTACGTTTAAGCAACTGTTTTTCTAAGTGATTGACCGCAGTTTCACAAGCTGCTTGCGGACTCAAGCCGGTATTCATCAAGTGAACAATTTCATAGGAGATACAACCCTTCATCAAGTCCTCTCCAAGACCCGTTGCCGTGGCTGCCCCCACTTCACTATCCGCATAAAAGCCAGAGCCTGCAATCGGAGAATCCCCGACACGACCCGCTTTCTTCATAAATAAACCACTTGTCGAAGTCGCTGAAACCATGCTTCCTTGGGTATCTATCCCCACCATGCCCACTGTGTCATGACCACGATAAGGTTTCATTTCTAGTTGTTCCTCTTCCATTTCCTTCAAGCGATTCTTATAATGAATCTTTGCTCGGTCGGTCAGCATATTTTTTCGTTCAAAGCCTTGCTTATGCGCATACTTTTCAGCACCAGCACCGACTAGAATATTGTTCAGCATTTCACCACTTAATTTTTTGGCAATAGAAACTGGATTGGCAAAATCATGAATGCCTGCCACTGCTCCAATATCTAAGGTATCTCCGTCCATATATCCAGCATCTAGCTCCACCTGCATTTCTTCATTCGGCAGACCTCCGTAGCCAACAGATTTATAAAATGGAAAATCCTCTACCGCGCAGATTGCTTTCTCCACTGCTTGCCCAATTTCTCCATTTTCTTGCAATAATTGGCTTGCCAGAGTGACTCCTTCTAGTGCCATTGTCCATGTAGCAATCATTCCCCACATGCCTTTCACCTCGCTTCTTTCCAATTTCTATTAATAGATATATTTTTCTTTGTGTGTCTGAGTTTGACTGTTTTCCAACACTTCCAATGTCTTACAAATATTTTCCAATGCTGAATTTAAGCCTGCTGCCCCTTTTTTCGGCATTTTGACAATCGTCACTTTGTCTTTATAGGCTTGAATGACTTCACTACGTTCCTCTGACATCGCACAAACGACCTTCGCTGTTCCATTTTCTTCAATAGACTCCGCAAGTTCCGCACACATCATGGAAAATTCTTTGTAATCGTATGATGGGCCACAAATCACTGCTTCGACATCTAGTCGTTTCAACATGCCGTTAATTTTCCGTTGAACGACTTCTTTATTTTCTTCATAGGTTCCTGTGCCACAATAGATGGTCACAATTAATTGTTGTTGATATTTTTCTAAGAGAGGTTTCATCATCACTCCCGGACCTAGTGCTTCTTTTGTTGCAGTCAAAGGGACATGAATATCTTCTTTTGTGCCAACTCCTGCTTGAATTTGATTTAAAATCATTACTACTCGCATTTTTTTCCCTCCACTTGTCAGCTTTTTTTGCAGATTCTATAAATCGTCAAATGAAAGCATCTCTTCTGTGATGTTATCCGCAAATTTTGCATCATCCGCTGCTTTTTCTTCTTTCAGATATTGTTTATCCATGATTTTAATGAAAGGCATGTAGACAAAAACACCTAAAATCAGCAAAATGAACTGTAATAAAGCACCTGCCCAGTTTGTCGCTAAGAAACCTGAAATGACAATCGGTGTCGTCCATGGAATGTTTATTCCACTACAAATGGGTACAAGTTTCATAGACATCGCTGCATACGAGATGCCGATATTCATTGCTGGAACTAATACAAATGGGAGAGCAATTGTTGGGTTAAGTACGATAGGTAACCCAAAAATAATTGGTTCATTAATCCCGAAAATTCCCGGAATCAATGCTAATTTTCCTAGCTCTGTCACACGTCTTGATTTGCAGAATAAAATCATTGCAATTAATAAGGATAACGTCGACCCCGCACCACCAAATGTTGCAAATAAATCTTGGAATTGTTGACTAATAATATGTCCTTGACCTACACCTGTTTTGAAAAATTCAATATTTTCAAGGGATAACGTTTGTAAAATGGGGTTAAATACTGCTCCAACTACGGATCCACCATTCACACCAAAGAACCAAAAAACATGTAAAAAGACATACGCAATTTCCATCGCACCCACTGTATCTCCTAAATGAAGCAGTGGTGTTTGTAAGAATTTAAAAATAAGGTCAAACGCATTGGTTCCAAAGAAACCAAGAATTAAGTTTACTGCAAAGAAAAATGCCATGGAAATCGTTGCTGGAATCAATGCCGCAAAGGAATCGACCACCATTTGAGGAACACCCGCAGGCATTTTAATGACCCAACCACGACGCTCAACCCAAGCATATAAGCTAACGGATAGGAATGCACAGATAATGCCGATAAATATTCCTTTTGCACCAACCCAACCAAGAGAAATCCCAGAAATATTGACATCTAGCGGGTCTTTCATGCCATCAACTGGGACACGCCCAGACACACGAAACGGCATTAATAAAAACCAGCTCATCAAGGTTACTGCCGCCCCAAAAATCGGGGTTGTCTTAATTTGACGCGCATAGGAATAACCTATCCCAACTACTGCAAAAATTGCCATGATTGAAAATGTCGCATCACTAGGTTTAGAAATAAACGCAGCTAACGTTTCTCCAGTATTTTTATTCACAACGGTATTTTCTAACCAATTCGTCCATGCTGGAATGGGGAAATTCCCAATCAGCAAGAAAATCGAACCAGCGATTAATAAAGGTGTCGATACCAAGAACCCATCACGTATAGACATTAAATATTTATTTCTCGCAACCTTTTCAGCAACTGGCAACATGACAGTTTCTAACTTTTCAAACATTGTAAATTCTCCCTCTTCATAACGCTAGTTCTGCTTATAACTTGCTCTAAGCAAAACTAGCATCTTTTTTGTAGATTTTTAGTTGTCGTGCTTTAATTCTTAAAATTTTATTCTTTTATTCCCATAGACTCTTTAAACAGGTCTACATCCTCCCAAGTTAAGCTTCTGCAAAACTCGGTTAATAGATGAATGGTTTGCTTGTAGTCTTCTTGATGAACCAACAAACGAGACGAGTGCATATAGCGAGTAGGCAAGGATAAGGTCATCGTGACAATTCCGTCCATTGCTTTATGGATATTACAAGCGTCGGTGCCCCCAACGGTCATAAAATCATAACGAATATTTAGGTTCAATTCCTTAATAATTTTTTCCATATGCTGCAATAAACCACGATTGGCAATCGTTAAGGAATCCAGCACCGATAAAATACTGCCCCCGCCAAGTGTAATACCTCCTTGGTCAAACGGCGTATCTTGGGCAGTCGTGACATCTAAAGCAATTGCGACATCTGGTCGAATAAAATGAGCCGCCGTTCTAGCGCCACGTATGCCGACTTCCTCTTGCACAGAACCTGCAAAGTAAAGATCGGCTTCATGATTTTCCCCTTGAAGATTTCGCAAGACCTCCAATCCAACGCCGACACAAACACGGTCGTCCCACGCTTTTCCCATAAGGTAGTCTGGATTATTCATCTGACGGAATTTCACATGAGGGGTAATCATATCCCCGATTTGAATGCCCAACGCTTCAATTTCTTGCTGATTTTGTACCCCCATATCTAGGTAAAAATCAATCGGTTTCATGACTTTCGCTTTTTCATCTTCTGGCATGCCATGCGGCGCACGACTGCCAATCACTCCGATATATTTGTCTCCATTTGTTGTAGTAACGGTCATTTCTTGAGCGGGCATGACATGGCCCCACCAGCCACCGATTGGCAATAATTTTAAATAACCGTCTGAGGTCATTTGACGAACCATAAAACCAACCTCGTCCATGTGCGAGGAAAGCATGACTCTTGGCCCTCCTTGCCCTTTTTTATTCAGGAGGATAGAGCCTAGATTATCATACTGTATCTCATCAACTAGAGGCGCACCATATTCTTTAACAATCCTCGACACTTCACGCTCACAACCGCCAATTGCGTCTGCCTCACTTAATCTTTTCAGTAAATCTAAGTCCACTTCTTTGATTGTTTTTATCACAGAACTTTCCTCCTTAGCGATTTTCACATTTGAATGCGTCAATCTGGTCATTGGTCAGTTGCAGGATGAATTTTACAAGAGCTGTTTGCACTGCTTGGTAATCTGCTAAAGCAATCGCTTGTAGTGGAGTATTCATGTTACGCACAGCCGTATTGAGAAATAAGGTCGGTGCTCCTGTCCGCAATTTGTTAATCCAACCGGCATCAGAATCTTCCATAGAATAGTAATATTGATAAGGAATTTCTTCCTTCTGGCACAATTCTTTTAGCGTATTGACTAGCAAACGGTTAGGAAGAACGGTCGTGTCATAGTAAGTGATGAGTAACCCTTTGCCAAGTTCACCAATGACGTCCATCGCATCCTTTTGATAGTCCATTGCGCGTTCCGTATCAAGGACAAGCGCTAAATCAGGTTTAACCAAATTCGTTGCGGTTTGCGCTCCTCGCAAGCCCACATGCTCTTGAACGGCACAACCGACATATAAATCAAAATCAAAACTTTCCTCTTTGACTGCTTCGAGAAGGTGAACCCCTAAAGCTGCACCTAGTCGACCGTTCCAATTATGCGCATAGATTTCTTTTCCGTTTGAAGAGGCGAAGAAAGGCGTATCAAACGTCACCATATCTCCAAAAGTAATGCCTGAATTTTCCGCTTCTTGCGCACTAGATAGTCCAATATCCAGCAAGACGATGTTATTTTTATCAAGAGCAAGGTTGGCTTGATTGAAACCTAAAATCACCCCTTTAAAAGTATCGCCTGCTCGATTGGTTAATTTTACCACTTGTCCTAGAAGAGCATTCGGTTCCACTTTTCCTAAAGCTAGCGCTTGTATCGTCCCATTTTCTTGAATTTTCTTAACGATAAAACCTAATTCATCCATATGTGCATGAACCATCACACGTGCGGCATCTGGATTGGTACTTTTCTTCACCGCATAAATTGAGCCTAAATTATCGTAAACAATTTCATCACACAACGGTTCATATTTTTTTCGTAAATACTCTGAAATTTTCTTTTCATTTCCTGAAATACTTGGAATATCTGTTATTTCTGTCAATCGTTGGCTCATTGTTTCCACCATTTCCCAGTCCCCCTATAAATCACAAGAAATCATTTTTTTATTTTTGCTTTTAGTAACAATACTGCTCTACAAATTCAGAAATATCTGCTTGTGTTGTTTTAAGCTGACACAATTGAAGCATTTTTTGGATTGATTCTGTTAAGCCAATGCCCCCTTTTTTGGGCATTTTCACAATGGTTACATCCTCTTTATGCTTTTCAATGCCCTCGACACATTCCACAGACATGGCTGCAACCGTTGGAATTTGTAGCTTTTGTTGAATCATTAAGGCAACATCTCCTGCCATGATTCCGTATTTTTCATAATTAAAACAAGGACCACATAACACGACATCTGGTTTTAATTTTTTCACCATAGCGGTTAATTTCAAGGCAGTTTCTTCAGGGTTTGCTAGATAAAAATCATCTCCACAATAAAGGGTTGCGAGAATACTTCCATCCACTTCTGAAAGATAGTTTTCAAACATTTTTGCCGAGCCTACTGGAAGCTTCTTTCCGCCTAGCGGTTGCATACCCTTTTCCTTTCCACCTAATCCCGCTTGAATTTGGTCTAAAATGACAATAATTTTCACACTGCTCATCTCCTACAAATCTTCTATTATAAGGTCATCAAATGAAAGCTCTTCTTCTGCTTCTTCCGCTGCTTTTGCTTCATCTTTCAAATATTGATTATCTAACGCTTTAATGAATGGATAATAAATGCCACAGCCTAAAATTAACAGAACAAATTGCCAAAGTGCTGCGACAATACTTCCTGTACTTAGATAACCTGAGAATCCAATTGGTGTTGTCCAAGGAAGTGAAACCCCTGTAGTATAAGGAATAATTCCTAAATTCGTCACCAAAGTAGATAATAGTAAATTAATCACTGGTGTTAAGATAAACGGAATAATAATAATTGGATTTAAAACAACGGGTAGCCCAAAAATAATGGGTTCATTGATACCGAAAATTCCAGGAACAATTGACAGCTTTCCTAATTGTTTAATCCGTTGAGATTTACAGAACAACATCATGATAATCACTAAGGATAACGTCGAACCGCCTCCTCCAAAGTTCGTAAAGAAATTAGAGAATGGGTCTGTAAAAATATTTGGTAAGGCGTGACCAGACTGGAACGCTTCCAAATTTTCCATGGTCAAAATTTTGGTAATTGGTGCAAACACAGAGTTGGCAACTGCTGGCCCATTAATCCCAAAGAACCAGAAAATTGTACAAGCCATACTGTAAACAATTTGTGCCCCTAGAGTATTCCCTACATTTTTCAATGGCGATTGTAAAAATTCAAAAATAAAATTATGTGCGGTTTCAAAAGAGGTCAAACCAAAACCAATTCTAACAAAGAAGAACAAAACCATAACAATAGCACTAGGAACAAGTGCTTCAAATGATTTTGTGACTGCTGGCGGAACACCCGGTGGCATTTTTATCGTCCAGCCTTTTTTCGTGACGTAAGAATAGATTAAAACCGAGATAAGTGCGACAACCAATCCAACGAAAATGCCGTTTGTACCTAAATGTTCAAATCGTAAACCGCTCACAGGGTCTTTTACCCCTTCAATAAAAATCTTGTGGGGGGTTAAAATTAAGAACCCAATCGCTGCAACTGCCGCTGCTTGAATCGAATCTACCTTAAGCTCACGACCGTAAGCATAGGCTGTTCCTAAACAAGAAAAGAAACCAACCGTGTTAAAGACTGACCCTGAAACTGCGGTAAACCAAGATTCCCAGCCCTCACCAAAAATTCCAGCCCAAAATTCCGACCAATTGGGGATTGGAAAATTGGCAATCAATAAGAATATTGATGCGACAATAATGAGTGGTGTCGTAATCAGGAAACCATCCCGAATCGCAATTAGGACTTTATTCGTCCCCAGCTTTCCAGCAGCAGGCATCAATACTTTTTCAAACTTTTCAAACATTGTAAATCCTCCCTCTTCACTAAGCGAAGACAACTTCCCAGAAATGTTGTCGTGCTCGACTTCTTTTCTGCTCCATTTCACTTCGCATACAGTCGCTACTAAACAGCAAGCTGTAAGTAGGACTAGCAACTTTTTCATTCCTTTTATTTATAAGCTCGCCAAGCGGTACATCGCCAGCGTATAAATCTCCATATTCTTCAGCAAATCGGCTTCGTTCATCCATTCATCTTCTTTGTGAGCAATCCCCTTTTGCCCAGGAAAAGATGGACCGAATGCAACGATATTTGGCATAAAGCGTGCATAGGTTGCGCCTGTTGTCGTGACAGGTGTGCCGTCTAGCCCTGTTTCCTCCTCATAAACCTCACTTAATAGGCGAATGAACGGCGTGTCTTTTGGCTGATTGGTACTCTTCAAACGACGCACTACTTCTAATGTAGAGTGAGGTGGCAGGTGTTGTTCCAAGGCATGAATCACCGTTTCTTCATTCACCGTTACAGGATAACGAATCGCTAGGTGAAGTAGCATACCCTCCTCCTCTTTTTCTAAAATGACGGGTGTCACGATAAGTTTGCCTGACTCTTCGTCTTCAAAAGCAATCCCCAAGCCTTCGCCATAATGTTTTTCGTCTAATGAGTCTGCAAGCCATTCAAAATAGCTTTGTAACGCATTTTTCGGCAAGAGTTTTGCAAGCTGGTCGGCAAGCATTGTGATCGCATTGACGCCAAGCTCTGGTGCATTGGACGGAGAAGATTTCCCAGAAACCTCAATCGCTGCACCGTTCACACTTGTCTTTACATAACTTGAAACATGGTCACGTGCCATGTCGCCCGTGATTTCCCCCAGTTCAGCGAGTTCATCCTTAGATAGAGAAGTCCGAATTTCAACATTGACAATGCCACGTTCCCCGTAAACCACCGGATATTTCCCGTCAGGCGTGAATCCGAAAATCGGTGGCTTTTCTTGTGCCAAATAAAGCGGAATATCATGAGAACCGCTCTCTTCATCACTTCCAAAGAGGACGCGAATCGGTGTTTTCGGCACGACACCCAATTCGTTTAGAATTTTCAGACCAAACAGGCAAGAAATAATCGGCCCCTTATTGTCTAAAATTCCGCGAGCATAGAGCTTATCCCCTCTTTTCGTTAGAAGAAATGGATCGGATGTCCATTTTTGATTGGTCACAGGAACCACGTCCAAATGTCCGAGCACACCGTAATAGTCCTTCGCATCCGCACCAAGCTGTGCATAGCCTACAGCATTCCCCACAATATCGGTGTCAAGACCATAACCTTGAGCGAGCTGTGTTGCCACTTCAATCGCCTGTTTCGATGCTTGCCCAAAAGGTGCGTCCGCTTGTGCCTCGCCAAGAACACTTGGCACTTCAATGACGGTCGCTAAATCCTTTAAATAATCGTTCCACTCCTCTCTGATTTTTTCCTTAATTCTTCTTTCCATACTCTTTCCTCCACTTCCTTTTGATAAAGCTTTTGTCTTGATAGTTAGAGTCTCATTCCCGATTCATACGGACTAATGTATTTTGGAAGGTATATTTATCCGCACGGTAATGCGATTCGTCATAAAGAATAGGGATTCCTGTCACGGAATAGGTACGTGATTTCGCAAAGAAGGTCGGGCTCCCCACCTCAATCTCGAGAAGTTTTGCTACTTCTTTGGTCGCAAGAATCGCTTCAATCTCTTGATGAGAATAAGCAATTTTCATGGTTTGCTCGATTAAGCCGAAAATAGAATGCTCAAGCTCTGAAGTCGTCATCTCTTTGGGTAAAAACTTCCGCCGAATGTAAAGATTTTCCATCGTCATGGGCTCATCGTCCAGATAACGCACCCGTTTGACATGATAAATTTCTTCATTCTCCGCCGCTTCCAAGGTTTCCCAAAGTTTTTCATGAAAAGGAACCTCACCACTCTCGATAATTTTACTTCTAGTCTTTTTCCCTTGCGCCTCTGCCACTTCAGAAAATCCTCGAAGCCCAGACTCCCCACTGTGAATTTTTTCTTGATTCATGACATAGGTGCCTCGATTTTTATACCGCACCAAGAGTTGTTTTTGAATCAGATATTCGATTGCTTTTCTTACCGTGAGCCGACTCACTGAAAATTCCGCCGCCAGCTCGTAATCTGACGGTAGGCGTTGTGAGGAGACATATTTATGCTCTTGGATTCTTTCCTCTATCGTTTCTGCCACTTGTAAATAAATCGGTTTTTTCTCTTCCTGCATGCTTTCCCCTCCATTCTTACCATTCTGTTAAGGCACGATTGGTTTCAATGCCTTTTGCGACACTCGTAAATGCTTGAGCATCTATCTGCGCCACTAGTTCATTGACAGTTTTTAATTCACAGCGAGCAACCACTGCCAGCAAAATCTTACGTTTTTCGTGGCTGAACGCCCCCTCTGCATCATTGATAACAGTAATCCCTCGAGGAATCGTTGCTTGTAGTTCTTGAATCATCTTTGGCGCTTCCTCGGTGACAATTAAAACCTGTACTTTTTGTTGCTTTGTATTCACATAATCTACGACTAACCCATTTAGAAAAACGGCAATTGCGGAATAAAACGCATAGCGCCAACCGAAAACGAACCCTGCGATAAATTCAATGACGAGGTTAAAGATGATAAAAATAGTGCCAATACTTTTTCCCGTTTTCATCCGCACCACAATGCCGATAATATCCAACCCGCCCGTTGAAAAATCCGCATTCAGCGTAATTCCTATCGCCAAGCCGTGAAAAACCGCCCCAAAAATACTGCAAATAATCGGATCTGTCGTCAAGGGAACGACCGGTATTCCCCCTAAAAATAACGACATCAGAGCAACCGCGACAATGGTAAAGACCGTAAATTCACGGTCAATCTTAAACCACGCTAGCACGAGTAGCGGAATGTTGAGAACAAATACCAACACCGCAATGCTCGGCGCAGAAAATCCAAATTTATCAAACAATGAAACAATGAGCTGCACCAGCCCCGTCAGTCCATTCGAGTAAATCCCTCCCGGCAACCAAAAAAAGTTTAACGAAATGGTCGATAATAACGCATAAATCACCGCTATTCCTAGTTTACCTGCTCGTTCTTTGTATTTGTTCATGTTTCCACCTCGTGTTTGATTTTGTTCATTCTTGCATTTTACTTGGAGTTTCATTACAAAGCTAAAAGGAATTGGGCAGAAATCACGAAAAATAGGAAAAGGATTTTAAGGCGCTCTTTGCCTTGGAATCGTTTTGTTTTTTTCTTGAATTTCTATTCCTTGTGCTCGACTTCATTTTCATTAAATTGTATCCGTTTTCTTACAATCATATAATAAAACAGTATATACTATTTTGTATAGACTTCAATTGAATTTCTCATCAAATTCTTATTATTAAACAAAAAAAATCGTCTCCTTTTTATAGGAAACGACTAAATTTTAACGATTTTCGCCTAACGGTATTGTAATGGCGGCACCCATTTTATAAATATTAGAGGATGAAGTGACAATGAGCTGATTGTTTTCCTTTTTCAGCTTTAAATTAAGCTGAAGCTCGTCATTTCTCTCCTCGTCCACATCCTCAATTAACGTGTACTCCTTGCCCCCAAAATTTAGGACAATCGTGCTTTTTGGTTTAAACTCCACACGTTTTTTAATTTTTTTATTCTTTGCGATAGTATCCTCATCCGCCAAAGTGATTTTGCGTCCATCGCCTAGCTTCGCTGTTATTTTTAGTGGTGTCCGAATGGTTTCATCACTTTGCACAGCGACCGCAACATTCGGTTTGTTTTCCTGCTCGAGAAGAAAAATGAGCACACCTCCGACCAGAACGATGAGTGATGCGGCAATTAATGATAATTTTAGTTTCATAAGCTCTCCCTATGTGGTTGAATTTGTAGACACTCCCCAGTCATCTACTTTTCTTCAGCAATTAGCATTTACTAATTTAGAATAGCAGTTTTCGGGAACAATAGAACCGGACTTTAGCCCGATTTTATTAAAAAAACTCACTTTCTCAAGAATGATTTTTATTTGATTTTTGTTTTTAAGAAACATTTTATCCTTGTTTGTTCAAACACTTCCACTCTTGAGGTATAATAGAAAAGAAATCTTCGCTCAGGGAAAGAAATGGAAGGGAATGAGAGAGATTAAAAAGAGGAAAAGTTTTCTTCATCTAGCAAGGATGAAACCTTTGGACTTTGTTATTTTAGGCATCTTACTTGTTCTTTCATTTGTTCCGCTTGGCGTGTTCACCTATCAAGAAAGTCAAAAGAGTTCGGTCACGTTGCGGGCGGAAATTAGTGTGGACGGAAAAGAAATCAAGCGCTTAAATTTGGACAAGGACACTACTTATAAATATCAAGCTAGTGATGGTGACTACAATGTAATCGTAGTGAAAGACCATAAAATAAGAATTACCGAGGCAAATTGTAACGACCAAATTTGCGTGCGTAGAGGGTGGATTGAAAAATCAGGGGAATCCATTGTCTGTTTACCACATAAACTCGTGGTTTCGATCGTATCAAGCGACGGGTCTGAGGACGGCTCGTTGATTTATTAAATAACAAAAGCAGGGGAGGGCAACGCATGGAACATACAAAAAAAATTGTTTATATCGCTATTTTAGTTGCCCAAGCGGTAGTTATCGGCTTAGTGGAGGGCATGTTGCCAGCTGTCTTTCCTTTCGCACCGGGCGCAAAAATTGGCTTAGCGAACTTGATTACTTTACTGGCAATTTTTACCCTGAGAAAGCGTGATGTTTCGTTATTTATTAGTGTTCGTCTATTGGTACAAATGCTACTTGGCGGCACGATGTCGACCTTTCTTTATAGCGCAGCGGGAGCGATTCTTAGTTTTATTATGATGGAAGTTGTCAAGTCATTAGGACCTAAACGAGTGTCCGTGGTTGGCATTTCCGCTGTCGGCGGTTTTTTTCACAATGTCGGGCAATTACTCGTTGCCTGTCTAATTGCGAAAACTTGGACTGTTATTTTATACTTACCTGTCTTGTCTATTATGGGCATTCTCGCTGGTCTAGCAATCGGCATTGCTGGAAATTATTTGTTGACCCATGTGAGTAGCTTGTACCGAGCGCATTTAACAACGATGGGGCATGCGCACTCGGCTTGGTTGGAAACTGGGAAATCCTGAGAAATGCTTAAAAGTATGTTGTAGCATGGGAAATAGAAATACAATGGGGGAATATTTTTGGAACTTAATCAAATCTGGCAACCTTATCCGGAGTTGTCGAATGAACTGAAACAAACGGTTCAGCTCATGGAAAACTCCTTGAAATTAAAAAATAAAGATGTGGAAAAAGCAATTTTAGAAATGATTCATAACGGAGGAAAACTGTTACGTCCAGCATATCAACTGCTTTTTTCTAATTTTGGTGCGAACAAAGACGAGAAAAAACGCCTGGCGCTTGCCGCTTCGATTGAAATGCTGCACACGGCAACGCTCATTCATGATGATGTCGTCGACCATGCCTTGACACGTCGGGGAACTGCCTCGATTGCACACCGCTTTGGGAGTGATGTGGCAGTCTATGCCGGGGATTATCTCTTTGTTACCTGCTTTAAATTAATGGCGGACTTTGCCTCCTCCATGCGTTCGCTACAATTCAACTCGAACAGTATGGAGCGTATTTTAAATGGCGAGCTTGGACAAATGAACGATCGGTACAATCTTGACGAGACGGTCGACCAATATATTGAAAACATTTCTGGAAAAACGGCGGAGCTTTTTGGCATGAGTTGCTTTGTCGGAGCTTTTGAAAGTGGCTGTACCGAGCGTTTTTCAAAAAATGTCGGGGAAATCGGACAACATATCGGACTGGCTTTTCAAATGATTGATGACCTCCTCGATTACACACAATCAGCGGAAAATTTTGGTAAACCGGTCTTGCAAGATATGGTGCAAGGTGTCTATTCCCTGCCACTACTCTATGCGCTACAAGAAAAACGTGAGGAACTCGTGCCCATCCTGTTGAAAAAAGAACAAATGACGGAAACGGATATTGCTACCATTGTGGAAAAAGTTTATCAAACGAAGGCTATCGAAAAAACGCAAAAATTGGCAGAGAGCTATACAGTCAAGGCGCTAAACGGGTTGAAAAAATTACCTGATGATGAAAAAAATACGCGCGAGCTGTTGATTGAATTAACAGAAAAAATCTTAGAGCGAAAAAGTTAAAAATTAAAAGGAAAATTTGGGGAAAATCTTTTGTGGATTTCCTCTTTTTTTGTCCTTTTCCACAAGCTATCCACAGGTGTTTTGTGGAAAAAGCACTGATTTCACACAAATTCGCTTTTTTCATCCACAAACATGTGGATAACTTTTTTCTGCTTTTACACACCTTCTCAACAAGTTATCCACTTTTTTATCCACAAGGTGTGGATAAGTTTGTCAGTTCACACTTCTTTAAAAATTTTGTATAATGGTCATGGGTTTAGAAGATTCGCAATTAAAACTGAGGAGAATAAACATGCACCCACATTTAAAGGAAATTCTTTTTTCACAGGAACAAATTGAAGGGCGAGTTCGTGAGCTTGCGGCGGTTCTTAGCGAGGACTATAAGGATACTTATCCGCTAGTTGTCGGCATTTTGAAGGGGTCTGTGATGTTCACCACCGATTTAATCAAGGAAATGACGATTGATTTGGAGCTTGATTTCATGGACGTGTCAAGTTATGGACAGAGTGTAACGACAAGTGGTGAGGTAAAAATTTTGAAAGACTTATCCACATCTGCCAAAAATCGTGATATTTTGATTGTGGAAGATATTATCGACAGCGGCACCACGTTAAACTATTTGGTCGGACTGTTCCACAAGCGTGAAGCCAAATCCGTCAAAATTGTTACCCTACTCGACAAGCCAGAAGGTCGGACTGTTCCTATGACTGCCGATTACGTTGGTTTTGAAGTCCCTGACGAGTTTGTCGTGGGCTATGGTATCGACTATGCGGAGCGTTATCGTTCCCTACCTTACATTGGGGTGTTTAATCAAGAGTTTTTGATTAAGGAATAAGAAAGCCAGAAATAAGGCTGGAAGATTTTCTTCCAGCCTTATTTCACTTGTTATTTTTAGCAACCTCAACCACTGTTTTTTCTTGTTTCTTAGCTTCTTTAATCAGCTCGGAAATATCATAAGCAGTCATTTTATCCACATCAATCCCCGCCTTTTGTAAATCTTTTCGAGCTTTTTCCATTTCTTCTTCATTAGGCTCAGCCTTATGATTTTTTTCTAAATACTCTTTCACAGAAAGGTTCTCTTCTTGCGCTTTTTGGAGGATAGACACCGCCTCCTCATCACTATATACTGTGCTGTCATAGCCTGCTTCTGTAATCATTTTACGAGCTTCTTTTACTTCCGGTATAGGAACACGAGATTCCGTGGTCGTGGTGCTCGTCGAAGTGGGCGCTGTTGTAGTGCTTAATCTCACGCTTGTACTGCTGCTTATGGTGCTGCTATTTCCCGTCTTTTTTGTGTTATTTTTTGGTTTCATCCCCACATAGAAAATTCCTGCGATAACTGTCACACCAATCAAAACTATTAGGAACATTCGTTTTTTCTTCATTTGAATTTCTCCTATTTATCAATCGCTACTGCCATTCTATTGGGACTATAAGAAGTAGCTACTTGACCCTCAGACACCCAGAATTTTCCATAAACGGGGTCGGTCACATGGAAGCTATTGCCATCAAATCCCGTCACTAACCACACATGAAGATTCAACACCTTTAAAGCACCATAATAGTAGCCACCTATTCTTGGCGCAGCAATAGGCCCACTCGTTCCCCAGACCACCACTGGATTTCCTTTTAGCAGCTCTGTTTTAAAGGCGGCTGTGCTCGAACCGCTAATATCTCTTGAATTTGGCGCATATCTTTTTGCATACGGCGTGAATGCTCGTGGGAAAATGGTATGATACCCACTTGTATCAGTAGGATTTCCGTTAAATCCGTCCGCCGGGTTGCCCCATGCAGGAACTCTTGGGACAGCATTGGTTACTTGATGAATATTCTGACCTCTCGTAGCGCCTAGATAGCTTAACGCCATGTATAGTGAAAATTCCTCGCAACCGTTCCAATACCCCATTTGATTTTGATTATAATAAGGAACGTTCATCAGCGTTTTTTCACCAGCAGCAGTAGCGCCAACCGTTCTTTTGTTTGCTGTAATATATCCGTAGGCAGTTTTTAGCACGGGATACCCGTTTTTAGTCATGACACGACCTTGAACATTAAGTACAGTTCCAGCAGATATTGGGTTGCCAACTGAAGTTAAGTCTGCATTGTTATAATAATTTGCGGAAGTTTTAAACATTACTCTCCCTGGTGCCTGCATATAATAATTTTGAATATCCGCAGGGGCTTTTTTATAGGAAGAAGAAAGACCCGGTGCGGGTGCCCCTTTTTTCACTAATCTCATTTCAATTGCTTCTAGACGAAAGCCATAGCCCGAGCTACCACTCACACCATCATTTTTCGTCCACCCTAACCATCCAAAGTCTTCAACATGACCTCGATAATATACATCGAAATAACGGGATAAATCACCGGTAAGTCGAACTTGAAGCGCTTCCAATCGTTTCCCTTTACCAGTTGTTCCACTCAACGCTCCGTTTGCTACATAATTTTGCCAGCCATAATCTTCGACATGTGTTTTATACTGTACCCCACCAGAAATAGTGGAAGTCTCAATTTTAACTTTCAATCCCTCTAAACGTTTGGCTTGACCGCTAGTCCCACTCAATTCTCCATTTTTTTTTGCCGCTTGCCAACCAATATCTTGAATGTGGCTCTGATAAGAAATAGCTAAGGCATTGTTATCAATAGATGGAAGTGTTGTTGGGCCGGGTGCTTTTTCACCTTTTTTTACTAAACTTATTTGAATTGCTTCTAGTCTAAGAGCAAAACCGCAAGTTCCAGCATCTTTCCCATTGCTCGCCCAATCTAGCCAACCAAAATCTTCAACATGCACTCGATAATAAATATCGTATTTTGAAGCGAACTCACCGGTAAGTTTCATTTGGATTGCTTCTAAACGTTTGGCTTGACCACTTGTCCCACTCATTTCACCATTGGCTACAAAGTTTTGCCAGCCATAATCTTCAACATGTGTTTTATATTCTATACCACCGTTACTATCTGTATCTGCAACTTTTATCTTAATCCCTTCTATGCGTTTGGCTTGGCCACTTGTCCCACTTATTTCTCCATTAGACTTTTCACCTTGCCAACCGATATCTTGAATATGTGTTTGATACTTTATATTAGGAGTTTTTATTTCCTCTGATTGTGCTTTCACTTCTTTAACTGGTTCTTCTGGTGTAGAAGTAGTCGTGGTACTTTCTGTACTCTCTGTTGGAATTTCATTTTCCAAATTACTAGATTCCGTGGTACTTGTATCTGTACTTTCTGTTGAACTCATCATTTCTGATGGTGTCGTAGTAGATTCACTAGGTTGACTAAAGCCTGTGGAGCCTTGCTCTGAGCTTACTATTGAACTGGAATTAGTACTTTCTGTTTCTGCCAAAACATTTTCCGCGGGTAGAACTAGCAATTGAAAACTTAATAAAATAACTGCAAAAAAACTTAAATTTCTTTTCATCTATTCATCTCTCCTCATTTTAGTGTTCTATAAAAATTAGCTAATTGAGAAACTGTACACATAGATTATACTGCTTTTTTCTATCAAAAAAATAAGTTTAGTCATTTTTTCATGAAGATATAATTAATAATCTGCCGATAGAATATTTACGTTTCAAGTTTTAATTATTTGCAAGAGAAATTGCTGTCATCAAGATAAGAAGAAGCATCGAAGCGTAAAGGACAACATCTGATACTTTTTCACTATTATAATTGACCTTTTCTATTGAATCGTTTAAACCAATGGCATTCAGAGTATTTCTAAAGATATTTGTTACTAACGGTAGAAAAACTAGTACGCCAATATAGTAACGAGATTGAACCCCTTGAATATGGTCCCAACCAACTGGCGTCCAACTTAAATACATTGAAAGTTGAATGGCCAAGGCAATTCCAAGTGAAATTAATGCTAATCCAATCCTAGTTACCGTTGAAGCCCCCTTTTTAACAGGAGCAAAGAAAAAGATAACTGCAAACATCATAATAAATAAAATGTTGGCTTGACTACTAAAATAGCTTAATGGACCAAATTTAAACAATTGCTCTGAATTCAGACCAAATAATCCTTTTAATAATACTTTTATTCCAAGGATTTTATGCTGAAGCATAAACTCTAATTGACCTGCAACATCAACGCCAGCAGGAGGCATATTTACGTCAACGTTTGAAGTATTAATTTGTGAATAGAGTTTAAACCAAACTAATGATAAAACTGCGACAAAAAGCGACAGACCATATGTTCCAAAATATTGGAGTCGACTAGCATATTTCTTAATTGGGATAAATACGAGCGCTCCAACCAGTAACACGTAAGGTAATTTAGTAAATACTAAAATTGAACATAAAAATGTGTAAAGTAAAACGAGCTTGTAATCTATTTTTTCTTTTGCAAAAAGAATATTTGTAAGAATAGAAAAAGCCAGTAATAAAATGGCAAATGAAAAAGTATCTTGGTTAAAGGAAGCTGCAAAATAAATATTCATTGGTAGTAAAGCCATCATTGTTAAAGGAATTTTAAACTGCTTCACTTTTTTTACTGCAAATGCACTGACAAAAGCATAAAACAGAAGGTTGGTCAATCTTCCCAAGACGATCAGCCAAAAGAATGAAAGTCCTAATACTTTAGCGATTAAAATCCCAACAACACTGGGTAGATACGAGATGAAAGCGTACGCATTAGTAATTTTAAGATACCTATTCACACTTTTTTTGTTAAGAATTTCCTTTTTATCTAATCCACTTTCTGTTAAGTACGTCTTTTTCTTAGGAAGTAAATCTCTCCAGTTCTCGCTCATTCTAACTTCGAAGTCTTTATTTCCTAAATTAACATTTCCTTCAGAAATAAATATGGCTCTACTTGTATGAGCAAATTCATCTGGAACATCAACTGTGGGGGATGTGCAAGCAAATACTCCTCCCACAAGGACAATAATCACAAAAACAGCATGATGAAGCTGCTTCAAACAACTTGCAAGAACAATAGCTAAAACGAGAACGAGTGAAACCACAAGAAATATTTTCTTATTAAACGGTAAGCCAATCCCTGCTTGATACACTTTCCAACTACCTAAAAACAAAACAACTGCAAAAATACATTTCAATAGTATTCCCTTTAAAGAAGTGTTTTTAAAAAACGAATAACTATATTCCTTTACGTTCATTTGTAATATCCTTTCAAAAAATATGTTAGTTACAAGCTTTGTAATCCATGAACTATAAATAAATTTTTAATTTACTGAACCGAATTTGTCGCCTGGCTCTTCTGATAAAATTTCATTAATAGTTTTACCATAAATTTCGGCCAAAACAAGCTGTACATATATTCATCTTCTTTATTTCGTGTGTTATCAGAAATCATCGCTGTCGTTTCCGAGTCACTATGAATGCGGTGATACATTAAGGGAGCGGAAATAAATCGAAACTGTCCATCCATTTTAGCAATGCGCGTCCAAGCTTCCCAATCTAATGATACTTTCATTTCTTCATTAAATTTAAACCCATTCAGTTGCTTTAAATTATAAGATACCGCCGGGCAACAAATGCTACTCCCAAGAGATAGAGAACGATTTCTGACAAACTTTGAGCTCGGAAACCATTTGATAGGCGTCAACAAGAACTTTTTAATCTTTAAATTAATTGTTCGTGGGACAACCTCTCCATTTTTAAATTCATCATAATCTGAAAAGGCAATAAGCGTGTCTGCCTGTTGAGTAAATTCCTTCATAATTTTTTCTGTATAGGTTGGAAGATAGGTATCGTCTTGGTGAGCAATGGTTGCATAAGGAGTCTTAACATATGAAAGGGCATTGTTCCAATCCTTGCCAATACTTCCCCCAACTCCGACAAACAAAGACAGAAAATATTTATTAGCTAAATTGCTTATATACTCATTTGGAGTAGAAGTATACATAATAATTTCAGAAGGCATTGTTTGATTGATTAAGCTTTGAATTAAATCTTCAAGATATTCTGACTGTTTATAGGCAGATATGACGTACGTATGGTTCTTTTCCATGGAAATCACCCACCTTACTTAATATTCATAACAATAACTCCCAAAATAATCAACGTTGCACCAATGATTGTGGGAGTTGTAATCGTTTCGTGTAAAATAAAAAATGAGCCAAGCAGAATAGCAATATTCGTCACAGCTACACCAAGTGGCACAATAAACGAAATTTCTGATTTGGCTAAAATTACCATCCAAAGAATAAAGCTACATAGATAGCAAGCAAGTCCTAAAACCACTAGCAAAGGAACGTGCATCTCCAAAATATTTTTTGAAAGTCCAAGAGCCATATCCTTTGAGCCTAATTTAAAAAGAATTAAGCCCGAAGTCGACAAGATGACATAAATAATAAATAAAATCATTCTTTTTTTCCTTCCTTTTTCTTCTCTTTTTCTTCTAAATCAGCTTTTAATAAGGAAACCTCTTGTACAAGACGCGTAATTTTCTTTTGCTGCTGACTAGAATCAATTGTGTAATAAACTCCTTGAATCAAAAGAACAATCACTCCGACCATTAAAACGAAATTTGATGTCAATTCAAAATGGAAAAGATGTGCCAAAAAGGTCGCAACTTTCGGTGCAAAAGCAATCACCGCCATACAAAAGCATAAAATAAGCCACATCACCGATTTAGAAGGAGTTATATCTTCTGTATTAATTCTTCTAACAATGAAATAAAAGAAAAATAAAACAAGTAAAATCATTTCTATTGAAAATATATATTCCACCTTAGTCACCCTCCCTCATAAATGAATTGGCTAAAATAGCAATGGAAACTTCTACCATATAAATCACTGATTTAATGGAATGAATGGAAGAAGCGCCTCCTTCACGTTCAAACATATTGACAGGAATTTCTTCAATCTGATATTTTTTTCTAATTAAATGAACCAAAGTTTCAGGTTCTGGAAATTTTTGCGGATAGCGTTCTGCAAAATAATTAATAACTTTTTTATCCGCTGCGCGATACCCAGAGGTAACATCTAAAATTTTCTTTCTATTAAACAGATGAATAAGTCCAGATAAAATATTAATTCCTAGACGACGAGAAGCCGTCGTTTGAAACTCTGAACTTGAATTTTTCACAAATCGAGAGCCAATCGTGAAATCTACATCTCCTCTTAGAATAGGCGCAACTAGGTCTGGTAGAGAGGCAATATCGTGCTGCCCATCCCCATCAAATTGTACCGCAATATCATAATTAAATTTTTGAGCGTACCTATACCCTGTTTGAACAGCCCCACCAATCCCTAAATTCGTCACTAAATCAACGTGATTCATCTCGTGGTTTTCTAAAATCTCTGCGGTTTTGTCCGTTGAACCGTCGTTAATAACAACGTAATCAACAGCTAAATCCGTAGATTTTTTAAATTGTTCAATTTTATTTATAGTAGACACTATGCTTTCTTCCTCATTATAAGCCGGAATAATCAACAATATCCTCATCTTTCGTCTCCCTCAGCCAAGATTTACTTTATCTATATAAAAAAACATATAGGCCAAGTCTAATCTTATCTGTTTTTATCGTAAATTTCAAGTTAATTAGGTACTTAGTAAGTACGCCGTTTCCTCACTACCTAATGACACAAAAGAACTCGACAATCGCCAAGTTCCAAAAATTCTAAAGCTTAGAAAATACATACTCAATACTTGTTTGATATTCCCCCGCAGGCACCGTCATTTGAAGATTGGAACAGACAAGCACCACGCCCTCGCCCGCTGGAAATTCCCGCTGAAAGACCACCCCTGAATTATCGGCAAAATCCTGCCAGCGATAACTATAGGCCACCGTTACTGCTCCATTGAAACGAAGTTCCTTATTAATATTACTCTTTGTATCAATAAAGCGAAAGCTCAGCCCACTCCCCGGAGGAAAAGGATTGTTTCCAAGCTTAATCGAAATTTCCCATTTGGAAAAATTATTTCCTCGATTCAACGTAATTTTCATTTTATTATCATCAAAGTAGCCAAAGCTATCCAGTTGTCCATCGTTTCGATAAAAATAACCAGGGCTGTTATTATAAAGGTCAGAAAGAGAATAACGCCACGCAACATTTCCACCTTTCACCGAGCTACTCTCCCACGAAGGCCGATTCGGAGGAGAGGGAACTGGAAGTTGAACATGCACCTCAGGCAAGAGAGTATCAAGTAACTCACCCACTAGCCTTGGCTCATTAGACTTATCCACTTTTTCCGCTATTTCTGGTGAAAACTCTGCCTCCTCATCCACGCCATCTGGACTGCGAGATTCTTCCTTTTCAGCTGAGGGATTATTCTCATGTTTTTCTTCTTGCTCAGCAAAAATCACCTTGTCCATCCCTAATCCCAAAAATCCACTACTGACTATCAGAATCCCTATATAAATACTTTTTTTCAGTTTCATTTTTTCCTTTCCTATTGGTTTTCAAAGCTTGACACGCCCCCGCTCAAAATCAACCAATTGACTCGTGCCAATATATCGCTCCGACTTGGACAATACATCAGCTGCACACGAATATCGTCTTTTTTCTTTTGTGAAATATAATCGGTAATCGAATGCGGAACCCCTTCCGTCCCGACAAACACGATGTCATAGCTATTCATCGCCGTAAAAATCTGTTTCTCATTCCGTTCATAAGGATCCATTAACACCACCTTTTTCACCAGTGGTTGTAGCGCCTCTAAATAACGCTCCCCATGTTTCGCATTCACCACAAGCACCTCAAGCTGTTTCGCAATTTTGGCATTTTCCCCAGTAAAAAAGGCTTCTGCTAAGAGCTTGCCCGATTGAGAGGTTCGTTTGCGCTGTTTTTCTTGCTTTATCTTTTGATATTGCCACTTATTTTGCGCTGCTTTCCCGTAACGATAGCTTCCGATTGAAGTCAAGACATAGACCAACTCCGCTGTTTTTTCCAGCTCATTGAAACGAACTTTGACTGCATCTCCCTCCGCAAGCTGTTTTGCGGGCCCTTTTGCGTTGCGCAGGGTCATAGGGAAAAGCTCATCCAAGTAAATGTCGTGGAAAAGCCAGTCCTCCGTATCGGAAAGTGTCGCATAGCCATAACGAAAATCGCCATAAACCTCCGCCAATTCTCGTAAACGGCGGTCGTATTCCATGACCAAGCGGTTCAAATCATCAAATTCAAAGAAATTTTCCTGATTCAAGCGCTCACGAAGATTTCCGATTAACTCACGAACGGGGAAATGTTGCACCGTCACGCCCTCGATTGAATGTTTGAGACTCCCTTGAAGTTGACGCTTTAAGGCTTGATTCTTCTTATATAACTGTTGAATCTCTGTATTTTTTTGCCTTATTGCCATGGATAAACGGTCAATTTTATTTCGATATTTTTGTTGCTTAAAGTTCCAACGCATTTCGATATTTTTTTCTTGGCTTAGTTGCTGATAATGCTTCTTTTCACTTGCCCGAAGTCGTTGATACTCCATTTTATGAAAATTTTTCTCCGAATCACGTAGCTGAATCCACTCCTCAAATTTTCCCGCCTCGGTCAAAAATTCCTTTTCTGAAATGTCTACCTGCTTGAGAAATTTGTGATAGGCTTGTAATTTTATGGTCGCTTCTTTTTCGGTTTTCGCCACATTTTTTTCTGTCTGTTCTAATTTTTCTTGAAGAGATTTCAGTGTTTTTTCTTGTTTGCGCTTTTCAATTTTCAGTTCTGAAAGTCTTTTTTCCCTTACTTTCAATTCATGATCTTTTTTTCTGTTTTCCTTACGTAAGCGAGCGACTTCTTTCTGAAATTTTTGGATAGTTTTCAAGTCAAACGAGTTCTTCGTTTCCTTTACCACTTTTCCGCTTGTTTCTATCGTTTGTTGTGCCAAACGCTTCTTTTCTTTTTCCTTAGCCAAAGCCAGTAATTGCTTGCGTTTTTCTTCTTTTTCTTCCCTTAACTCCCGCACGCTCTTTCTATGGTTCGATTTTTCCTTCACCATCCAACTTCACCACGATTCATCCGATTTTTATATCTAAATCATAGCATAAAAAGAAAGCGATTTACTTCATTATGAAAGAAAACTTTAATAAATTAATAAAATTGTTATCTAAAAGAAAGATTGTACATAATTTTTGTCGAATAAATTCCTGGGTCTATTTTCGCTCCCGAAGAAGCATAGATAGTCCCTCCTTGAGAATTTCAGAAAAACGTTCTTTTATATCAAGTTGCATCAAAATATCAATATCAAATAGTGTTGGTTGATGTACAATAGACAAAAGTAATTCCTTTCCCAAATTATTTAACAACTGATGCCATGAAAGTCACTAAAGGTCGATGCGTAAAAGCTTTATTAGGGCTGTCGGGAATATTCTTATGACTGATGAGAACCAAACCCTCCGCCTGTTCAAAACTAATATTATAGGTCAAGCCATCTGCACTAACGAATTTTTTCCAAAGCTGCTCATTTCCAATTTCAACCTTATAGCCTTGATAAAGCTGCCTTCTACTTCCATCTTTCGCATACCAAAAAAGAGAGAGACCACTACCATCTGAAAAGCCTGGCCCATTGAAGTAAACATAAAGCTTCCATTTCGTCTGAGCATTCGGACGGCGAATCGTAAATTTCATCTCCGGCTTGTTCCCATTACGTAAAAAAACTTTTTCTGCTCCATCCGTGGGTAGCTCATGCGCGTAGTATGTCCATTTCAACGCATCATCCACGGGTCTTGCGAAAGGATGTTGCAGTAGCTCAATAGATTCTTCTGCCCGATTTTGTTCACTATCTTCTTCTATTGGTGTATAGAGAGCGTCCATTTCCAACTGTTTGGGTTCAGAACTTTTTTCAGTAGATTCCTGTGACACAGTTTCCGACGTTTTTACGGGAAAATAACGACAACTTTCCTCCGTTTTTTCTATTTTATTCAGCGGCTCTGCCTGACCTATCTGACCCATTCCTATCGAAATAACCCCAAAACCAATCAGCAGAATACTATTTACGACCCTCTCCAGCTTCATTCGTTTCTGTCGCCTTCTTTCTTATTAGAAATAAAATAACAATAATCAAAAGGATAACAATAATAATCCCCATGACTATGACCACCCATACCCAAGGGTTCGCTTCCTTTTCACTCTTCAACGTATGTGTTTCTTGTTTAACCTTCTCTTGTTCCTCCGCCGAAACTTCAAACGTCTTCACCAAATGCCACTTGTGCCCAAATTCATCCTCCGCATCAATCACCATATCAAACTTGCCCACGGGTAATTTTCCATCCAAGTATTCAAAATAATAATCAAAATTGGAATTAGGTGCCATATCTCGTTGTAGCTGCTCACGTTCATTCACGACTTTTTTACTATCAGCTGCCAAAATCTTCGCCTGAATTTTTATTTTAGAAAGAATGGTTGCGGTTGGATTTTGTAGATTGGCACGAATCTCACCTTTAAAATTTTCAGAGCTACTGGTCACCTTGGTTAGTTTTAAATCGGGGGTAATTTCCTTATCCGTTTCCGTTATTTTAATCTGCTTCACATAGGAAAAAACATTGTTATAACCAGAATCTTTGCGTTCCTTATCCGTCAAACCACGGGTCACATGAATCCCTCCAAGAATCATGCCGTCAAAAGGTTTATCAGGCATTGTTACCTGAATTGGCACCGTGATTTCTTGCTTAGGTGCTAACGAAACATAGTCCTTTTCAAGCTTCGCAATATCCGAGAGCTTCACAAAAAGACTGTTATCGTCTGCTTTCTCCTGACCCGAATAGTCAATGATTCCGTTTGAATTGGTTACAGCGGTATTGACCGAAATCTTGAAGTCCGCCGACGTATCAAGCGCATTTTTTATCGTAATCCCAAGCTCCGTTTTTTGCTTTGGCTTTAAGCGGAGATCATAGTAAGGCTTGGTTTCATGTTGAAACTCTGAGCCGACAATGCCAACCGTATAGCCTGTATCCCATTCCCCAGCTTGCACACTAAGTGAACTCCCGCCAAAAAGAATCCCCACAAGTAGTGCCAACAGAACAACTATCCCTTTGTTAATTTTTTGCATGTTATTTTCCCCCTATGTAAACATTCGCATGAGAATTTCCCATGCGAATCAAATGACGTCTTACATTTGTTCCATTAAAGTATATTGGATGAATCCAGTGTACTCTTTGGCTTTAATCCCTTGTTGTGGAACAACCATGGTTGCAGTCGTTTCACCAGCAGTTAAAGTTCCGTTAGAATCCTTGTCTCCGACTAACACTTTATTTGCTGTATTATAGATTTCTGTATTTGCATTGACTTCTTTCACGTGTGACGTATTAGCGGTATTTAGCGTGATTGAGCTCGGTTCAATCACATAGGCGCCCGATTTTACGGCTGAACCGAATTTTGCATCGTCCCATTCTGTCGCAAGTTTTGAAGCTTCTGCAGTAATGCTGTAACCGGTATCTCCCCCACGACCATCTGTAATCGAGAATTTATCCGTAGATCTCCCGTTTAACGTATAAGAGCCCGCTTGATTGCTCGTCTTTGTTAATTGTGTCATTCCGAAATCAAAGCTTGGTTGTTGGTCTAATGTAAAACCACCTTGGTCTGCGGGTTGTCCTTCAAAAATAACTTTTAATGTTCCCGTTTGTTGGAACGGAATCGTGTCGGCGCTTGCCGCAAGTGGTGCAAAAGCAGCTCCTAGAATAGCGACTGATGCAAAAAGTGGTTTAAAATTAATGTTTTTCATTATGTGTTTTTTCCTCCCTGTTTTCTTTTTTCTCTAAGATGTCTTAAAACATCCTCACCCTTACCTATCAACAAAAAGGCAGTTACAAGAAATTAGGTTCTTCACAGCCGAGCTTGAAGCTTACCAAGCCCATCTTCCCGTAAAAAATTTCTCTTTCTTTATTTGGACGGTAACCTTTCCTTTTTGTGCTTAAACTGTCTGGTTTTTTCTTTACACGGACGACGCCCCTCCTCACAAGGACAGTTTGTCATCTGCAAGCTTTCACCTCCAATAAATTTTTTGACACTTCTTATAAATATGTAAGACAAGATAATCGACATTTTATAAGATGTGTCCTCTAAGCTCAAAAATAGTAACATGTAAATCTCAATAAATCAAATATTTTTTAAGAAAAATGATAGATGTTTTAGGGATATTGCTTGACTTTTTGAAGATATATGTTTTTTTAATTTCCAAACACAAAGTGGTATAGTCCAATATTTCACAGAGAAGAATTTCGCTAAAAACCACATGGATGTAACAATTTCGTAACCTAATCGTAAACAAAAGGACAGAACCTTGTTAAAAGATTCCGTTTCCATTTCTAATTTTACTGAAAATAACTGGAGATATCTAAAAAACGAGAAACTTTTCACAGATCTATTTTTCTTCATGAAACCTAAGCAATTGCTGAGTTTCTCAATAATTCTGTGAAAAAAAGGAGGTTACTGAAAAATAAAACTGGTCTGTTATTTAAAAAAATTAATTTTTTTCTATTCTTTATCGATATTCTATCCAATTCTTAATGTTTTTATTATCTTTACTTAATGAAATGTATTTTTCAAGTGCAGCTTCTGCAAGAAATTCCTTGAAATTACTCCCCTCGTAAAAGCTCGTTCTCGTATTCATATTAAATACACGTGCTTCTTCTGGAAAATCAGATAAGGGATAGTCCGTGATAATGACATCAACAGACGCTGTTAATTCCTGTGTCATTTCTAACATATGTCCGTATATCGCTTGAATTTTCTCATGATTCATTTGCGAGTGATAGCTATTCGTTTTGGAAAGAAGAATAGCTTTCAACTTCGGACGATGCGCATTTAAAATTTTCACAATTAACATGGTGTAACAGAGAAAAATATACTTATTTCGTTCCTTAAATTGTGCAAAAAATCCGCATTCTAATGAGGTCAACCGTACAAAATACTTTATAAGTAAATCATACATGGTCGCATGCTGTGTTTTAAATATCGTCACCTTTGTTTCGTGGAAATAGCCATCAAAATCTCCCTTTAAATGCTGCCCTAACTGGTGAATATAGTACAGGTTCGTTACAATTTCCCCTGTTTCAATCAAATCTAGCTCAAGCTCAAAGAATTTTTGAAATTCCTCAATCCAGCCAACAATAGCCGGTTCTGATTTAATCAATCGAAAAACAACGGGCACTGCAAGTTCATTTTTTGACTCATACATCATGGTTGTACTCATGAGGAAATAGCAAAACGCTTCTTCCTTTTCTTGCTCCTGCGTACTTAACTGCGTCTGTAACATGATTGGTTCAAAAAAAATACGGTGAAATTCCTCCCGACTAAACAAGGGGTTATCGATTATTTCAAAAGAGTGAGCGGAAATGACCTGCTTTCTTCGCAAGCGCCATCGTTGAATTTGAATGAGTAAATGTAATCTATGCGCAAAAAAATAATCCTTTATCTCATTTTTTTTCATCAAGCGTTCAATATACATCTTCACATCGGGCGCCATCATTCCGAGTGCTGGGTGACTTTCTTGATAATTCGTCCAGTAAAAACAGAAATAAAAGTAGCGAATCTGTCCCTCTTCTCCTTTAATCAAGGAAGAGCTCATAAAATCAAGGGTCAGATGATATTTTTTTAGTAATAGTTTTAGAATATCCATTCTTCGATAGACATAGCTACGACTCCAATTATGCTTATCCGCAAAGATATTTACAGACTGAAATTTTCCCAATAAGATTTCCTCTAAAAGACAAAAGCCAACCGATTGTTGCACATAGTGACATTCCAAGATTGCCGGATTGTAATGATGCGAAAATTTGGAATAAATCGTGAAGTCTTTCACCTCAATATGCACTTCCTTCTCTAAACCATAAGTCCGAATATCTCTGATTAATTCAGGAAGTAACAGACGCGTACTCTTCGCATTATAGTTTATCTCCCCTGCAAGTGCTGGAAAACCAATTCCTCGTTTCTGATTTTTAAACAGTGCGGTTAGAATCTCTAGTTTGAGTAAAGACTCACTTTCCAGTAGGTAGTGGTTCATTGCTTCCATCGTTTTTCATTCCCCTTTTCAAAGTTCAGACTTTTCGTCTTAACAAGTATTTTTTCTCAAATTTAGTGAACAATTGATTCAATTTAATTTCATAAGAAATGCCCTTTTGATGTAGACTTATATCCGAAAGTTTTATTCTCTTCCTTTAGCCGAACTCTTCATTTTTCGTTTATTATGGAAAAAGAATGATTGCTTCATTGAAATTAAATTCTCATAATTACGATAATTTTTTTATTATTTTGAGATTTACTGTTTATTATAATATGTTTCTCAGAATAACACTCATAATCTGTCCTTACAGTAGAGAAATCATTAAAAAAAGGTTAAGAACCTAGATTCCTAACTCTCACATGATTTTTTTTCAAGAAATGGTCGCACTTGCTTTCATTTTTATTTGGATAATTAGCGGACTAATTGCCGAATGTTTCTCGAGTTTGCGGACTAAACATTGCTTTTTCCAAAGTAGCGTTTTTTCCAAGTGCTGATTTGATGAATTGGACGCTCCCCACTTGGCATCTATCCTGCAGATTTTGCTGACTTTGGAGAGCTACTCCTTAAACGTTTTCACAAGCATTGACATCACTTCAATTATAGTGTCAATGGCAAAAATAGCGGAAAAATCGAAAAAAATCCCATGACAGTTATTCGTTAACCATCACAGGATTCCTTTCTACTCTATCATTCTGAAACACCGGCTACTAACGTCCAGTTAAGTTTCGTTTGATAGTTTTCTATTTTTTTCGTTGTCTCAATACTGCTTGGTACAGTTAGTTTTACTTTGTCCGCTGCCCATACCTTAGTTGTAATTCCACGTGCAAGGCTTGCCGTGAGAATTTCTTTCGACTGTCCCTCATAGGAAAGCCCGATTTCTTTGGTATGAATCGTTTCAGGATTGGCTTGAAATTTTTCATCGACTATTTCATTCGTATTAAAGACCTCACCCTGCGGAATTATAAGGGTTGCCCCTTTCAAAATCGAGTGGTCTGGTGTTTCAAATGGTGAGCTAAGCTGTACGCTAACTGTCCAGCCCCTCGATAAAGTCTTGACATCATAAACTTCTAACCACTGTCTCGACATCTCTTTCCCCTCGGTATTCTTTGGAAGAAGAGCTGTTTTCGACTGTTTGCCAAATGCACGTACCATAGTGCCAAAATCAAAGGTCGAAGGAACATAATTTAAGCGCAGAGTTCCCATCGCCCCTGTCCCCTCATTTTCTGCTCCACCTACTGGAAGATTCGGTTCTTCCTCTGTGGGCACTACAGGCAAGGTTGGCTCAATAGGGTGCATGGGGAAGGAACCCTTTATCCGTACAATATGAACGATAATTTCTTCAGTAATATCCGAAACTAAGCCCTTCTTCCCAGCTTTCACGCCTAAGGTCACCTTGTAATCTCCAAGCGCTGCCGTATAATCCAAACCCTGTAAATCAATAACTTCTACTAGCTCAGAACAATCTACTAGCTGATTGTCAATAATTGCCTGAGCTTTTGGCTCACTCTCTTTCAAAATATGTGCCTTTAAAACAGCTGGGTCTGCAAATTGCTCCTGCAAGTCTTCCTGATAAATCATTACCTCTTTCCCAGTGATTTGAGCTGTTTTCTGATAAAACATCACGGGAACCTCCCTCACAAGCCCTTGATTGCCTGCATTATCATAGATGGAAACATCTATTAGGTGTTTCCCCAGCTGGGTCATCGCCTCTTTCACCTTTTCCTCATCTACATAACGATAGGTAAAATTTTGTGGAAGTGGATGCGTGTCCTGTGGGTTCTTGACTAATTCAGAAGGAGCAGGAAGCCCCTTATCCACACCCCAATGAAGTGCTCGAGGGATACCAGTTGGCGCCGTTTTATCAAGCACTCTCTGCGTTTCTATCGCCTCTTTTCCCTCTAAAAAGGCATAAACAGTCAACATAGAATCCGCCTTAAAACGTCCAGATGTATTAAAGGAGAAGTTTCCCTGGGCATCTGCTTGTGTAGAAAAATTCTTTCTCGGGTCACCGATTAAATCTATCGGAAGCAAAATGTTTGAATCAATTCTCGCCGAAAATTTCGGATTTTCTGACTCTGATACTGGAATATCCCTTGGAAAAGGACTGCCAGACACTGGAATATCCCTCACTCGAACTAAGGCAAACGGTGCGGTTTTCCCTGAAACAAGGTGCGAACTTTCCTCACTTGGTCTATCTGTTGCTTGCGTATCCAAAGTAATCGCCACATCTGAAGTGCGTTCAAAAAGTAGACGTTGTGAAATCATTTTGAAATTCTGCACAAAATCATCAATCGTCGAAGTGTAAAGAGAGTTCGCTGTCAATACGTTACTCTGTTGTTCTCCCTTTAATTCCACAGAAATGTTATACATCGGTTTCCAGTGCTTTTGTGGAGTATCAGAAAAGTTCCCTGGCTCCCACATTTTGACACTTTGCTTAGAAAAATAGAGCTTCCCATTGGTTGAATAAATTAACGGACGTGGAGAATTTGTCGCGCTTTGTCTTTGAATATCCACAGTATTTGCATCTGTAAAGGATACCGTACTGTTTGATGATCCTAGATAAATGGGGTAGCTTGAGTTATTCGTACTATCTGTGTGAACCAAAAGATTTCCCTTTTTCCCAACTGTCAGACTTCCTGCACTACCAATCTCAATCCCTTTTGCCTCCCCGTTCTTCATGTCTTCTCCACGAACGATAAATTGTGCATCGTCCTCAACATTAATGGACGCATCACTACCAAGATTCACAATACTTTCATTTCCGTCATGCGCCTTTGAAACGACCTCAACCGTGCCACCCTTTGCAATATCAACCCGTGCATGATTTGAACCAAAACGCAAAACAGTTCGTTTTCTTCTTTCTGGTGAATGTAAGAATAAAAGCGCATGCTCGCCAATATCAATCACGCCACCATTCAAATAAATTGTCGCAAAATAGCCTTCATTCAGGTTATTATGACCTGTATTGTCATTGCCTGCCCAGCATTCCACACGTGCATTTTTTTCTAGGGCGAATTTTTTATCTCCTGTCAACGAGATATTTCCTGTATCGACATTTTCTAAGATTACCTTGGTATTTTCCTTCACCGTCAATGCAGAGGCTTGAAGATTTACCTGATGATGCTGCGCAAAACTAGCGAATTTTCGGTAGGGAGAAGTGTAAGAAGTTCCTACTATCGAAGTTACTTCTCCCTCAAAGGTCACATTGGTATCTGGTGCGTGAAGCATTTGTTGCCCAATGACTGAGACATTTTTATAGCGTAAATAGCTTTTTTCCTGTTTTGCCTTGTTAATATCATTTAGGGTGGTAAACCCCCACGCATTGCCATGATAGGCAGTCAGATTTTGCCAAGTAATATCCCAAGGTGAATTAGGATTGGCACTATCATTATCAAAGCATAACGCCAACGACCCAAAATCTAAAATGTGGTTATTTCCCTCAATAATGATTCGTCGAGAGGTGTTTTTTGCCTTTCCTTTGCCAAAATAGTCAAAGCTCTCAACATTCTCATAAATACCACCGCCTCCATGACCTAGATAATTGTCTCGAAGATCTCGTGTCGTCCAATCGTTAAAGGTTCCATGATATGGAAGGACAATATCTTGAGTAATCGAAATTTTTGAGACTTCTGTATTCGCCAAAGCATAGATTAACGAAATATAGCTATCCACCTCAACCATGACTTCTCCACTGTCTTTACGGAGGGAGATTTCCGGAATTTCTTCTGGTTCTTCTGCTCGTTCCTCTGGAGGTTCAACTAATTTTACTGGCTGCTCCATTGGGGGTTCTACTTCGTCCAGCTCTTCTGTCAAAGGCTCCTCTTCCTGTAAATCCTCAGAGAGCTTTTCATTTTCTGATAAAAAAGAGGGGGGAAATTCCCCGGTTTCCGTAGGTTCAATTTCTTCCTTTGACTCCATTTCTACCTCTGCATAGACAGATACTGCTGGAAGAATCAACCCGAGAAACTGCACCATAAGCAAAGAACAAATAAAGCTTTTTTTGAATCTGTTAGTTTTCATCTTTTTCCCCCTTGCCTCGCTTTAAGAAAAGAAGCAAGAAAATTCCCAAGAGGAGATAGCCCGCAATCGTTAGAAAAGGGAGGACTGTTTCACCTGTCGCAGGTAAAGCTGTTTGCTTTTTTGAATGCGTGATAGTTCCTGTTTTTTCTGGATTTCCTGTTCCCTGTAACTCTTCGGGAAACTTGGTATTCTCTTCAACTCCTCCACCCTCAAAAGTTAAGGTGGCGTCCGTAGAATCTGCAAAAACCGTCATAGGAAAGAGCAGCACCCCTAGAAGAAAAAAGAGTTGTTTACTTTTTCTCATCTACTTCCCCTCCTGTTTTTTTCGCTTGAGTAGTAGGAAAAAAAGGGTGCCAATTAACGCAAAACATAAGACAAGGAGCGCAAGAAGCCACCAGTTTATCGCTTTTTCAGGCTCTGGGTCATTGATTGCCTCGCTATTCAGTTCCTTTGCTTCCTCATTCAAAATGGTAAAATCCATCGACCATGTCCACGTTTTTCTTGCCCACTTGTTATCCGCAGTTGTTGCAGTCACCTTCATCGTATAATCTCCTGCTTGGAAAGTGCCTTTTCCGAGATAGACGGGATAACCAAAGCCTGAGTTTGGCGCCATAATCATTCCCTCGGTTTTATTTTGGTAAAGGACGTCATATTTTCCCTTTTTCATGACCTGTGCCGTAATTGACAGCTTAGAAAGAACGGCAGGTTGGTCGTTGACGACATTCGCAAAAAAGGCTTTTTTGTAGTTAGAAAGTCCCGTAGTGATACTTTCTAAAGTTAAGCTCGGTTGATCTATTTCCTTGTTCACCGTCAGCTTGATAGGAAGTGCATAGCTGTATTTGTTTCCAATGCTGATGCTTTTTTCTTCCTTTTCCTGCGCATTTTTTTCACTAGCCTGTTCAAAGTACCAAGAACCCAAAATCACGCCGTCCTTTGCCTCTTTAGGAACATTGATTTCCACACGAACGATTTTTTGACTCTTACTTGACACCTTTGACTTGATATCGGAGGCGTAGATTTTCGCTAAATCATTCATTTTGTATTGAAGTGAGGGATCATATTCCTCCGCTTGACTGGTGTAGGCAATCTCCCCATTTTTGTTCGTATAGGTCGCAAAAATTTGCCCGTCCACTTGGATTTCTCCATTACCAGAATTAAGGATTTTTGCTTCAAGTACCTTCTTATCTCCCGGCTTTACCTTTAAATCATAAAATGGACTGGCTGGGTGAACCTCCCCTACTGGCGCAATTTTCTGCACACTAAAGGCAATTTCCTCATTGTGATTCTCCTCTGCGGAAACTGGAAAAGAAACGGTGAGGAGAGTGAATGAAAGAGCTACGAACGTGTGTTTAAAAATTTTATTTAACATTTTTTATTCGGTCACCGGAGCGGTCAATGTCCAATTGATTTTCGCTGAATATTTCCCAACACTGGCACTTTTGGCAGGAACCTTTAATTTTGCATCTGTCGTATTCCATACAACTGTCGTCGTACCACTTCCAAGTTCATAGGTGTTCTTCGCTTCTTCTCTATTTTTTAGATTTTTATTCGTTGCTAGGATATTTTTCGCTTCTTCCCCTGCAAAAAGCTCCATACCTTCATGTGAAAAGACAGAAGTCGGATCGTTTAAGATATTCTCAAGGTTCTTTGATGTGTCGGGCACATTCTCAGCACTTGCGCCATAGTATAGGTTTCGCACTTCTCCCTTAGGCAGCTGAATAGATACCCCTTTTAATCTTCCAACGCCCTTTGCCGCTTCGTGAAACTCGCTAAGTGAAGCAGATAATGCCCAACCATTTGAAAGCTCACGGCGATCGGTGACTTGAAGAAAATGTAAGCCCTCAGACTCTTTATTCTTTATAGTTGCCGCATATTCTGCCTTTTCCCATGAAAATAGGTGTGTCCCAAAATCTAACAGACGTGGAACAACATCAAGTGTCAAGGTTCCTTCATTTCCTGTTATTTCATTATCAGGAAAATAGCCAGGGTCTGCTGGGTCTAAAGTTTCATTAGGATTGTTTGGATTGATTGGATTCACTGCTGATTCATCCTCAGAAAAGCCAACGATTGCTTTGGTTTCCGCATTTGAAGCCGCTTGTTCGGCATTTGTTGCTACTGGCAAAATGCTGCTAAATAGCACTCCACTTAAAATGACTGCTGATAATTTGTTTTTTTTCATAGTATTTTCTCCCTTTTTAACTATTCATTACATAGTTTTCTCTACTCGTTTTCTTGTTTTGTGTTTGAAAAACTTCAAATTTCCTTTCTCCCCTAGAAATCATAAGTTTCTCTATAAGTTTGTTGCGTCGCCTTTTCCCTTTTTAAAAATCACCTCCTCTGACAGAGAAAAGTCGTGCTTTTCTTTCAGCACTAAATTTTTTGGTATACCTAAAAATTCAATACTTTTTTATTCTATTATTTGTTTTAGATTAACCTATTTCATTTTTTACATCTAGTTGAGGAAAATTTGACACAATAAGCTGAAAGCATGAGTATATAAAGGTTTGAAACGCTATCAATTCTTTAAAAATATTTTGTAAAAGTTCTTAAAAAAAAACTGCCTTTTCACTTAATTTTCGTGAAATGACAGTTTTCATTTATTCCTCCACCGTCCCGTTTTCGACATGGAAAATCTTAGGGGTGACGGTGAGATTTTTTAGGTGGTCAAGGGTCGTCGTCGTAACGAAGGTTTGCGTTTTGCCCTCAATCGCTTCAAGAAGGTGGAGCTGACGTTCGTTGTCTAACTCGCTCATCACATCATCAAGAAGAAGGAGCGGATATTCGCCTGTCACGCTCTCCATGAGGTCGATTTCGGCTAATTTGACGGAAAGGGCGGTAGTGCGCTGTTGCCCTTGGGAGCCAAATTGTGCCACATTCCGTCCATTGACATGAAATAACAATTCATCACGGTGTGGGCCGAGAAACGTATTGGCTTTGAAGATTTCACGCTTGCGATTTTTCATGAGGGCTTCAAAGTAGGCTTCACGAATTTCATCAAAATCCGCCTCTTTTTCAAAGGGGAAGCTCGATTCATAGGACAAGGTAAGCTCCTCTTTGCCGTGCGATATTTTGGTGTGAAGTTTGTTCGCCCAGCCTTGTAATTTTTCGATAAATTCGAGCCGTGCCACCAGCACCTTTGCCCCAAATTCCGCTAATTGTTCGGTCAAAATGTCGAGGTAGAGCTCGTCTTTTTTTTCTTTGTCGTCGTTCATCATCTTCAAATATTGATTTCTCTGCTTGAGCACCCCTTGAAATTGCACCAAGTCGTAGAGGTAAATTGGGCTGACCTGTCCTAGTTCCATATCTAAGAATCGGCGACGAACTTGTGGGGAACCTTTGACAAGGCTCAAGTCCTCTGGCGCAAATAAAATAACGTTCAATTGACCAATATAGGCGGATAATTTTTTTTGCTCGATATGATTGACCTTGGTTTTTCGTCCTTTTGCGGTAATCTGAATTTCTAGTGGAAGATTGGCGGTACGCTTTTCGACAGTTCCTTGGAGCTTGGCACCCTCAGCATCCCATTGAATCAGCTCTTTTTCATGCGAGGTACGGTGGGAGCGAGTCATCGCCAGCACGTAAATGCTTTCTAAAAGGTTCGTTTTGCCTTGCGCATTTTCCCCCAGAAAGATGTTCAAAGACGTGTCAAACGTCAAATCTAGCGCATCATAGTTGCGGTAGTGGTTGAGCGTGAGTTCCTTTAAACGCATAGATTATGCTCCTGGTACACGTGGCGCTGTGCCTTTTGGTGTCGCATGATTAGGCTTACGTGAGTGCTTTTTCGCCTTTGGACCTGCTGTATTCGGTCTGCGAGTGGGTTTGTTCGCCTTGCGTGCCTTTTCCATTTGTTCTTGCTTTCTGCGCTTTTGAATTTTTTTCTTTTTCTTGATTTCCGAGTTCATTTGATTCACAATCGCCTGTACTCTAGCCTTTTCTTCCACCTCTGCTTTGCGAAGTGCCGCTTCTTCTGGGGTTGCCTTTTTCACGAGAAACTCGCCAAATTCCGGCACCTTTACAATCATTCCATCATAAAGCTTGCGACCACGTCTGTTTTCCGTCACGCCGTCCACTTCCACGGGGGTTTCCGAAAGAAAATATTTGGCTTGCCCACCACTTTGGATGACTTCCGCCTCTTTTAATAGTTGACCCAACGTCATATATTCCTCGTGTAAAACAACTGTTTCACTCATTTTTTCACCTACATTGTCAAAACGCTTTCTACGCTTGACTTCTTTCCATTATTTTGTCCGTCTAATTCTTGTCAAGTATACTATTTTTCGGCGGGAAAATCACGCTTTCCACTTGATTTGTTTTGTTTTTGGGGGATTTGGGTGGGGTTAACTTTATTTTTTTCTTTTTCTTAAGACATTCTCATATTTCTTGTTTCTGCTCATGAATTATGATAAATTACAGATACAGCAAAGTAATACCTTTTTTCATATTATTTATATAAACTTGCCTGTTCAGTGGGCGAGTTTTTTTGTTTCTTTTTAACACATTTTTGCACGAACACTATACGAAGCTTTTCACATGCTTGTGATAGTTGGGAAAAAGAGGAATTGATAGGACAAAAATTTTCCTACTTTTCAACGGAATTATCGCCCTTCTTATCTGCAAAGTGACAGCTTACAGGCTGAAAATAGTAAATGCAGTTATTTTACTCGCTAATCTTGACTTTTTCTATGTAAAATCTATAATAATAGGTGATTGAAAGTCGGTAGCCGATTTTTGTAAAAGACCGTTAACTGGCTAAAGTTATGACGGTCTTATTTTTTTATCTTCCGTTTTTCGACCAACTTTGCTGTAAACTCAATCGTACGGAGCATGAAATCTCCGAAGCTGAGCAACAGACAAAGTAGACCTATAACTTCCAATAAAGTCATAAGTTGCCTTTCTTTCCTTAAAAGCTACAATTTCCAACAACTTCTCAGCAGTGAAAATTGCGCACCAATCATGTGTCAAAACAATCATAGGCATCATCCTTTCAAAAAAATCTGGCTCCCGTCTATTCACTTATGTACCCTACAACCCTATTTTAGAACAAACGTTCTTAATTTCAAGCATATTTCTTCTTGTTTGTTAGAATTTCTAGTTTTATTCTACCGCCTGTAATTTGTTATTTTTCAGTTTTTTTAAATAAATAGAAATAATCATACGTTCTCACCCCTCACCAATAAACGCCACAAAAAAGCCAGCCTCCAAAAAGACTGACTTTTCATTTATTTCTTCAAGTAAAGCGCTAAAGTTTCATACGCACGGAGCGGTTGCACCTTTTGGATAGCCACATGCGCATAGTTTTGGACGAGAAGCTCGCCTGCGAGAAATTCTTCTGGCAAGACAACTTCTGTTTCCGTCGCATAAAAATTGTTCAAGACAATCAATTTTTCCTCTGCTGTTTCACGGATATAGGCAATGACTTGCTTACTATCTGTGGCATACGGTTGGTAATCACCCATGGAAATAATTGGTAATTCCTTACGTAAGGCAATTAAGCGTTGGTAGAAGCGGAAAATCGAGCCAGTTTCAAGTTCTGTCACGACATTGATTTCTTTGTAACTTGCGCCGACTTCTAGCCACGGTGTCCCCTCAGAAAAGCCTGCATTGACCTCTGAGCTCCATTGCATGGGCACCCGAGAGTTATCTCTTGATTTGGCTTGGATAATCTTCATCGCCATTTCTGGACTATTTCCAGCAGCAATCAGATTGTCATAGGCATTGATACTTTCGACATCGACATATTTTTCCATGGTGTCAAAACCAGGGTCTAACATCCCGATTTCTTCGCCCATATAGACATATGGCGTCCCACGGTTGAGGTGAATCGTTGCTGCCAGCATTTTTGCGCCTTCGACACGATAATTTTCGACATCAATAAAGCGATTTAGCGCACGTGGTTGGTCGTGGTTATTCCAGAATAACGCATTCCAGCCGTCGCCTTCGGACATATCTTTGCCCCAAGTATGAAGCAACATTTTCAATTCCTCGAAATCAAATGGTTTCAACGTCCATTTTTCTCCATCTTGATAATCAACTTTCAAGTGGTGGAAGTTAAACGCCATGCTTAATTCGTGGCGATCCTCACGTGTATAGTCAATACAATTTTCAATCGTGGTAGAACTCATTTCCCCCACTGTGACAATCGTGACATCTTCGCCAAAGGTTGCCACATTCATTTCTTGTAGATAGTCATGGACTAATGGTTTGTCTGTATACATGAATTTTCCGTCACCTGTCGGATCATCCAGCAAAACCTTATCTTTCCCGATTAAATTAATCACGTCAAACCGGAACCCTTTTACCCCTTTTTTCATCCAGAAACGGACGACATCAAACAATTCTTTGCGAACATTGGGATTTCTCCAATTTAAATCAGCTTGCGTCACATCAAATAAATGAAGGTAATATTGGTCGGTTGCGCCAAATTTTTCCCAAGCAGGCCCACCAAATTTAGATACCCAATTAGTTGGCAAGTCGCCATTTTCCTTGGCAGGTTCTAAGAAGAAAAAGTCTTGATAGTATTTATCTCCGGCAAGCGCTTTTTGAAACCACTCATGCTCGGTGGATACATGGTTTAACACCATATCTAGCATGAAGCCAATCCCATAGCGGTCTGCCTCTGCGACTAATTGTTCAAATTCTGTCATGGTGCCAAAGCGTGGGTCAATCGCACAATAGTCCGAAATATCATACCCATTATCCCGCTGTGGAGAGGGGTAGAACGGGTTTAACCAGACCAGTTCTACGCCTAATTCATGCAGGTAAGGTAATTTCTCAATAATCCCTGCAAAGTCTCCGACACCGTCATTGTTGCTGTCCTTAAAGGATTTTGGATAAATTTGATAGACTGTTTTTTGTTTGAAGTTGCTCATAAATTTCAAATCCTTTAAATAATAATTTTTTTGATACTGAAGATTTTATCTTTTGGTGTCACATCTTCGTGGCATTCCACGATATTTACAAGGAAATTATCAGGGTTTGTGACAACTACTGGTGTTTGAGTCACATAACCGGCACGTTCAATCGCATCTTTATCAAATTCGATTAATAGGTCGCCTTGTTTTACTGTGTCGCCTTGTTTTACGTGCATTGTAAAGTATTTGCCTTCTAATTTAACTGTGTCAAGACCGATGTGAATGAGTAATTCTGCACCTTCTTCATTGACTAACCCAATCGCATGTCCTGTTGGGAATAAGGTCACGACATCTCCGTCAAATGGAGCGTAAAGTTTGCCTTCTTTTGGTTCAATGACCACCCCTACCCCAAGCATTCCTTCGCTAAAGACTGGGTCATTTGCTTCAGAAAGTGGTAATACATGTCCAACTAATGGGCTTTCTACGTCGATTTCAGGAAGTTCTTCCATTGTTCTTACAGGTTGATTTACTGCTTCATCTGGCATTAAATCTGCATCTGTTGCATCAACAAGAGGCATTTCTTCGATTTCACGGTCAATCTTGTTAAAGATATTCGCACGACGGAATACAACTGTTAAGACAATTGGAACGACTAAGGCAATCACCATACCAACAGCGAAGTTTGGTACGTTTTTCGCTACGATTGATAGAATACCAGGAAGTCCGCCGATACCAATAGAAGTGGCACGAACTGAAGTGAAAGTCACATACATTCCGGCTACGGCTGAACCAATCATACCAGCTACAAATGGATAGACATATTTCAAGTTAATCCCAAACATCGCTGGTTCAGTAACTCCTAGAAAGGCTGAAATCGTTGCTGGAATGGAGATTTGTTCTTCTTTTTCATCGCCACGGTGTAGGTAGATAACCGCTAATACGGCTGCCCCTTGTGCGATATTTGATAGAGCAATCATTGGCCAAAGATTTGTTGAACCATAATCGGCTACTAATTGGGTATCAATCGCAAGCGTGGTGTGGTGTAACCCTGTAATAACCAGTGGGGCGTACAGCAAGCCGAACGCGGCACCGAATAACCAGTTGAATGAGGAGGTTAATCCTGCATTGACGATAGAAGAAATGAATCCACCGATTTTCCAACCGATTGGACCTAAGATTACGTGAGCCGCTAAAATTGTTGGTACAAGTGATAAGAATGGAACGAAAATCATAGATACCGCTTGTGGAATGTGTTTTCTAAAGAATATTTCCAAATAGGCGAGTAAGAATCCGGCTAACATGGCTGGAATGACTTGCGCTTGGTAACCAATTTTGTCGATTTGTGCGAAGCCGAAATCCCAGAATGGAATATCTGCGGCTTTTGTCGCATTTACTGCATACGCATTAAGTAATTGTGGACTAACAAGCGTAATCCCTAAGACAATTCCCAAAATTTGTGTGGTTCCCATTTTTTTGGCGATAGACCAAGTAATCCCAACTGGTAGGAAGTGGAAAATCGCTTCCCCTGGTAACCATAAGAAGTCATTAATTCCTGCCCAGAATTGACTAGAGGCAGTAATCGTTTGTCCACCTAAGAAACCGAAATTCACGCCTTCTAAGACGTTTCTAAAGCCTAAAATAAGACCCCCAACAATAATCGCTGGTAATAATGGAGTGAAAATTTCTGCCAACATTGCTACGGCACGTTGGATTGGATTTTGATTTTGTTTGGCAACAGATTTAGCTTGTTCTTTTGAAACTCCGTCTACTCCAGAGACTGAAGCAAAGTCGTTATAAAACATGGGTACTTCATTTCCAATGATTACTTGGAATTGACCGGCGTTCGTGAACGTTCCTTTGACACTTGGAATATCCTCGATTTTGTCTTTGTCTGTCTTGCTTTCGTCATTTAGGACGAATCTCATACGAGTGGCGCAATGCGATACTGCGGCGATATTGTCTTTCCCACCAACCGCATTTAATAAATCTTTTGCGTCTTTTTCAAATTTACTCATGATTTTTCTCCTTTTCGTTTGATAAGCTTGAAAACACTTCGCTACTGATAATAATTGCACTTACTTTTCCACTGCTTTTCTTGTACGTACAAGTTGTTTACACCTTTAATATATCACGTTTTTTTTGAAAAGCAAACGTTTTCACGTATTATTAGAAAATTTTTATCAAAAACAGGTGTTTTTTGTCTTTAATAAATATATGTAATGATGTTTCTGTTATTTATAATACCATGTAAGCGGTGTGATGTGAAGAGGCAGTCGTACGTATGAGTTGTTTATTACCAAAAATAGGCGGGATTTCATAAAAATAAAACTTCTTTTAATTTTTTGATTTTTGACCAACAAGAAGAAAATGGCGAGAAAGATTCTTTGAAATTTTACAGGAAGTATAGTAGTCAATAATTCCGATATTTTTAGGAAATGTTGGCGAAAACACAAAATATAGCGAGCGTTAAATAACTTAAAAGAGTGATTTATATAGTAGAAAAGACACTTCCTCGTTTCCCAGAAAGTGTCCGTAAGGCTTATTTACGTTTCTTTGTCGCTTTTTTCAGTGCTTTTTTCTTCGCTTTTTCGGCATTTCTTATTGCTTCTTCTTTGGCTTTGCGTTCCTTTTCTAGCTTAAATGGATTGTTGATGAGGAGCGTTTGTCCGACTTGGAAAGCATTGGAAACGACCCAGTAAAGAGAAATCCCACTAGCTATTTGCCATGCCATGAAGAAAATCATGATTGGCATAATGTACGTCATCGATTTCGTCATACCGTTTTGTTCTGGAGAAGCTTTCATGCTCAACCAGCTAGATGCAAAGGTAAAGACCGCCGCAAGTATCGGTAAAATCCAGTAAGGGTCAGGACTGGCTAAGTTCAACCATAGGAAATGCCCCGAACGAATCGCTGGTACCCGACTAATTGCTTGATACAGCGCCATTAGGACTGGCATTTGAACAAGGAGGGGTAAACACCCGATATAAGGGTTCACGTTGTTGTCTGCGTATAGTTTTTGTGTTTCTTCATTTAATAGGCGACGACTTTCCGTGTCCTTTCCAGGATATTTCAATTGTAATTTCTTGATTTCAGGCTGCAATTCCTGCGTTTTGCGCATAGATTTTGTTTGGAAGTGCATGAGTGGTAATAAGATTAGGCGAATCACGAGGGTGAATAGGATAATCCCAATCCCGATATTTTGTCCGACAGACAAGAATTTGATGGCACTGGCGAAGAACCAGACGATTCTTTCCCATACCCCTGTGGAGCTGGCTTTGACCTCGGAGGTACCACAGCCGGTTAATGTCACTAATAGCGCCACTGAGGCAAGTGCTAGTAGTAAACGCTTGATGGTTTTCTTGTTCACTTTGTTCTTTCCCTTCTTATAATACTTGTAACTAACGAATAGAGTCACGGTCACGATTGTCTTGACTTATTGACCTATTTCGTAGATTTTCGCCACTTTTAAGACGTGTTCGATATTCTTTTTTACTTCGGACATCGTGAGGTTCGCGGCTTGCGGACGTGCGATGATAATAAAATCAATGGTTGGGCGAATGTGCCCTTTTTCTTCTAAAAGTGCTTGGCGAATTTTGCGTTTGACGGCATTTCTCGTGACAGCGTTCCCAACTTTTTTCCCAACAGATAATCCGACACGAAAATGGGTCTGCTGTGGTTTGCTTATTTGATAAACAATGAAATTTCGGTTGGCACAGGACTGACCTTTGTGGAACACTTGTTGAAAATCACGCTCACGCTTGACTCTATAAGACTTTCGCATGATAATCACTTCCGTTTTTAAATGTAATAAATTTATTTCTAAAGCCTACTTATGATACCATATTTTCTAGGAAACCTAAAGAGGAATAAAAAGGAAATGAAGAGGAAAATTTTCATGGAAACTTCTTTTTTTTTGCTCCTTTTTCTTTCACAAATTCTCTGTCAACCAGGGCGGTGTTCGTACTTTTAGCTGAATGAACTACTGTTCTACTAATTGAGGTGGAGCGATTCTTTCTAATTATGGATTGAGTGGCGTTGTATAGATTGAGTGGCGTTGTAATAAACGTTTGTTTCGAAAAGTTCTTTTTATTGGATGCTTCTCTTTTACTCTCGAACAATTCTTACAAAAAGTTTATCTTAAATTAAACGGTTCTGATAATAACCCGCCATTGATAAACCGTTTAGTGAATTCTATTTATTTTACGACAATCACGAAACAAATTCATTTTTCTGCCGCTCAGCAAGAATGACAACAGAACTGAGTAGTACTGGGAAACACGTTGGGTTGAATGGTGTTTATAGAGCAGATTTAGGAGATAAATCACAATTTTAGGCTGCTAAATTTCAGTAAATATTTAGTTATTTTTCAATTAATGATATTCAAAAGTGGCGGACGATTTTGTTCGCCACTTTCCAAATGTTTCACATGAAACAAACGTTCTACTTTTGAAAGATTTTTGCGCCTGTTTCTTCGGCAACATAGATTTGTACCCGACCGTAATCACGGGTGTCTATGACGGCAACGGTTTGTGGAACGCTCCAATGTTCAATTTTATAGTTGAGTCCGTCAAAAATGGAGGGCTTGAGCGTGCCACAAGTATTTTCTGTGAGGGGGGCTTTGTCCATTGGATAGACTCGCCAGCTTGTCGCCTCTTTTGGCAGGTGAAGCCATTCTTCTTTGGTTTCCGAAGCATAGGGTGGTCGGATAACGCCCCAAAATCCGTAATAATTCGGGTGTGATACACGGGCGAGAGGACTTCCTTTAGTGAGCGAGGGGTTGAGTCCGTTTTGTTCCAAGCCGACAAAATGTTCCAAGGTCGCCGATTCGACAAACCCTGTGTGCCCGTATCGTCCATATTCGCACAAACCAAAGATGAAAATATCTCCCGCAAGCGGCAAAAAGTCGGGCGTGTTGCGGATTCGCTGAAAACCAGCGGGGAGGTCTTGGCGCAAGAGGTCAATCGCATCCCCTTTCGGACGCCACTTGAAATATTTCCACATGAACCAGACGATTAGATCCATACATTGCGCACCATAATAATTATCGGCATCGTAGCTAGTGCCAAGGCTCGTTTGTAAATCATTTAATAGAGTATTTGCTGTAATTTTCATTGCTTTCTCCTTCATTTTACACAAGTTTTTTCTGTCAGTAAGCTCGCATTTTCACTCGTTAGGCGCAAAATTTCTTCATTAAAGACGGAAAGTTGGCGCTCGAGGTCAAAAACACGATGCTCCAGACGGTCGATTTGCTCGGTCAGGGTGGAAATGGCTTGCTTTTTGAGCAGCTCCTCCCGTTTGAAAAAATAATCCAGTAGGCGAATAATTCCAGTGGTTCCGCCGATTGCAACGATAATTTGCACAATATTTTCCATGCTTTTCTTCCTTTCTAATGACTATGTATCCAAGGAGAAAGTCTCCTCTCCCCTTGGCTGAGACTAAGATTTTGCGATAATGTCCGTCACAATGCGTTCCACATAGCGGGCTTCATTGGTATTGACATAAAGCGGGTTGCCCTCATTATCTACAAAGACTTCAGCAGCGGCAATCGCATTCATCGCGTTTTGAACCACGCCGACCGTTAAGCTTTCTGACACATACTTTGGTGAAAGGACGTGGCGTTTTTCCAATACATCACTAAAAATCAATTCTAAAGTTTTCATTTTTTTCATTCCCCTTTTTCATTATTTGGTGGTATCTTTGGTAATTTCAGATTCTTGAATGCGGTGAATCCCGACCGTCTGCATGTCCGCTGGAAGCAACATGGCTAAAGCTTCGAGCACGTCCTCCAACGATTTTTCATTGGCTCCCGCACTGACCTTATTGAAGGTTTGTTTCAATAAATCTTCTGACCCATTCTTTTTGAAATAGGCCACGACTTTGGTATGCATTACTTTTTCACTCATGATTTTTCCTACTTTCTTTGTTTTTTGTAAAAGCGCCTTACACTTATATAAAACCCGCAGCGTCCGAAATGGAAAAAAAGTTTTTAAAAAAAATTTGAATCGTTGATTTTTTCTTTTAATTTCTTTCCCCAGTTGCGAATGGTTTGGCGGGTGACGTGGTGTTTGTCCGCAATTTCCTGCACGCCCAAAAAGTGAAAGACCCGCTCTACCAAGTAAATCTGCTCGCCACGTGTGAGCGATAAACCCCAAACTTGTTCTAAAAAATGCACAAATTCTTGATTTACTGAGGAGATTGCAAGGGGTTCTGTCGTTTCGATTGCCTCCCACATCTCGTTATCGGGGTAATTCTCATGAAAATGTTGTCGCCGCATTTTGCGTAGTTTTTTATTCAACGTCCAAAGAATCCTGGTAAACGTGAAATTTCGAAAAGCACGCTCATTTTCAGAAGTGATTGCTTGTTTTTCTGTAAATTCCTGATAGGCGAGGAGGAAGGTGAGCTTCGCTTCCTGCTCGTAGTCCTCGTAATCGGGGGCATACCGCCGAACCCCACTTTCTTTGATGGCTCCGTAAATTAAAGGAGTGTACTTGATAAATGCTTCTTCTGCTGTATTCATTGGTTTCCGTCCTTTTGAAGAACGTTCTTCGGATATTGTCGACGAGATGAGGATAGCAATTCATGGAAACGATTACAAAACGCCAAATTTGATGAGTTTTAGAGGAGAAAACGGAGAGGAGAGGATGAAAGTAAAGAATAAGGAAAGAAGTTGTAACAAAACTATCTAAATGTTTATAAAATATTATACATTTCCCACGATTTCGTTTACATTATTGTAGAGATAGGGTATTATATAATTAAAGATTGCTTATGAATTAAAAATACATATGATTGTTTTTTTAATTTCTTTCTTTCTCTATATATTAGGGCACACTAATATATTCGCCTTGTACGTACAGTTGGACGCTGTACGTACTTTTTTCTTTTTTGTTGAAATTTTTAAAGGTTTTAGAATTTAAATTTGTTATTTGATGCCTACCATTTTTTAGTGAATTATTTTTTATTTTAGTTATTTTTATATTGGAATAATTTTAAATTAAAAGGGAGAGAATGAGAACCCTTCTCCCCCTTTTGATGAATGACTTTATTTGCCAGTAATGTGGTAGTTTTTAATGGACAAGTCACTTTTGAAGCACCACTTAAAACTTTTACATCTAAATCAAAATCTGAAAATGTTGGCATAATCATTGCCCTCCTTAAAAATATAATGTGTAGCTCCTATTACTTGCTATAAATAGAATTTTAATAAGAATTTATCAAGATTTTCACATACTCCCCCGCCTGTCCATTCAATTCTTCTAATACATCGCCTGTGCTTGAAAGAAAGCTATGCCCATCACAAGAGAAAATGCAGCGACTACGATAGGAAACATTTTCGCCATTCCTTGACGTTTGGCAGTTAAATGAATTGCTTTAAAAACGGACATTGCCGATTCCCCAATCATTCACGTGTTCCATAAAAATTTCATTACAAAAAGCACCAAGTCAACGACCTGATGCCTCTATGTATCCACCAAAAAGAGAACTATTCCCCTCAAATACTTCTCCATTTTTACTACCTTCTGTTTTGTCTAATGTAAGGAAACTCTTGGAAATCTGCCAAACGATTATCCATGGTCACTTCAATGTCGCTTCTCGTAAAGATATACACGAGCTTAGAAAGTTCCTCCACTTGTCCGTCTAGGGAATAAGAAACCCCTGAAAGAAACTCGACAAATTTTGGCACTTGGTCTTCATCCATGTTTTGGCAATTCACAATCACAATGCCATTATCCATTAAGTTTTTTGCTACTTTACGCTTTTCTTCCATACCTCTTGGACTGAAAAAGCTGATTTTTTCCCTCGGTTGTGTTGCTGCATCTTCTACTCCATCCACTACTTGCTCCTCCCTTCCATTTCCAAAAATCGGGCGATCCCAATAATTTTCCTTTGCTGCTGCCGTATCTCCAAACATGTTAAAAAGACTCATCTTGTTTCCCCCTATGATTTATTTCAAAGACGAATCAAGCTGCTACCCGTCTTTTTGACAACTTTTCGTTACTCTGCGACGTTTTCTTGCTCAAATACATTTAAGTTTGTTGAAAATTCTTCCACTTTTTTGAACACATTCTTATCAAAATTTGTCCTCGTGCCTTTTGGTGGAACAACTTTCACTGAATCTTCAGAAATTGGTTGAAACTCAGCGGAATAATCAAACGAATAATTCTCCTTTAACTCCGAAAAATTATCTTCTTGCATCATCTGCTCAATTTGCATTTCTAATAAATTGCGATAGTTGGTACGGAAAATTTCCCATTGACGCTCGGTTTCTTCCACACGCTTGTTCACCTTTTCAGCATGTTCTAGCGTATCGCTTCGCAATTTTTCAGCACGAAGCTCGGTATCGGTCTTGAGTAAGCCAGCCTGCTCATTTGCCTTGGCAACAATGCGTTCTGCCTCATATTCCGCCTGCTTCTTCATGCTCGCCACTTCTTCTTGTGCTTGGTGTTTCATCTCAGTAGAGGCATTTTGGGCAATGATAATCGACTGATTCAGCGTTTCACGCAAATCATCATAATACGCCAATTTTTTCTTCAGCTTGCTGATAAGACTCGCACTTTGCGTGTTTTCGTCCTCCAGATTGCTCAAACTCACGACGATTTCATCCAAAAAATCATCCACGCTATCCATATCATAACCAAACGGCTTTCTCTTAAACTGACGATTGGAAATCTCCCATGCCGTAACCATTCAAACCATTCCTTTCATTACAGAGCTAAGAGGAATTGCCTAGAAATTAGGGAAAATAAGAAAAACAAGGGAAGGGGTTTTCTGCCTTTGCTTGATTTTTGTTTTCCATTGATTTCTATTCCTCGTGCTCGACCTCATTACAGAGCTAAAATCTTTAAGCAACGTCAAAAGTTTACTTTTGTAAGTGCGTAAGATTTTTGTATTAGAGTAGTTTGTCTGTGAAACAGACAATTACGAAGCAATTCTTTCAGCATGCTGAAAAAACTGCTCTAATACAAAGGCACACTTATAATAAGCATCCTTGCGGAATTTTATTCTCCACAACATTTCGCATACAGTTACTGCTAACATCTTGTCGTAAGCAAAATTTTTGTTTTTCCATTGATTTCTATTCCTCGTGCTCGACCTCATTACAGAGCTAAGAGGAATTGTTCAGAAATTCTTTCAGCATGCTGAAAAAGTTGCTTAATCCTCCACTCTACTCCATTTCCACTCTCTATTGGAGACTCACAGCCAACAACAGCCCCTCCACTCCAGCACTATGCGTGACCGTGTAGACGGCATTATTTTCATTCCATGACAACGTACTTTGACCATCTACTGTCATGCGGATTGCTCCAGCATTGCTTGGTGCTGGTAAAAAATATTGTTCTAGTAGCGCAACTACTTTTTGAGCATAAACTACGGCTGGACTGCCTTCCTCAATTCTCCCCTGTACGCCGAGCACCCAATTACCCTCACGCCAAGTGATGTATTGACTGCCAGCACCGTTATTGGACTTGCCGATAATATTGTAGCCAAGCGGAACCTCTTGTCCAGATGGTTGCGGCTGATTCACCGCTTGCACCGCCTCATCTGCTGAAGTGTAGAGTACCTTTTGATAGGTAGCTATTTCTTGTCCGTTCAAGGTAAAGTGGATGCTGAAATTATTCTCATCGCCCGATGCTTGAAACTGGACACCCGCATCTCCTGCTGAACTGACAGACGTTGGCATCTTAGATTGAGGAAAAACCGCCTTCAGTTGTTCGTACAACGTCTGTGCTGCTGGCACACTTGGTGTTGGTGTCGCTGTCGGTGCGGAAGTGTCTGCTTCATACCCCACCGTAAGTTTTTGCCCAATGTAAATCGTGTCGCCCGTTAATCCATTCATCCTCTTTAGCTCATCGACAGAAAGATGATACGTCTGTGAAATATGCCAAAGTGTATTCCCTGCAACAACCGTATAAATCACTGATTTCCCACTCGGTGCTGACGTAGTCGGTGTTGGTGCTGATGCTGGCGCAGAAGTCTCGTTTTTTTGCACAAGTAAACGCTGATTCTCCAAAATTAAATCGCTCGATAGTCCATTTAATTTCATCAGCTCACCCACTGTCAATCCATAGCGCCTAGAAATCGACCATAGCGTATCGCCCGAACGAACCATATAGTAGACATTATCCACCGCCCCCGTATTCAATGCACCCGCTACTAGAAATGTTGGAACAAGTGCCACCGCAAGTGCGTCCTTGCCGATTTTTTTCGCAAGCTTTTTTCTAAATCTCCTATCTTTTTGAACCCGCCGACTTTTCCGACTTTCAAATTTTTCCATGGTTTTCCCCCTGACTTGACTCATCCTCAACCATTCTCAAAATAATCTTTCTTAGAAATCAGTAGTTCTCTGTGACAAAGCCCCCAACTTATCTCACAGTTTGATTTCTATATGTATTCTTCCTCTTTTAAATAGAAAATGCGCCATTCTAAAAATAATACTTACCACATAATTTAATCTAAATTACTAAAAAAATATACTAAAAAAGAAGAAAAAAATAGAAATTATAAAAAAAACAAAAAATATTTTAAATTTTCAATAGAATATTCCTTGAATAGTGAAAAATCGTTTCAATAGATAACTTCTTTTAATTTTTTATTAATTTGAACAAAGAACAAGGAAGAGCTATTTATAAAGGGAAAGCATTTTCTATTTATTAGGAATTTCTTTCGTTTAAAAAGATGCTTATAAAAACAAAAACTGTCATTTTTTATGAAAAGATAACATCTAAATTTTTCTTATTTCTCCTAAATTTTTTATTTTTTTGTCAAAAACAAAAGAATTTTTCAGACAAATTAGTTGCGTAATTCTTTTAGTTTCTAATAATATAACAGATGTAATCATTTAAAGAAATTTTGTAAAGCGGCGTTATTAGTGGATTTGTGTAAGCGCTGGGTAAAAATGTAGGCGCTTAGATACAACGCTTTAGTGATTGGGAGGAATAGTTATTGGATATTTTTGATTTGTCAGAAACCAATCGTTCGTTGACGATGAAAAGGTTAATGGAACGCACGAGGGAGGAGAAATTTTCACCCATATTGATGTCACGGTGCTTGGCGCTCATTCCAACAGAGGAAAATTGGACGATTTTTTTGTCTAAAGATGCCCCACATTTCTTGCTGATTCGTGAGGGAACCCGCGCAATTATGACAAAATTTTGCTACCACTACCACATGCTCTCGCTAAAATCCTATGCAAACGTGGCGCATCGTTGTGCCGCTCATAAGAAATTTCCGTTAAATCAAAAGGTAGAAAAACGTGCGAACTGTTATTTAAAAGCATTGGCAGGTGGGGGACGCTGCTTCATGCCACTTGAAGGCTACGTGAAACCGTTCAAACGTGGGCAGATTTGGGTCAATCCGTTAGAAATTCAAACGATTGAAAAGATTAAGCTGCCGTTTTCCAGTGGGTGTGAGATTATTTTAGGTGACGGATTTTCTTTACAAATCAGTGCGGAAAAGAGGGCGGAATGGGCAAAACTCAGCCACGCACTCGTTCTTTTTGCCAATCATCGCAACAATATCTGGACGCACTATTTCGGTGAAAATCACGGCATGAACCCGTTTTACGAGGGGATGACTTACAGCCTAGAGGTGAAAAATTTCATTAATCGCTTGCTGAAAAAATACTCTAGCTCCGAGCTTTTGCTTCCCTATGGTTGTTTCGAGCAACAAAAATTACGGTTTTATCAAGAGCATGAGGTATTCTAATGCAAAAAAAGGGCTGCCAATTCTGACAGTCCTTGAATGATTGAGTTAGTTTCTGTGCATTTCTACCACATCATCAGACGGCATGAACCCATTATATAACGTGTCTGTATCTGGATTATAGGTGATTGCTAAAGGTTGAGGTCCGGCACCGGCCGCCCCTTTCCCATATCTTTGTTCAAATGCAGGAATACTCCAAGAAATAAGATAACTATTTTCATTTGTTCCTACTGATTTTTTGAAATCTTCCACATCAAAAATTTCCCCGTCAACTGTCACTTGCGTTGCGGCAATCAGCCAAGTCATTTCTTCGCCTGTTTGCGGGTTCATTCCAGTCCATTCACCAATCAATCCTTCTGGCATGGTGGCTGCTTGTTCAGGTAATTCCCATTGTGAATCTTGCGCTTCGCTTGATTCACTCGTAGCCGTTTCCTCTGCCTTGGACGAAGTGTCGGTGCTCGAAGATTGCGTGGTACTGGTTTCCTTCGTTTTCTTTGTCGAACGTGCCACGCTACTTTCCTCGGTGTCTTTTGACGTACTCTCCTTGCCACAGCCTATCAAGAGTAGTAAAGCGACCAAACATCCCCCTAATACTTTCCCCATTTTCATAGAAATCCTCCTAGTTGAGCTATTTTTGTCAATAACACACTTTCATTCTATCATTAAAACTCTCGAAAATCTTAAAATAATTTATTAAAAAAAGGATAAGATTACGTGTGTTTTCTATTAGAAGAGGAAGTCTTATTTCTTGTCATTTTTTTTGTAAAATCTATGATTTTGGGAAGATTTTATCCGAAATTTTCCATCTAGTTCCTAGACCATTTCCCATCCAATTTCAATAATTAAAAAACATTAGATAACGAGCTTTTCAAATAATTTTCAGCTTTTTTAAGAAAATAAAAAGTCAGTGATACTCTCAAAAAAATTCAATTAGTTAAAAAATAATGAAAACTAATTTGTTATCTTTTAATTTATTTCCTTATAATGTTACAATTTTTATCGTAGCTTTTTTGTTACAAACAAAAGAAAATTTCCCAATGATTGACAAAATATAGTAATAATTGCGTACCAAAACGCTTCTTTTGTGTATTCAGGGGGAAACTAGAGAGGGAGAGAAGAAATGGGTAAGAAAGAAAAATCAGGACAAGAAAAAATCCTGAAGAAAACCGGCACTTTAGCGGTTGTTTCCATGTTGCTGTGGAGCAGTGGACTATCTACTATCGTGACACAAGCCACGACTATCGTTGAACCGACCAAGGAAGCGGTAAGTAGCTCTGGGGAAGAATCACCCGTGACTGAAAAGACGACGGAATCAAGTCAAGACACGCCCGTAGAAGGCAACATAAGCGCTTCTACAACTTCCGAAGAAAAAACGGTTCATTCATCATCTGAGGAAGAAACGGCGACTTCTACAAGCTCTGAAGCACCTACAACGGAAGTTTCAGCGGCAGAGGAAACAGAAACAACCACATCTACGGAGGCTAAGGTGGAACCTAAGAAAGTGGCTCCTCGTGCGAATATTACGCCTATCTTGTCAGATGTAGATGTCGTTTGGCAAGCAGTTGTTTCTGCGAAGAAAAACATTCACTATCCACAAAGCGCCACAGGGAAAATTACAATTCCAGCGGGTGGCGTCAATGTTGGGGATAAAATCGACATGGGAATTTTCACTATCACAGGGAAACTTAAAACTCAAAAAGTCCCAGCCGTATCTGAACCTATTAATATTCCGGGCTTAGGAACCTTTGACGGACAATATATTACAGTTACAGGGGATCAACCAGAAGGCACAAGTTTTAAATTTAATTTCAGTTCACTAATTTTCAACAGTTACGAAAGTGTGCCAACTGAGTCCACAGATATGACTGTATATGAAACTTATCTAGGTAAAACAAATATAGATACGATTCCTAATATAGACCCACTTCCTGCGACAAATCTAATTAATAGAACGTATACAACAGGCATAAAATTCGTTGGCTTTTCTGGAATCAGATATTTTTATACAAATCAAAGCTACTTCCAATCCGTTTTAGATGGTACACCAGATCCATCAGTTGGAATGTTTAGAGATAAAGATATGGTAGAAGCAATCACGATACCCGCTGAAGATGCTTCTAAAATTTTAGATGTAACCTACGAACTTAATTCAGAATACGGTGCACAATTAACACCGGATGGAAAACACTACGCCTCTATAGATGGTTTAAACCCAATTGAAGATAGCGGATATAAAGAACCAGGCGAATTATTCCCTACTTCTGTTGTTAGTTTAACTCCTGATACACCGATTAACAGCCTATTAAATAATTCTCCAAAGTCAGAATTTGGTTGGACGCGTAATTCAGATGGTTCCATCACTGCTTATATTAGTGCAGGAAAAATTGCAGATTTGACACAATCAAATGATATTAACAGAAAAGTTATCATGACAAATGCTTGGGCAGGAACCGAAGATGGCGTGAATTATGCAAATGCGGCTACTCAAAAAAATCATGCGATAAATACGTTTGTTCAAGGAATTAAAATTATTTATACAGACCCTACTGTGATAAATACGACTAATGTGACTGCCTATTCACCTGACCATCCAGACGGTTTAGCAATTACTACTTCAAACAAACCCGGTTCTGATGTAGACGTGAGCGGTCAATCCAAAGTCAAAGTACACTATGTTGACGCACAAGGAAACCCAATTGCCGCAACAACAACAGGCAACGGTTGGCCAACTGACGTGACAGATACCGATACCGATAATGACGCGCAATATGCCGCTACTCCTGCCACTATCGCAGGCTTCACGCTCAGCAATACTACCTCTATTCCAGCAGGTGCAGGCGCTCCAGCAGGAAGTCTCCTTGCAACTGGCGCAACTGACGTGGACTACCCCGCAGCAGGCACGACAACGGATGTCTACTATGTCTATGAAGCCAACACGCAAAACGTCGTTTACAACGTAATTGACGACACCACTTCTACGACATTAGAGGACAAAAAAGCATTTGACAGTGGCAAGACAAGTGCGAACTTGAATAAGAAACAAGCCGATTTCCAAGCGATTGCGGACGGCTATGCGGCGAAAGGTTATGAAATTGTGTCTGTTGACCCCGTGCCAGCGACCTTTGACAACGACGACGCAAAAGACCAAGTGATAAATATTCATTTGAAACATGCGACAACGACAAAATCTGAAAGTAAAGTCGTGAAAGAAACCGTTCATTATGTTTACTCTGACGGTTCCAAAGCGGCTGATGATGCGACCGATTCAGTGGAATTTACTCGTGACGTGACGACTGATAGCGTAACTGGCAAGACAACAAACGGCGATTGGAAAGCTAAAAATAACGATACAACTTTTGATACAATCACAAGCCCTGTTATTTCTGGCTATACACCTAACAAACCAAGCGTGGCGAAAGTAACTGACTTGACTGCCGACAGTAAAGACGTGGAAGTGACAGTCACTTATACTGCTGGTGCTCAAAACGTTCTTTATAACGTGGTGGATGATACAGATTCCAAAACTTTAGAAGATAAAGTGGCGTTTGACAGTGGCAAGACAAGTGCGAACTTGAATAAGAAACAAGCCGATTTCCAAGCGATTGCGGACGGTTATGTAGCGAAAGGCTATGAAATTGTATCCGTTGATAAAGTTCCAGCGAAATTCGATAACGATTCGGATAAAGACCAAATCATTGAAATTCACTTGAAACATGCGACAACGACAAAATCTGAAAGTAAAGTCGTGAACGAAACAATTCATTATGTTTACTCTGACGGTTCCGAAGCGGCTGATGATGCGACCGATTCTGTTGAATTTACTCGTGACGTGACGACTGATAGCGTAACTGGCAAGACAGTTTCTACTGGTAAATGGGTAGCGAAAGATGACGATACTACGTTCGATAAAGTAAATAGCCCTGAAATCAAAGGATTTACCCCTGACAAACCAAGCGTGGCGAAAGTAACTGACTTGACTGCCGACAGTAAAGACGTGGAAGAAACCGTGACTTACTCTGCGGACGACCAAAAAGTGCTTTATAACGTAGTAGATGATACTGCCAAGACAACTTTAGAAGATAAAGTGGCGTTTGATAGTGGAAAAACAAACACTGATTTGAATAAGAAACAAGCCGATTTCCAAGCGATTGCGGACGGCTATGCGGCGAAAGGTTATGAAATTGTGTCTGTTGACCCCGTGCCAGCGAAATTCGATAACGATTCGGATAAAGACCAAATCATTGAAATTCACTTGAAACATGCGACAGCAACAAAATCTGAAAGTAAAGTCGTGAAAGAAACCGTTCATTATGTTTACTCTGACGGTTCCAAAGCGGCAAAAGATGCAAAAGATGTCGTGACATTTACACGCACAGCCGAAGTCGACAAGGTAACAGGTGACGTGACATTTACAGACTGGAAGGCAACAAATGACGACACAACCTTTGACGAAGTGGTAAGCCCTGAAATCAAAGGATTTACAGCCGATAAATCAAGTGTGGCGAAAGTAACTGACTTGACTGCCGACAGTAAAGACGTGGAAGAAACCGTGACTTACACTGCCGACAAGACACCTGAACCACAAAAACCAACACCTCCAGTAACAAACAAACCAAATGCACCAAAACCTAACGCACCTATGACACCTTCAACAGGTACAGCACAAACAACAGGAACTTCAACCACACCAAGTACAACTGCGAAAGTTTTCCCTAAAACGGGTGAAAAACAATCCATTGGTTTATCACTCGGTGGACTTGCAATTCTCATTGTTGGATTGTTCGCCTTAGTTGGTCGCCGGAAAGAGCGTAAATAATTTTTAAAGAAAGTCAGGTAGTTTTTAGCTACTTGGCTTTTTTGTTATCTTAAAAGAAAATTCAATATCTTATATGAAACAAACAAGAAGAAATGTGCGTAAAATTCAGAACAATTTTTCTAAAATAGGGTTGTAGGAGGCATAAGTGAATAGACGGTAGCTAGAATTTTTTTTAAGGGTAGTCGAAATAGATGAAAAAAACTAGCAGTAACTGTATGCAAAACAAAAAGGCCCTCAACCACCGTCAAGGACGCCCATATTCTTCCTAAAATTCTAACTCTTCCGCTTCTTCCAACACAGGATCTTCTTCACGCACTAAATTTTCATAAAACGCAGCTTTTGTCGCCGTCACGTAAGGCGTCACCCACAGCGAGCCAACACCTAACGTTATCAGACTTAGAAAACGCCAAGGAATAAAACTCAAATCGAGAATAAATAACTCCCACTTGTGTCCGTACATCAATTCACGACTACGAGTAATCGCCTCATTGGTCGAAGGCATCTTGCCAGTCACCTCATACCCATCCTTCAACACATAATAAGTCATCGCATAGGAATAACTCTTCACAATTCCCGGAATTAAAAACAAAAGACTCCACAATCCAAGGTAAATCCATTGCATGAAAAAGGCGGCTAAATAACTAACAAAGTTCTTCCCAACCAAAAACAAATCTTCTGGTAATTGTACGTCATCTTTCTTCCGCCGCAATAAATCAAGCGACACCCACATAATTGCGACAATGAAAAACATTGAAATAAAATCCGTAATAATGTTTTGCGTTTTTAACCCAAACGTTGCCAAATCCGAAAAAAACCTATTACTTCTCACTGAAACATGCGCTCCAAAAGGCGTGTATTTATCTACTATCGAACGAAAACTATCTATATTTGACGAAAATTGAATATTCAAATCAAATATCATTGGCACAATCGCCAAAATAGCAAATTTCCCACGCCGTCCGTCTAAAATATTTTTCGCACGATTTTTTAACTCAACTCTTGATTCCATAATTTCACTCCCTCTTTTGTCAAATCAACCCAGCTAACGCATGGTCACAAATTCTTCTGCTCCTGTCGGATGAATCGCTACCGTGTTATCGAAATCCGCCTTGGTTGCACCCATATTTATTGCCACCGCAAAGCCCTGCAACATTTCATCTATCCCTAGACCAATCCCGTGTAAGCCGACAATTTTTTCCTCTTTTCCAACACAAACCAATTTCATCAAACATTTTTGACGAATTTCTGTTATCGCAAAATACATTGGTGTAAACTTTGATTGATAGACTTTCACTTCTTCCTTTCCGTATTTTTCGATAGCCTCTGTTTCCGTCAAACCGACTGTACCAATCACAGGATGGGTGAAAAGAACCGTTGGAATAGTTTCATAAGATAAATAGCTATCCGTTTTTCCATTAAATAACCGTTCAGAAAGTCTACGACCGGCTGCAATTGCCACTGGTGTTAAATCAATCTTGCCAATCACATCTCCAACTGCATAGACACCTTCTGCCGTCGTATTCTGGTACTTATCTACCTTAATATGGCCCTTTTCTGTCACTTCCACATCTGTATTTTCTAAACCTAATTTCTCTGTATTAGGAATCCGACCCGTTGCCAAAATAACCGCTTCCACCAAAATTTCTTTCTTGTTTTCAAAGATTATCTTGTAATTTTTTTCCGATATTTTTTTGATTTTTTTAATAATAGAATGCGGATGAAGAATCACACCCTGTTCTTTATAAACCGTCATTAGATAATCTGTCAACATGGTATCTAGCTTTCTCAAAGGTCGCTCAAACCGATATGCCCAATGTGTTTGAACCCCCAATGCCTGTAACGTTCCCGAAAATTCCGCTGCAATATAGCCCGCACCAATCAATAAAACCGACTGAGGCAACTCCTGCAACTCGAAAAAATCATCCGAGGTTAGTGCATATTCACCGCCCTCAATATTTAGCCGGCTTGGACGTCCTCCTGTTCCAATCAAGACGTGTGGTGCACTAAATTCTTCCCCATTCACCGTTATTCTATGATTGTCTAAAAATGTCGCATAGCCTTCCAAATAATCTACATTGTTGTTATTTAATCCATTGAAATAAGCCGTATGCAAGCGATCAATAAAAGTTGATCTACGGGTTACAAACTTCTTGAAATTAAAGGAATTCAACGCCACATCAAAACCGTAGCCCGACATGTGCTCTACACCCTCAGCTAAGCTCCCCGCCTGCCACAAAATTTTCTTCGGCACACAGCCCACATTCACACAGGTTCCACCAATCGGTCCCGCATTGATAAGCAGTACCTTTGCGCCGTGCATTCCCGCGCGATTGGCTGACGCAATCCCCGCCGAACCGCCACCAATAACAATATAATCGTAAGTTTTCATCGTTTTTTTCCTTTCCTAAAACGTTTTCCCCCAATGTCTTGACTCCATTTTATCCTATCCGGCGAAAAAATTCTTTAAGGAGGTATTAAAATCGTTTTTTTCCTCACAATCCGTGCTATACTCTAGGTGAAATGAGAAACGGGGTGAACAAAATGAGATTTCAACCGATGACAAAAAAGGAATTTATTGGCTATCTGGATCATGCGATTGACGATTACGCTTCTGAAAAAGTATTGAGTGGAACGTTTGAGGTCGATACGGCGCAATATCTTGCGGAAAAGGAGTATAACGAGCTCTTGCCAGAGGGAAATATCACGCCAAACCACCATTTACTGAATATTTTGACCGATGAAGGGAAGAAAGTCGGAGAATTTTGGTATCATTTTGACCCTGAAAATCAAAAAAAAATCGCTTATGTTTACGATATTTCCATTTTTCCTGAACATCAGGATCAGGGCTATGGAAGTTGTGCCATGTTGCTCTTTGAAGAAGAAGCTAAAAAGCTTGGAGCAAAGCGCCTAGACCTACATGTGTTCGGTCATAATAAGGTTGCGTGGCACCTTTATCATAACATGGGCTATATCGTGACAGACATTAATATGAGTAAGAATCTGGAAAAAGCCGAGTAGCGATACTCGACTTTTTGTTATTATAACTCTTTGACTATCCTTAAAAATTTTAACAATAAAACAACGAAAACGGAACCGTTGCCTAAAATGGACAGCAAAATCACCGAAAAAGGAAGTGTGAAAATGCGATATGCTCCACCATCATAGCTTTTTCTCATGCGTTTTCCGTTATATGAAATGCCGGCGAGCAACATGATGAAGGTCAGGACACCTTGAATAAGTAAGCTAATCAGCTCTAAACTGCCGCTAAAATACCCACTTGCCCACGCCGTATAGTTCACAAAACTCGCAATAAGCGTTAAAATTCCTAAAACAATCGACATGTTAACTTTCCTCCCTGTAGAAAATCTCTTCTTTCCCCTCATTATACCTTGGAGAAAAGACGGTTGACAACCAAAAAGGAAAACGTTATTCTATTTGTTATGTCTTTTAAAAAAATAAGATAAGTTATTTTATTAAGTGATTAGAAAAAGGAGTGAGTCATTTCCATGAATAAAATAACAGATGAAGAAATACAACTCAAACAATTAAAGCAATTTCGGAGCGCCTTTCTTTTACAAGATACGTTAATTTTGCTCTTTCTAGGTTTCACTTGGGCGTCAAAAGGCATCAATGCTCTTTATTCTAGCCCACTCTTTTCAATTTTTCTCCTCACACTGATGGTTTTTGCCCTACAAAATTACGGCTTGAGTAGAGAAATGGACGACCGCACGACACCACTGAAAAAAGCACTCGCTATCGGACTTCTTGTCGTCATTGTACTTCTTGCCTTGAGTGCGGTATTGCACTTTCTTCTCTCAGGACGCCTAGAAGGGATTTCTATCGCCTTTCTGCTCCTTTTTACCGCTTATTTTGCAGTCACCGTAGCGTTTCTCCTTTATGAAAAATTCCGCAAAAAAGACTAGGTTTCTCGCCTAGCCTTTTTGTTCTTTTAAGTTTTGAAATCTCTAATTCGTACGAACTGGAGTAATCAACTGAATAAATTCGCCTGTCGTTTCCGTTGGTTCCAGAGTAAACGGACGGATGGGACTGATGAATTGAATCTGAATATTGGTTTCCCCAAAGGCACGCAACGCATCCTTCATGTAATCGGGGTTAAAGCTAATCGTTAACGGATCGCCCGTCACTTTTTCCACGACCAACTCTTCTTCCACTTTTCCAGCTTCAGGTGAATTTCCGTAAAGCTTCACGCCATCACTCGTAATTTCCAACTTCACGATATTGTTTCTGCCCTCATGACTCATGACAGAAGCAAGGTCAATCGACTTGCGGAACTCTGAGACAGAAAATTCAACCGTTGTATTAAAGCTATCCGGAATCAAGCGGTTGGTATCTGGATAATTTCCTTCAAGCAGGCGGCTATAATACATAATTGTATCGGTGCGGAACAAGACTTGATTTTCCATAAAATGAATTTCAAGCTCTTCCTCTTCATCTGGAAATACTGCGCTGATGTCCTTCAAGCTCTTTCCTGGAATGACAATATTAAAATTTTCCGCCATATTTGGTAATTTGATAATGCGTTGGCTCAAGCGGTGCGAATCTGTTGCGACCGCTAGGAGATTTTCATTATCGTTCAAAACAAAGTGAACCCCCGTTAAAATCGGACGGCTTTCATGCACGGAAACGGAAAAGACGGTTTCAGAAACCAATTTTGTTAACACATGAACCGGCATTTTTAGCGGATTCATCTGTTCGACAAGTGGTAAGCGTGGATAATTTTCCATATCAATCCCATTGACCAAGACTTCTTTTTTATCTGCCACGATTTTCACTTGATTGTTTTCCAAGACTTCCATTGAAAAAACGGGCGCATCTAAGCGGCTGACAATATCTGACAAGAATTTGGCTTGAATAATAATGCCTCCCACATCGTGAATTTGCATATTGGCTTTTTCATCGTCTGCTGGAATAAAGGTTTCAATCGAAATATCGACATTTGACCCCGTTAAGCTCAACCCTTCTTGAGATAGGTAAACTTTGACCCCCGTTAAAATAGGAATGGTCGTTTTTGAAGCAATCGCTTTTTGTGTTGTACGTAAGCTTTGCAAGAAAGCACTACGATTTAACGTCACATGTAAAGACATTGTCTTTCTTCCTCCTTAGTTCGCGTCCCTCAATTTCAAAATTTCAAGAAATTTAGAGGGGAAATACTTATATATATATAGTTAAAAGATAGTAATCTTAGTAGAGCTTGTGGATACTGTGGAAAAGTTGCTTCACCGTGCGTGACTGAAAGTTTTCCACTTGTGGATAACCTGTGGATAGTTTTTCTTCTTGTCAACAGGGGTGTGGATAGTTTTTTTTCGTTAACGCCCCAAGCGTGTCCGGATTTCCGAAATTTCTTGTTTCAAGCCAGCATCTGTAGTGACGGCTTTGGCAATTTTGTCAATCGCATAGATGACGGTCGAATGATCTTTTCCGCCAAACTCTGCTCCGATTTTTGGAAATGAGCTTTCCGTCAGCTCACGAGAGAGATACATCGCAATTTGACGAGGGACTGTGAACGTTTTGAGGCGTTTTTTCCCTTTTAAATCCTTGAGCGTGATATTGAAATATTTCGCCACCTCGTCTTGAATTTCAGGAATCGAAAGCTGCACACGTGCGCCCTGTGATTTCAACGATTTCAAGGCATCTGCGGCAAGAGAGGTCGTAATATCGGTACCTGTCATGGTCGAATAGGCCTGCACACGAATCAAAGCTCCCTCTAGTTCACGAATATTGTCCGAAAATTGTCCGGCAATATAGCGCAAGGTGTCGTCTGGAATTTCCAGATTTTCACTGACCGCTTTATTACGTAAAATCGCAATCCGAGTTTCCAAATCTGGTGGGGTAATATCGACCGACAAGCCCCACGCAAAGCGGGAAACAAGGCGTGCTTCCATGCCCGGAATGTCCTGTGGCGTGCGATCGCTCGTGAGGACAATTTGTTTTTGATTGTTAAATAAGGCTTCAAAGGTATTGAAAAATTCCTCCTGTGTTGAGCCTTTTTTGGCGAAAAATTGAATATCATCGACGAGTAGGAGGTCAACATTTCGGTAACTTTCCCGAAAATCACCCGTTGTCTTCGATGAAATGGATTCAATCAGTTCGTTGACAAACGTCTCAGCAGGCACGTATTTGATTTTTGCGTTCGGGTTGGTCGTTAGCATCTGATGCCCAATTGCGTGCATTAGATGGGTCTTTCCTAGCCCCACACCGCCATATAAGAAGAGTGGGTTGTACATCATGCCCGGTTCATCTGCCACAACGAGCGCGGCAGCATGCGCCATTTGATTGCCCTTTCCAATGACAAAAGTGTCAAAGGTGTATTTATCATTGAGCTTCGAGTGACTTTGGTTTTTCCGATCCACGCTAAATTCAGCGGGACTTTCGCTTACCATTGGCACATTCGCTTCAATTTCCTTTTGTGTCACGATTTTTGGGATAATTTCTTGACCCGTCGCTGCAAAGCCTGCCGCAACGACATAGTTTTGCAATTTCGTTTGCCAATAATTTTTATGCAATTCACTGGCAACCAAAATGGTCAAGACGTTGCCATTTAACCCTAGCGGCTCGCTCGTATGAACAAAGGTGTCCATGCTAGGCTTGGAGAGCTGCACTTCTTCAGTAAGATAATGCAAAAAACCGTCCCAGATACTATTCATATCTGTCATTGCTTCATTTCCTTTCTACAACGCTTGGTAAACAAGGCTAAAAATCCTTCTATCTAAATAAATGCCGTTCTTTTTTTGTGTTCTTCTTCGACCTTGTCAAAAAATAAGAAGAGTCACGCCAAAAGGACGCATGAGATTTATCCACGCTGCTTTTTTATTTTTTGTCCTATTTCCACTTGTATTCTTAAAGAGACAAAAAAAAGTCCCCAAATAAGAAATTGGCTTTTATATGATAGCATGATTTAGCAGAATTTTCCACAGTCTGAGGGGGCTTGTGGAAAAAAGTTTCACAGGGGTGGATAAAAATTATCAACAGGCAAGTGCAGGGTGTGTATAAGTAGGGTAAAACAGGAGTTATCAACAAGAACATGTGAGTAACAACCCTTATGTTTATTGGGTTTATTAAAGTTATCCACAAAACAAATTTACCCTGTGCAAAACTTATAGACAGGGGCAAAAACAGAGGAGAAAACAGTGGAAAAGTCTGGGAAACTTTTTTTCTGTGGAAAAAGTTTTCCACAAGGTGACAAGACTTATCGACAAAAATGTGGATAAGATTTTCGGGCAAAAGAGAGAGTTTTCCACAAGTGAAGAGCAGACAAAAAAGCCTCTTCTACACCAGTAAAAGAGGTTTCAATTAAATTTTCTTTTGTAAAGCTTCCAGCAAAATATCCGTCGATTTTTCAGCGGCTAATTCTTCATAATTATTGAAATTTTTCCACGCTTGGTTGTTAGCATTGTCGGTAATCGTCCGAACGCTGACAAAGGGTGTCGCATGTTTCGCACAGACTTCGGCAACCCGTGCACTTTCACAATCCACCGCCACCGCATGACAAACTTTTTTCAGCTCCTGCTTGCGATGCGTGTCGTCAATAAACTGCTCTACGGTCAAAATCTTCCCGACTTTCGCAGACGGGTAAATTTTCTTGAATAGCTGAACGAGGGTGTCCTCCGCTGGAAATTCTTCTTTTGTTTGACAATCGAAATAACTGTTTCCAATCACGAGTGCTAGTGGAGAAAGCTCATCATCTATCGCCCCCGCCAGTCCCGTAGCAATCACCTGCCCCACCTGAAAGGTATGAATCAAAAGCTCAGTTACCTTTTCTATGTCCACCGTGTCGTTTGGCACCTCGGCAAGCACGATTTTTTTATGTTTTAGCTCCCCACTCGTGAAGCGAAAATTTTCAATTTCAATAGTTTGCGTTTGCACGAGCGCTTGACGGATGTTTTCTAGTTCCTCTTTAACAGAACCAATCACGCCTATTTTCATAGAAATCTCCTCCGATTTACAGATGAATTTTTCTTCATTCTTCTCTTATTATTATACCATATTTGAGAGGAAATTCTGAGAAGGGCTTTCATTTTCTTTTTTCTCACGTTTTTTTGTCAATTTTTTTGAAATGAAACTTATGCTATACTAGAGGGTAAGAAAAATGAGGAGAATCGTCAAAAAAATTCGATTTTTCTTTTTTTATAGGGCTTCTGGGGGGCTGAAGTTCTGGATAAAAATAATCTAGGAGAGATGAAATGCGTTCAAAGGTTAAGGAAAATATTGTATTGACGCTAGCGTTTCTTTTGTCACTTTCGGTTGGGATGGGTTTGTATTATTTAAAAACACAGGCACATGTGCTGAGTGAGGATGGCGTCGCTGTGAGTTTGGCGTTGGTTCCAGAAAAAGTAACACCTGATATCTTGGTGTTTTTGGAGAAATCTTCTGGGGAACGGCAAATTCTTTATCAGGCGGAGAAACTAGAAAAAGTCGAAATCAACGAGCTCTGCTTTTTTCAAGGAACGGCAGATTTAAAGGTGGAAACTTCGGGCAAGTCGTACACAATTATTCGAGGAATTAAAGGAAATAGACGAAACATGTTGCGGGCAAAGGCACGAATTTACGAGAAAAATGGTCGATTTACTGTGGAAACTCGGTATTCTTACGTGCAAGAGGTGAACTTCTCGAAATTCCCTAAAAGTGAAAAGTTAAATTAAATCTTCCTTTTATACTCTTATAAATAACTTTTTCCTTTTAGTTTTAAAGTGTTTTTTGCTATACTTACTCTACATGGAAAAATTATTTTTTTGGTCAGCAATTATTGGGTTTTCATGAGAGAAAAGAGGCTGTTAAAAATGGAAAATAAAGAACGTGTGATGTTACCAAAATGGAACTGGGGCGCTTTTGGATTAACATGGATTTGGGGATTAGGAAATGGCGTGTTTATCATGCTGCTTTCATTTATCCCCGCAGCAAACATTATTATGGCATTTATCGGGGCGCTAAAAGGGTATGAATGGCTTTGGGAAACAGGAAAGTATCAGACCGTAGAAGAAATGAAGGCAGACCAGAAAGCATGGAATACTATCGGAATCATCTTTTTCGTTTTAAATGTGGTTGGGGTTCTTTTCTTGATTCTTTTCTTTAGTGTTTTTGTCAATTATTTAGTCAATTTGGCGCCAACGTCGGTTGATTACGGTACTTACTAAGTGAAGGAGGGAACAAGAATGGAAAATCAAGAAGTACAACCACAAATTCAGCAACCAGTACAACCAGTAGAACAGCCGGTCATTTTACCAAAATGGAATTGGGCAGCATTTAGTTTAACTTGGATGTGGGGGATTGGCAACGGGGTCTCTAACATGATTATTGCGGTGATTCCAGGCGCTAGTCTAGTGATGAGATTTGTCGGAGCATTAAAGGGTTATGAATGGCTTTGGGCAACCGGCAAGTATCAAACAGTGGAAGAAATGAAAGAAGATCAAAAAATTTGGAATGTCGTGGGGATTGTGATGTTCGCCATAAATATGTTGGGCGTGTTATTTTTGATAGTGTACATTTTAATTGTTGGTGTGGCGGTTTTTGCAGGCATCCTCAGTGAAATCGGCAGTTATTAATCCTCCGTCAAGAATTTTCCCTTGACAATCTGGCGCTTGACGAAGTATAATGTCAAAGTATGTCTAGGTACCTAGAAAAGCGCAAACTAGATAATTACAAGAAATTTTTTATCGGAGGTGTATTGACTCATGAAACGTACTTACCAACCAAACAAACGTAAACGTCAAAAAGTTCACGGTTTCCGTAAACGTATGTCTACAAAAAATGGTCGTCGTGTCTTAAAATCTCGTCGTCTTAAAGGACGTAAAGTTTTAGCAGCGTAAGGCAAATATCAGGCTTCGCTTTATCAGAGCATGGTGGGAAAACTCGAGTTTCCACTGTCCTCTGATTTTTTTTTGCATTTTTTCTAAGAATTTCCATAAATTTTTTGTCAAAAAGTGAAAAAGGCATCATGCTTGGACATCTGTTCATTTATTCGCCATTTAGCGAAACAATGCAAAAATTCATTCCAGTAAAAAAGGCACTGAAAATTCAGCACCTCACAAACTTTTTATAATGTCCGTCGCCGTCTCGCAAATTCGACAAATTGGAATTTGTCTACACGGTGGCGGCTTTCTGTGTATTGAAACATGGAGGTATCCTCGAGGAAAACATGGCTCTTCACGGAAACCACACTATTATCCTTTGAACGCAAATCAAGGTAGCGTTTATCCATTTCTGTCGTGTCACTCACGGTAATCTCTTTCTTCGCATAGGAAATCGCAAGGTTCAATTCCTCCTCAAAATAAGCATAAATCGAGTCCTCCGCTATTTCTTTGGTTAAGTTCGGCACAAATTCACAAAGTAAATAATCAATATCGAGCACCACTGCTTGCCCGTCAATCAACCGCTGGCGCACCAATTTCCACACCTCCGCCCCGACTGGAAAGGCAATTAAATGGGCTTCTTTTTCATCCAAGGTATAGCGACTAAGCGAGACCATCTTTGTTTCACTCTTAAAGCCTTGAATCTCCTCTAACTCCTTATAGCTCGTCAAGCCAGAAATCGGGAAATTCACCGGAGAAATCATGCCAATCACAATCGACCCCTTGCCGTGTTTTTTTTGAATATAGCCATTTTCCGCCAAAAGAGCCAGTGCCCGCCGCACGGTATCACGAGAAACATGATAAATCTCACGAAACTCACTCTCACTTGGTAAAACAGTGTTCGGCGCATACTCCCCACAACGTATTTTACTTTCAATATCTTGAAAAACCTCTTGATAACGTGTTGCCATACACCGCACCCTCTCTTTTATAGCTTCTTTCTTTCATTATACACGATTTCACAAAAAATTTTAGGGGAAAGAGAGAAAAAACAAAACACTTTTTTAAAATAAAATAAAGTGAGATATTTAACAAAAAAACTCAAGGAATTAACGACTTTTATTACAGATGTTCGACTTTTGTTGTATAATGATAGGGAGTTAAAATTCTAGTAATCGGGTAGGTCATACGGGCAACGTAAGTTCTACAAGAAGGAGGAGTATTTGAATGGCTATTTTCACAGGAGCAACCGTTGAAGAAGCAATCGAACGTGGCTTGAAGAAATTAGGAATACCAAAGGAAAAAGCACATATTCATATCAAGCAGGCGGAGAAAAAAGGAGTCTTAGGTTTCGGAAAACGAAATGCAGAAGTTGAGATTGACGCTATCGCGGAGCACGTGATTTTACAAGCAGACCGTTCTGCTGTGCGTGGTGTACCAGAAGAAATCAAAGCTCAAGCCGAACCTGTCCAATCTGCAAGTGAAGCGACTGTTGAGCTTTCTCAAGTCGTAGAAGCAGTCAAAGCTGCCGAGGCAGAAAAAAATGGCACAGCGACCCCAAAGTCATCCGTCGCAGCTACTGAAACCACATCCACATCGGAAGTTGTGACCCCAAAGGACGCACCTTTCTTAGAGAATTTAGATGAAAATGCCGCCGTTGCTGAGTTGGCAAAGTATTTAACAAAAATCACGAAGGAGCTTGGCGCACCGGCATTAGTTCGCATTGACCGTGATGAAAACGGCTTGATTTTCTTCCATTTGGATAGTCAAAAGCAAGGCATTTTGATTGGCAAGCACGGGAAAATCTTAAATGCGTTACAATATCTTTCACAGGTATTCGTCCACCGTGTCGCTGAAAACAAGCTTTCTATCGTGGTGAACGTCGGAGATTATCGTGAAAAACGCAAAGCTGTCTTAATACGTTTAGCTGAACGTACCGCCGACCGTGTCAAGAAGTCAGGTCAACCTGTTTTCTTGGAACCAATGCCCGCTTTTGAGCGGAAGCAAATTCATGCGGCTTTAGCTAAAGACCCGTACATTTCCACACATTCCGAGGGTGACGAACCGTATCGCTACCTTGTCGTTGAAAAAAGTGGCAAACAAATCTAATCATTCGCTGCTCTCTTTTTAGGGGGTGGCTTTTTATTTTTCTGTAAATTCCCCAAATCCAAAAACTTTCCACTTGCATTTCCATACAATCAGTAGCATAATACTATATGTAAAATAGTATTAGAGAATAAATAGTACAAACATAAAAATGAGCACATACGAGAAAGGAGTGGAGAAATCTATGGCGATTCAATTATCCAGTGAGCTACTAGATGGGGCGGTACTTGGCTTGTTGAGCGAGCAAGATTATTACGGCTATGCTTTGACGAAAAAAGTGCAAGAATCGTTTCCTGTCAGTGAGTCCACCATGTACCCAGTGTTGCGCCGGCTGAAAAAAAATGCGGCTCTTGAAACCTATGATGAGGCATATGAGGGGCGAAATCGGCGCTATTACCGCATTACAATGACTGGAGAAACAATGTTAACCAAGCTACAAGAAGAATGGGAACTCTTTCGGGAAAATGTGGATACGATTTTAAAATTAAAGGAAAGTGGGGAGGAAGATGAACGAAATGACATACTTTAAGGAACTAGCGAGTTATTTAACCCTGCTAAATAGCGACGAGCGCAACGATGTGGTGAATTACTACCAAGAATACGCCCTAGATGCAGGATTGTCTGAGGCGCAAATCAAGGAGAAATTCGGCACCGCAAAAAAATTAGCTCGACAGATTTTGGCGGAATATTCTATGCGGGAAGACGACAACTATCAAGACAACAAAGAAACATATGGCAAAGAGAAAGCGAAAAAGAAATTATCGATGATTTGGCTGATTATTTTAGGCTTACTTGCCTCTCCAGTTCTCTTACCATTGGCATTCTGTCTTGTCTTATTGCTCCTTTCACTTTTAATTCTTGTCGCAGCTGCTTTTGCGGCAGTGCTGATTCTCCTAGGTGCGATGACCTTTGCCTCCGTTTTTGTGGTCGTAACAGGCTTTGGTATCATCAGTCAAAGTCTCGGCGTGGCGTTCCTTTTCATCGGTTGCGGCATTGGAGGAGTCGGGATTTCTCTCGTTATCTGGCCGTTATTGTTCTACTTCATTCGCTTTCTACTGGCGAGCGTGGCAAAACTGGCGAAATACATTGGTCGGAAATTTATTCGGAAACCGAGTGCGGCAGATTGGGGGGATATTAGATGAAAAAATCCATGATTATTGGCGTTGGTCTGATTGTTTTTGGCGGGATTATGGCGTGTATCGGGATTAGCATGAAGCATGATTATTCCGGTGTTTTCTGGGAAAATGGCAAAGGATTTGTCGTCATGAAGGATTTTCATGAAGTGCAAACAATTCCCGAATTTAACAAAATTTCTGCGGATATGACGGATTATGAGCTAGAAGTGCGTGCGGGCGATAAGTTTGAGTTGGAACTACAAGGTTGGAAGTCAACGAAGAAACCAACGTTTGAAGTAAAAAATAACGAATTACGTGTAAAAATGAATGGAAAATTCGACAAAATCGGCATTGGCAATTTCTCCAATCATGATGAAAAAGTCTTGGTGATTGTGCCCAAAGAGTTTGCCATTGACGAAATTAACGTCAAAAGTAGCGGATACAGCGACATGAAGCTCGACCGTGTGCATGTCAAAAATCTGAAAATCACTGGCAGTCATAATCTGTATACGGGTGGGGCTAAGATTGACAATCTGGTAATGGATACGAAAGACGGCAATATCGTGTGGGAAAATTCTCAAGTGCTTGCGAGTTCGATTAAGGCGACTGGCGAGGGCTCTGTGACAAGTATCAGTAGCGTACTCACCAATCAAGAGCTTTGGTTTGCGACGGGGGAATTTGACGCGGAAGATACGATTTTTGTTGGCAAAAACATGTTATCCGTGAATCACGGCGAAGTCGACCTGCGCAATGCTGGCTATGACGGGTTGGATATTAAGGTGGAAGATGGAAATATTTCGGTTGGCAACAAGGATTCCGAGCTTGCTTACGAGGAGAGCGGGACGGGCAAAGATTTGCTTGTGATTCGTGGGAAAGATACGGACGTGGATATTCAAAAATAAGAGGAAATCAGCTGGGGCTTGGCTTTGGCTGATTTTTTTGAAGTATAAGAAAGTATAGATTTTGACCACTTAGAAACGTTGGCTTACCAATGATTCTAAGTGGTCTTTTTAATGGCGTGGAGAAGCTTGGGAAGAGAATACTAGAGTATATTTGAAAATTATCCAAAGCTCCTTTTCAACGTTGAGGAGGGGGATTTTAGCTCTCTAGGACAAAAAAACCGATCGCGAGTTTGAGGGCGGTCGGTTGGTTTCTATCTTCGTACTTCTACTCCGATAAGAATAAGAATGATTGACTATAATATATTGCTTAGCGCCCCTTTTGTCAATGAAATTTCCGAGATTCCTGCCGATTTAACGCAGTTGTAACCAAAATATCTAATAAAAATAATGTTTCACGTTTTCGTCAAAAAGTTTCACGTGGAACAGAATGTCGAGTTCTCGGGCTTTGTCGGCTGTTTGATAGGACGTTTCAGAAAATTTCATAAAAAAAGGAGCCTCGTCTAAGCCACTTTCAAAGACGAGGATGAATGAAAAAAAGTTGTCTTTCTGAGGGGTTGCGTCCCTCGATAAATTCATTATAGCTAGGCGAGATTAACTGAACCTTAAAGTTGCGCAAAAAATTTCGTTATTTATCTGTAAAGATAGTTAAATAACCGTCTGCCCACGTTCGACGAGATTAGAATAAATCACTAATAAAAGTAAAATTTTCCTGCGCTTTTTCTGATCTGAGGTGTAGAATGAAAGTAGTTGAGGAGGAGATTCTATGTCGCAAAATATTTTGGTGCTTTTTCTCGTAGTGGTGGTTGTATTTATTTACTTACTAGCGATTTTTATACGACTTACTGGCGGTCTTTTTTTGTCACGGAGTTTCTCCGAGTGGAAGACAGCTATTGCCGATAAAAAAACAAATTTACGAGAACGTGAAATTGGCTTAAAAATGTCTACTTTTGTTTTGAAATATTTTCCACTTCTCTTTGTTTTGCTGCTGATTGTGTGGAAATTTCAATGGTACAGCGGTCTTAGTTTGCTCTTTTTATTGCTCATTCTCCTCATTTACTATACATATAAGAAACACCGCTAAGAGCTCAGCGGTGCTTTTCTTTCGCCGGAAATGGACTTCGCAGGGTTTCATTGATTGGTTCTTTGGTGATAAGTTTTTTTTCATTACTACTAGCGGAGGCATTTTCAAAGCTATTTCCAAGCTGTCCCAAGTCAGAATTGAGCATTTTCCTCCACCCTTTATGATTTGGTGGATTCTTGGCGTTCTTCAAGCGTAATTTTTCGAGTTGTTTCGCTCGTTTTTTCTCGTTCAAACTATCTGACAGGTTTCCAAAAATTCCCATAACAAGTCCTCTTTCTCCCGTTCTTCTATTGTTACTTTCATTAAATTACAAATTCGTGAAACTCACTAGATGAGACGACCTCTTTTTATATTTTATTAAACATACCTAGCGTATCTTGCAATTTCCCGTAAATTGTTGTATCCTAAAGCCAATAAAATAAGTTTAAGTAGTGAAAGTGCTTGAACAGTGTCCGTTTTTGTCGTGGCGCTGTTGGGGACTTTTTTCGTTTGTCACTTAGTCGAGCGCGAGGAATAGAAGTTAGTGGAAAAATGCTCGTTCTGCTTGCAAATTTCCCGATTTTTCGTGATTTGTCACTTAGTCGTCTTACCTCTATCAATAAGGAGAACCAGTAAAATGCAAAATGTAACCATGGAATTTGATACGATTGCAGCAATTTCAACGCCACCAGGTGAGGGTGCCATTTCGATTGTGCGACTTTCAGGCGATGATGCGGTAAAAATTGCTGCCAAAGTCTTTCGCCAAGGAAATAAAAATTTAGCTGAGGTACCTACTCATACAATTCATTATGGGCATATCGTGGAACCAAAAAATAACAAGAACGTGGATGAAGTTATGGTGTCGGTGATGTATGCACCCAAAACCTTTACCCGTGAAAATGTCGTGGAAATCAACTGTCACGGCGGGATTGTCGTTGTCAATCAAGTCTTGCAGCTCTTGCTAAGAGAAGGTGCACGTCTTGCGGAACCGGGGGAATTTACCAAGCGGGCTTTCCTCAATGGACGGGTCGATTTGTCGCAGGCGGAGGCCGTTATGGATCTCATTCGTGCGAAAACGGATAAGGCAATGGGCGTGGCAATTTCCCAATTAGACGGGAATCTTTCGACACTTATACGTAACATGCGTCAGGAAATTCTTGACACGCTGGCACAGGTTGAGGTCAATATTGATTACCCTGAATACGACGATGTGGAGGAAATGACGACGAAGCTCTTGCTTGAAAAGGCGGAACTCGTAAAACAACAACTTCGTCAACTTTTACAAACGGCGAAACAAGGGAAAATATTACGAGAAGGGTTATCTACTGCAATTATCGGGCGCCCAAATGTTGGAAAATCTTCCCTTTTAAATCATCTTTTACGAGAAGAAAAGGCGATTGTCACCGATATTGCGGGAACAACTCGAGATGTCATTGAGGAATATGTCAATGTGCGCGGGGTACCGCTAAAACTCATTGATACTGCGGGAATACGTGAAACTGAAGACATCGTGGAACGTATCGGAGTGGAACGTTCGAGAAAAGCCTTGGCGGAAAGTGACCTCATTTTACTCGTCTTAAATGCGAGCGAACCTCTCACCAAAGAGGATCGAGGGTTGATTGAAGCAACCAACGGATTAAAACGTATCGTGTTATTAAATAAAACCGATTTACCGCAAAAATTAGACCTTTCAGAAGTGCAACAGCTGGTGAATGATACGACTATTTTGAGCGTTTCTGTTTTGGAAAATCAAGGTCTTGACACATTAGAGGAAGAAATTGCTCGTCTCTTTTTCGGTGGAGAAACTGGAGAAAGTCGGGATGCCACCTACCTTTCAAACACACGCCATATCGCCCTTATTGAACAGGCGGAACAGGCGCTTGAAGAGGTGATTTCAGGTATTGAAGCGGGCATGCCGGTTGATTTGGTTCAGATTGACATGACAAGATGCTGGGACTACCTCGGCGAAGTGATTGGTGAAAGCGTACAGGATGAGTTGATTACGCAATTGTTTAGTCAATTTTGTCTTGGAAAATAATAAAATTGGCTCATTTTCTTTAAATGGGGTAAAACATCAATGTTTATCAGGCATTGGTGTTTTTTTGACTTAATTCATTGTTGCATGCCTACCAATTTACCAATAATAACTATTTGCGTTTTTCCTCTGTACTCAAACGATTAGTAAGCAGGATTGTAGCTTTCTGGCACAACGATGTTGATAAGGAAATAGTTTTTATTATTGAAAACACGTGCTAAAACAAACTTGTCAAGGAGGTATAGAGCGCAAGCCTATGACACAACGAGAAGCTGGTGAACATAGCAAGAATGAATTTGTCACACGAATTTCAGTTGAGATTACTGAATATCTAGGAAATGAAAACCCAGTTAAAAAAACTTTGACTATTCCAACATGGGCAGATAAGGCTGGAAGAGAAATGAAACTTAATTTCTCGCAAAACCTTAACTGAGGCAATAGCGGAGAAATCATTAGAAAAAGCCTAGTATTGAGCAGTTAGGCTTTATTTTTAATCCCGTAAACACGTCCCCTTTCTAAAAATTTTTCCCCAAAGAAATGGAATCTCATTCGCATGAATTTTTAAAAATAACGCCTAAAATTTACTGAAAGCGTTGACACCTAAAAAGAGCTATGCTAGAATGAACACAAATAAGAGAAAAACGACAGAATGGCGCCGCAGTCATTCCTGTGAGTATGTTACTGATAAAGCAGGCAGAGCTCAGACCGATAAAAGTACACGACTTAAGTGTCATACTTTTGTATTGGTCTGAGTTTTTTTCTGGAAAGGAGTCTAAAATGAAAATTAGTCAAATATTAAATAACAACGTTGCTTTAGTGAATCGAGGGGGAAACGAAGTCGTTGTCTATTCTAAGGGGATTGCGTTTAAGAAAAAGGTGGGGCAGGTCATCACCGAGAACGAAATTGAAAAAACGTACGTGCTAGACTCAACAGATCGATTGGAACATTTTAGCTATTTGTTATCTAATGCTGATGCACGTGTGATAGCAATGGTCAATGAGGTGGTTTCTTACGGCGAACAACTACTTGATGAAAAAGCCAATGATTATTTGTATTTGACGCTACTTGACCACATGATTTTTGCCTTGAAACGTGCGGAAAAGGAACAATTTATTCGGAGTCCGTTAACTTGGGAAGTGAAGAAATTCTATCCAACACATTACCAAATTGGGTTATTTATGTTGACTAAAGCCAAAGAAATTTTCGGTGTGGAATTTCCAGAAGATGAAGCAGTTTCTATTGCCCTTCATTTCATGAACCTACAAGAAACCATGAATGGACTCGACCAAAAAATCGAGGATATGGAAACACTTCGCAATATTTTGAACATTATCCAATATCATTTCAAGTTGACACTCAAGGAATCGTCGATGAACTATATGCGGCTGGTGACCCATTTGCAGTATTTTATCGAACGATTACATCGCAAAAGCGCCTATCAAGAGAATGATGCGGAACTTTTCAACCAAATCAAAGGGCTATATCCCGATTCCTTTGACTGTGTACAAAAAATCAACGTCTATGTAGAGAACAAATTTGCCGTCTCATTAACGCAAGATGAACAAACCTACCTGATGTTGCATATTCATCGGGTGACGCAACGAAGTCAAGCATGAGGAATAGAAATCAGTGGAAAAACAAAAATTTTGCTTACGACAAGATGTTAGCAGTAACTGTATACGAAACGTTGTGGAGAATAAAATTCCGCAATGATGCTTATAAGTGTGCCTTTGTATTAGAGTAGTTTTTTTAGCAAGCTGAAAGAATTGCTTCGCAATTGTCTGTTTCACAGCCTCACTACTCTAATACAAAAATCTTACGCACTTACAAAAGTAAACTTTTGACGTTGCTTAAAGATTTTAGCTCTGTGATGAAGTCAAGCATGACAACTAAAAATAGACAAGAAAAGATAAAATTTCATAATGATAAAGAACATCCTTACAAAATTTTCCTATTTCTTGCAATTTTTGAACGAGTTGTCTTAGCTCTGTGATGATACCCAAACGAAAGGAAAATTCTCATGAAATATAAAGAGTTTAACGAACAAATTATCAACTATGTAGGAGGGAAAGCTAATGTCAAGGCAGTCGTACACTGTATGACTCGTCTGCGTTTCACCCTCAACGATAGAAAATTAGCCGACACGGACGCTTTGAAAAATATGGACGGCGTGATTGACGTTGTCTCGAACAATGTGGCGTACCAAGTGATTGTCGGAACACACGTGAACGAAGTCTATAAAGAATTAATGGACATGCTTGGGCTGAGCGCCGATAGTAGTGACGCACCCAAAGAAAAGAAAAATCCCATCAAAGCAATTTTAGATGTCGTTTCAGAATCCATGACACCGATTTTAGAACCCATTATCTGTGCGGGATTACTAGCCGCTTTCTTATCCATTGTGACATTGACGGGACTTATCTCACCAGAAAGCCCAACCTATCAAATTTTTGATGCGCTCCGTCAAGCGGTATTCTACTTCTTGCCGATTTTTATGGCGATGAGTTCTGCCAAACGCTTAGGTGCCAGCCCCTACTTAGCGGTGGCGCTCGCTGCTACCCTGCTCTCGCAACAAATCAACGACGTCAAAGGGTTGAGCTTATTCGGACTTGGATTGCCACAAATTACCTATGCCAACAGCTTTATCCCGATTTTACTGGCAGTTTGGTTCATGGGCTATGTAACCAAGCTTTCTAAAAAGGTGATTCCAAGTGCCTTGCAATACTTCCTATGCCCGTTATTTATTATGCTGATTACGCTTCCTGCGACCCTCTTAGTTTTCGGCCCAGTTGGCTTCTACGTAGGGGAAGGGATTATCGGTTTCTTCAACTTCTTGATGAATACGATTGGTGGCTGGTTTGTAATGATGTTATATTCTGCTTTGCAACCGTTCATTATTATGCTCGGTGCGGGGAACTTCATCATGCCAGTGATTACTTCGCTTCTAGCAACCAATGGCTATGACCCAGTCTTTACTGCTTCTTGTACGATTTCGGATATTGCGGTAGGGGGTGCCATGCTTGGTTATTTCCTAAGATCGCGCAATATGAAACAAAAACAATTATTCGGAACCGTGACCCTCTCTGCGATTCTTGGTGTAACGGAACCCGCTGTTTATGGGGTATTTGTGAAATTCCGCCGCCCATTTATCGCTGTCATGATTGGTGGAGGTCTTGGCGGACTCTTTGCCGGAATTACCGGAGTCAAATCTTACTCCCTCGCTTGGGGCTTGTTCGGACTTCCCTCTTATATCGGGAAAAATGATTTCATGAATTTTGGTCTAATGATTGCAGCGGTCGTGATTAGCTTTGTCGGGGCTACAATATCCGCTTATCTATTAGGTATTCCAAATGAAGAGGCAGATGCAATCGAAGAAACACCCGACACAAAACAAACTCCATTAGACGAAACAAAAGTACGGACGATTCCAGTCGGCAGTGTCGTTGCGGGAGAATTGGTGCAGTTGTCAGAAGTCAACGACCAAGCTTTTTCAACGGGTGCATTAGGTAAAGGAGTCGGCATTGTTCCAACAAGTAATGAAGTCTTTTCACCTATTGACGGCGAAGTGACGGCAGTTTTCCCAACCAAGCACGCCATTGGTCTAGTCGATGAAAATGGGGTCGAGGTACTTATTCATATTGGGATTAACACCGTAGAATTAGACGGCAAACATTTTGAAGTATTGGTCGAACAAGGACAAAAGGTGACAAAAGGACAAAAAATTGCCGAAGTGGACTTTGATTCGGTGAAATCAGCCGGTTATGACACGACAAGCATGGTCGTTATCACGAATACCAATCAATTTTTAGATGTGATTCCAGCGAAATCTGGGCGAGTGATTTCCTCGGATTGTGCGATGAATATTGTCTTATAGGGGGATAAAACAGTGAAATTAGCGAAAAATTTTCTATGGGGAGGCAGTATTGCGGCGCATCAATGTGAGGGTGCGTGGCAAGAAGACGGAAAAGGTGCGGCGATTATGGATTTTGTGACGAGCGGAAGTGTCGATACCCCTCGTGAAATCTGTCAAACGCTTGACCCAACGAAGAATTATCCGTCGCATACGGGAATTGATTTTTACCATAGATACAAGGAGGACATTGCGCTATTTGCGGAAATGGGCTTTAAGGCACTGCGGTTGTCGATTGACTGGTCACGGATTTACCCAAAAGGCGATGAAACAACACCCAATCTAGCGGGACTAGCGTTCTATCATGCGGTGGTGGACGAGCTACTTAGTCATGGGATTGAGCCGATTATTACCCTGTATCACTTTGAAATGCCAATTCATTTGGTTAAGACGTATGGTTCTTGGACAAATCGCAAGGTCGTGGAATTTTACTTGAACTTTTGCCGCACGATGTTCGAGTCTTTCAAGGGCAAGGTGCATTATTGGGTGACCTTTAATGAAATGAACCATATTGACCCGCAAACCGAGGCGTCAGATATTTTCACCTATATTATTGCCGGTTTGAAATTTTCAGAATTGACCAATCGTCCGCAAACTTTGGCAACGATTGGTTATCATATGACGCTCGCAAGCTGTCTAGCGGTGGAAATATGCCACGAGATTGACTCAGAAAATCAAGTTGGTTGTGTCTTTGGCATTGAACCGGTCTACCCGATAGACTGTAACCCGACCAATGTACTCAACGCATTTCAAGAAATGGATCGTGATTTTTACCAGATTGATGCGATGTGTCACGGAAAATTTCCTGTCTATAAGTTAGAAGAATATAAGGCGCAGGGTATCTCCATTCCAATGAAGAAAGAGGACGAGAAAGCTTTTGAAAATGGACGTTTAGACTTTATCGGTATGAATTATTACGCTTCAAGTATCGGGCATTATGAGGGAGCAGATAAGGCAGATACCTCCCTTTTCGGCGGACTTCAAAACCCTTATCTTGAAAAAAGTAAGTGGGGCTGGGCAATTGACCCCGTTGGCTTACGTTATTTATTAAACTACACCTACCGAAAATATGGCTTGCCCATCATGATTACCGAAAATGGTCTAGGTGCGGTGGATAAGGTGGAAAAAGACGGTACGATTCAAGATACCTACCGAATAGATTATCTCGAAAAACATCTCATTGAGCTAAAAAAAGCGGTCGAACTCGACCAAGTGGACTGTATCGGCTATCTGACTTGGGCGCCGATTGATTTGGTCAGTGCCACGACAGGTGAGATGAAAAAACGCTACGGCTTTATCTATGTGGATAAACAAGACGACGGTAAGGGCGACTATTCTCGGTCGAAAAAGCGTTCTTTTGAGTGGTATCAAGGGGTAATTGCAAGTAACGGAGCGAATTTGTAAAGTTTCGGTGAACTGAAATTTTTGAATGAACTTGAACAAAAGACGAACGACATTCCGCCAATTTGGAAAAATGTTGTTCGTCTTTTCATCTATAAAAATTTTCTCTCTTTTATTTTTTTTGGTCTAGGAAGGCTTGTTTAATGGCACCAAGTGTTGTCGCATCAGGGTCGTTGCTAGGGTCTATCACGACTCCCTCTTTTGGTAAGTTTTCCCCATAGGCAATGCAAGTTCCTGTCCCTGCATGAAATCCGCCAAAGATGGGATCAACGAGGACATGTGTGGAATCATCAAATTCAGCCCAACCACCATTCGGGTCGTTTAATTCTTCTAAAGTCAAAATTTCAAGTGCAGCAGTTATTGTAGAATTTGTTTTTTCTCCCTCTGTTTCCGCGATAACGGCTTCTGTTTTTGTTTCGGTATCCGCAGAAACTTTTTTTTCTGTGCGCCCATTTCCTAAGACTAAAGCGACACCAGCGATAAGGGTAAGTGTAGCAACGGCAATCAGTTTCATTTTTTTCATTTTCTTTCCTCCCTATCTAGTACATGCACAATCACTGCTAATAACAAGTTGCAACTAATAATGAGTAACTCTTTAATTATTTTCTACAGTATAATACGTTCCATTTTTAGGATTATACGTATAATAGGTTGTCATATTATTATCTCCGGTAATGTATTGATAACCACTTGAGACATACAAGGGAACACCGTAAGAAGCGCTAGTTCCAACACGATATTGGCTCCATGCATCGCCTCTATCACCTACTCGACCATCATCAACATAAGAGCGCCATTTTAAGCGTGCGCCATTAGTTTGGAAATAACATTCAGCAAACCGCCACCCACTTGCACTAAATGGATTTGAACGGTAGTAATCACCACGATTCATGAATCGTATTAACGAATCTGCTGGTGGTGTCGCTCCTCTAGTGAGTGAAAGATTAAAAAAGTCATTTTCTGGTTCAGATACTTGTTTTGCTAATATTTGTTTATATCGACTAAAAGTTATAGCATTTGGGTCTGTTTCAGTATTAATAGTTTTACCATTAACAAAGTCACCATTTTCATAGAGTACAAATTCACCACCAGAAACAAAACCACCTTGACGAGGTAATACAACAATTTTTTGCGTATCAGGAATAGAATCATTATCAGCAGATAATGCTGTTAATTATTCTGCTTTTACCTGTGTGCTACCTATTGCTGTAGCACTAAACATAAGTGAAGCAATAAATATTTTTTTTGAAATTTTCATAAAATTTCCTCCAATTTCTCCACATGGCAAGAAATTAAAACAACGAGCTCATTGAATAAAATTTTGCCAACGCCTCCAAAAATAAGCACTTATTCGACTACACTTGAATAATAACACCTATTATTTTAAATGTAAAATTTCAAAAATAATTTTTTAATGATATTTAGATGAATAAATGATGATAAAATTTCATAGAGAAATCTGAGAAACTTTCAGTTAGGAGAAATAAAATGTAGAAATGTTCTTTATATCTTAAGCGCATCCAACCAATGATTGATACAGAATTTGTAAAAATGATTACGGGCGTTCTGCGATTCTTTTAATAAAGTTTTTTCGTCCTGCTCTAGCACGCTCCATAAACTTCTATCGTAATTTTCCTAGAAAATGTCCTTGCTAATCTCATTTTAAGGATTTTTGTAGAGGTTCTCGTAAAAGTCGATAGCCTCCTCCATAGAAGCCCAATTCATGTTCTCATCGTCTTGTTCTTTGTTAGCTGATGAACTTGTGGTACTTTATGTTGTGGCTGATGTTTTTTCAGACGTGGAAATTTCTGATTTTGACGTGTCTTTCTTCTGAGGAGCCGCCTGTTAAAAGAACGACTGCTAGTAATGTAGCGCCAACTAAACTGATTTTTTTCATATAAATTTTTTCCCAACGTTTTTATTCTAGTTTCAATATAAAGGTATTTCTTCTAATGAATAGTAGGAACCCTTTAAATTAAGTAAATTTAATTGACTCAAAAGTAGAAAATAAATAACAAAAATAGTCAAATGAAAATAAATATTTCCGATTTGTTGCAAAATAAAAAAGAATTTAACAGAAATTCAGAGTTTTACGTTTGATAAATGAACAAAATACTTTAAACTAAAGATATAGTGAAAAAGTACATAAAGTTGTTTTCTTCAAATATTATTAAAGCAAGACTAGGCTGTAATAGGGAGGAAAAGAGAATGAGAGTTTTAATTGTTGGTGCGTCGCATGCGGGAATTGCGGCAGCACGGCGCGCGCGTGAGGAATATCCGGACGCCCAGATTACCATGTTTGAGCGGAAAAAAGACATCTCGTTTGTCTCGCAGACGATACCGCTCTTTCTGATGGGGCAGGAAGATATTTTAAAGCAGGGAAACTATACCACCGTGGCAGAGTTGGCGCAGGAGGGCATCGAGGTGCTGACAGAAACGGAGGTCCGTGCCATTGACGTAAAGGCAAAGACTCTTTCTTACAAGCAGGATCGCTCGAAAATGCTGGAAATTTTGTCCTATGACAAGCTTATCATGGCAAGTGGTTCCTATCCCATCTTACCACCGACTTCTGGCGTGTTTAACAAAACTTTTTTCTTGTTGAAAAATTTTGAAGATGCAATGTCGATTAATCGGTTTATGGGGCTTGCGAACAAGGTGGTCGTGATTGGTGGAGGCGTGATTGGCACCGAGATTTCACGGATTTTTGCTTTACGTGGCTTGAGTGTCACCATGGTTCATTCGCATGATTTTCTGATGAATCGCTACCTCGACCCATTGATGAGTGAACAGGTCGAACTCGCTCTAAAACAAGAGGGAGTGATAATTTTAAAAAATACCCGTGCAATAGACTATAAAACAACAAAACCGTCTATTTTTCGGAAACCTAAAATGAGTGTCTTTACCAGTGATGGCGCCGAGGTGGAAACGGATGGGGTTGTTGTTTCCGTGGGCTTTCGTCCGAATACCTATCTGTTGATTGGGCAGGTGGAATTTGGGGATAAGGGCGCCATTTTGGTCGATGAATACATGCGTACGACCACGCCAGATGTCTTTGCGGTGGGCGATTGCGCCACCACCTACCTGAATTTGAGCAAGGAAAATGTCTACATTCCTCACGCCTCCGATGCCATTCGACAGGGCAATGTGGCGGGGGTCAACCTTGTGACTTGTCAGGAGAAAATACCACCTTCCCTTGGCACCTATAATCTTAATATGGAAAGCTTCACGATTGCCACGACCGGATTAACCAAGACGTCCGCACTCGCTCACCATTATGATGTAGATGCTGCATATTACGAAAATCGCTCTATCAATTCTGATAAATATGCCAAAATGTACCTCGTTTATGAGGTCGGCACCAAGCGCATTTTAGGCTTTCAAGTCGTAAGCAACCTAGCCATTGGAGAATATGCGAACATTTTTGCTTTAGCGATTCAAGATGAAAAAACCATTGATGAGATTGAACTGACAGACTTCTACTTTGAGCACGGCTATAAAAATCCATCTGGCTTTACGAAGATTTTGGCGAAAATTGTTCGCAGTCAGGAAGAGGCACGCACGAAGAAATAGTTATTTAATAGGGGGAGAAGATGGGAAATTGTTGGAAAGCAAGCGACATTCTACTCAATCTGCTCTATGTGCAGGAGATGAAAGGAAAAAAAGTTATTTAATAGAATTTTATTTATTACGAAAATTGCACATAAGAACGAAAAAATCATCTGTAAATTGGAGGAAACGACATGTCAGAAGAATTAAAAAATAACAAACCTAAAAAAGAAAAAAAGGCAATCGAACATAAACGCTTAGCGGAAGCAGGAACCCTCCTAGCGCTTGGTGCAGGGGCATTCATGGCGGAACAACACCCAATCCCACCAGACGAATTAGACAAAAGCGACACGAGCGAACGCCTGTCAAAAAGTGAAGAACAAAGCTTGAATAGCTTGTCTGGCATGAGCGCCACAGAATTAGCCGATGCGGTGAAAAACGGTTTGGCAGATACACTAGGAACCACCACCGTGAGTGCGGCGGAATTAGCCCCTCAAAAAGTGGCTACTCTTCCGACCAGTAGTGACCTTTCGCAACAAGCACGCTATCAAGACAAGAACATTTCTGTCAGTGAAGTCAAGACAACGAGCGACATCCGTACGATTCGGGCGATTACTGGAAGTGACGTATACTACACCACCTCCATTTTATCAAGTAGCGATCCAAGCTATATGAAAATGGACGCCTACCGCAAGTTGATGGCTCAAAATCCGAACGTTCAGGTCGAAAAAGTTGGCGGAGAGGGCGACCGTGCCCCAGTAAATGACCATTTATATACTTCCTTTGAGTCCGCACAACGAGATGCGGCAAACTGGAAAGATAGTAAAGTAGTAGGAAGTTTGCGTACGAAGGAAGTTTCCTTTGTCTCAAAAACAGCGGCGAATGCGAAAAATCCGATGACTTTCACAAGTGACACCAATCAACCGATTTCTCTTTCCTTTGATAGCCATTTTGTCTTTGCGATAGATGGAAAAACTTTCACGGAAAATATGAAATCAGATATTGTTGATACTTTAGAAAAACACTTTGATGTTATTTATAACGGGGTAACTTATCAGGCAATTTACCACGATGGAACGATCAAGACAGATAATGGGGCGCATCAAATGGATGGCTATTTCACCTTTTCTGATTCGACCCATGGTTTGCCTTTACAGATAGACGGCTTATATATCGTGGCGCCAGCGAATTTTCCAGCGATTGGCTCCTCGACAACGAATCCGGTCAGTCTCAAGCTCGGTGCGGTGCTCAGTCTGGAAAACACGACAGTTTGGTGTACGGCGCTTAGCCAAATTCCAATAGCGATTACCGGAAATAGCGACCTACCGCTTCGAAATGAGGGAGAACATTACTATCAAATCGTGGCTAATCAACAGGTGATTCACTCGCTGAAGTATGAGTATGAAACCGTTACCAGCGTATTGGATGATATAGCAAACACTGCAAAAAATGTGGTCAGCACGCTTTCTGAAGCAATCGGTGGTGAAACCGTTTCCGCAGATGAAATTGACACTCCAAGCACGAGCACGGCTAGTACAAGCGACACATCAAGTACGGCGGCTGATTCGAGCACGGAAAACCCTACTCCTGCTGACACGAGGGACACTCCAGTTTTGAGCACGAACACGTCAAGTACAGCGGCTGATTCGAGCACGACAAGTCTCACTCCTGCTGATTCAAGTGATACTACAGTTTTGAGCACGGATACGTCAAGTACGGCGGTTAGTTTGAGCACGGAAAACCCTACTCCTGCTGACACAAGTGACCCTACAGTTTTGAGCACGGATACGTCAAGTACGGCGGTTAGTTCGAGCACGGAAAACCCTACTCCTACTGACACGAGTGACACTACAGTTTTGAGCACGGATACGTCAAGTACGGCGGTTAGTTTGAGCACGGAAAACCCTACTCCTGCTGACACAAGTGACACTACAGTTTTGAGCACCACTAGCACGACGTTAGACGCTCCTACCTCATTTGGCGTGAAAACAGATGCACCAGATACCACGCCAAGTAGCAATTATCCGACGATTACCGCAAAAAGTACCGTCAACGTATCGAATAGTCTATTTAACACGAGCGACAGCTGGGATTTAAACCTTAAAACACCGCTCACTGATGCGCAAAAAGTGGAGTTGGTCAATGCCTTAAGCATTACAGTCAACGGTCAATCCCTAATGGCAAATATTAACCAAACCGTTTATCAATTTGGCACGATTCAAATTACAATTAACTATACGCAAATGCAAAATCTTTACACGATAAATGGGGCAATCCAAATCTCTACTCTTGTGAATGGGGTCGCGTCAAGTAGCGATGGTAGTATCAATCTCTATAATTGGAACAAAGTGGACACGCTAACCCCACCAGGTACCAACCCAGGCGATGGTGGCGAAACTCCAAGCACCCCGGATAATCCAGGTACGAACCCCGGTGATGGTGGTAACACCCCAAGCACTCCGGATGACCCAGGTACCAACCCAGGTGACAGTGGCGACACACCGAGCACTCCAGATGAACCCGGTACCAACCCAGGTGACAGTGGCGACACACCGAGCACTCCGGATAATCCAGGTACCAACCCAGGGGACGGTGGCGACACACCGAGCACCCCGGAAGACCCAGGTACCAACCCAGGGGACGGTGGCGACACACCGAGCACTCCGGATGAACCCGGTACCAACCCAGGTGATGGTGGCGACACCCCAAACGTACCAGATGACCCTGGCACGAACCCAGGAGACGGTGGCGACACACCAGATACTCCGGATAATCCAGGTACGAACCCAGGTGATGGTGGCGAAACCCCAAGCACTCCGGATAATCCAGGTACGAACCCAGGAGACGGTGGGGATACACCAAGCACTCCGGATAATCCAGGTACCAACCCAGGTGATGGTGGCGACACACCAAGCACCCCAGATGAGCCCGGTACGAACCCAGGAGACGGTGGCGACACACCGAGCACCCCGGAAGACCCAGGCACGAACCCAGGAGACGGTGGCGACACACCAAATACTCCGGATGACCCAGGTACGAACCCAGGTGATGGTGGCGACACCCCAAGCACTCCGGATAATCCAGAAATGAACCCAGGAGACGGTGGCGACACCCCAAGTACTCCGGATAATCCAGGCACGAACCCAGGAGACGGTGGCGACACACCAGATACTCCGGATAATCCAGGTACGAATCCCGGTGATAGTGGCGACACCCCAAGCATTCCAGATGACCCGGGTACCAACCCCGGTGATAGTGGCGACACCCCAAGCACCCCAGATGAGCCCGGTACGAACCCAGGAGACGGTGGCGACACCCCGAGCACCCCGGAAGACCCAGGCACGAACCCAGGAGACGGTGGCGACACCCCAAATACTCCGGATAATCCAGGTACGAATCCCGGTGATAGTGGCGACACACCGAGCACTCCGGATAATCCAGGTACCAACCCAGGTGATGGCGGCGAAACCCCAAGCACCCCGGATGAACCCGGTACCAACCCAGGGGACGGCGGCGACACTCCAAGCACCCCAGATGACCCTGGCACGAACCCCGGTGACAGTGGCGACACCCCAAATACGCCGGATAATCCAGGTACCAACCCAGGGGACGGCGGCGACACACCAAATACTCCGGATAATCCAGGTACGAACCCAGGTGACAGTGGTAACACACCAAACGTACCAGATGAGCCAGGTACCAACCCAGATGAACCAGGTACCAACCCAGGAGATGGTGGCGACACACCGAGCACCCCGGATAATCCAGGTACGAACCTAGGTGATGGTGGCGAAACCCCAAGCACTCCGGATAATCCAGAAACGAACCCAGGAGATGGCGGCGACACACCGAGCACCCCGGAAGACCCAGGTACGAACCCAGGTGATGGTGGCGAAACCCCAAGCACTCCGGATGAACCCGGCACGAACCCAGGAGACGGTGGCGACACCCCAAACGTACCAGATGAGCCAGGTACGAACCCCGGTGACAGTGGCGACACCCCAAGCACCCCGGATAATCCAGGTACGAACCCAGGTGATGGTGGCGAAACCCCAAGCACTCCGGATAATCCAGAAACGAACCCAGGAGATGGCGGCGACACACCGAGCACCCCGGAAGACCCAGGTACCAACCCAGGAGATGGCGGCGACACCCCAAGCACCCCAGATGAGCCAGGCACGAATCCTGGTGACGGTGGCGACACACCGAATACTCCGGATGAGCCAGGTACGAACCCAGGTGACAGTGGCGACACCCCAAATACTCCGGATAATCCAGAAACGAACCCAGGTGACGGCGGCGACACACCATCTACACCGAATACCCCAGATAATCCAGGTACCAACCCAGGAGACGGTGGCGACACCCCAAGCACTCCGGATAATCCAGAAACGAACCCAGGAGATGGCGGCGACACACCGAGCACCCCGGAAGACCTAGGTACCAACCCAGAAGATGGCGGCGAAACCCCAAGCACCCCGGATAATCCAGGTACGAACCCAGGTGATGGTGGCGACACACCAGATGTGGATATAGACATCATCGTGACCCCAGATACGCCGGAAATTCATGAGAACGACGGCGACCCTGAAAAGCTGAACAACGATGACCGAAACGGCGATTTAGGCAAGGAAAAAGGAGTAGACGGCTCGCATGCTGGAAAAGATGTGGTGCAAACAAGCAATCCAACGCCGATAAAAACGCTTGAAAATGTCGAACTATCCGAACCGCAAGACCAACGGATGTTTCCGAAAACAGGTGAAAATGACAGCAAAACTGCTCAAGCCTCAGGAATTGGTGCAATTCTTACCGCAATTTTAGGATTTTTTGGTTGGAAACGTAAAAAGGACAAAGAATAACAATTAAACAAAAAATAAAAACTGCTTCTATCAGTTGATAAAACAACAAATAGAGGCGGTTTTTTGTGCGAAAAAACAACCATTTTTCATTTTTTAAGTCAATCACAAAAAACATAAAAATAAGAACAATACACCACATAAACTTATCATTAATTAATCATTATCACCAAAATGCAATGTTATGAAAATATAAGATTTTCTTACAAACCTTTGTGAAATCAGAAAGAAAGCGTTATCTTCTTGGTAAAATCGTCTAAAAGTTTGTGAATTTTTGCATATCTTGAAAAAATAAATGAGAAATGCTTTAATGTAATGACATGAATTTTTTGATATTGTATAGGAAAGCAAAGCACATATAAAAATGAGAAATCAAAAAAATCATCGGTGCTTTGTGACTGATTGAGGTGAAAATTAAATGACAAATATAGCGATACCCGGAGGCTCGAAACCGGAGCTTTTAAGCTTAGTAAAAGAAGCAAAGGCAAAGTACGGCGACCAGCTCCACTTCTTCGTTTTCGACCATTCGGAAAACATTGATACAGAAAATTTATGGACGTACATTCCTTGTAAGGAAGAGGAGGTCGTTTCCAAAGCGGTAGCATGTGTCGCAAACTCGGAAGCACAGATTTTATTGAAAGGCATTGTCCAGACACATACGCTTTTAAAGGAAGTGCTGAAAAGTCAGTATCACTTGAAGGAGCGGGCGTTGTTGTCCCATGTGGCGATTGTTGATATTCCCAAGCTTGGGCGCCCCATTTTGTTGACAGACGCGGGAATGAATATTGCGCCGGATAGCGTACAGCTTTCGATGATTATCACGAATGCTTTGTCGGTGGCGAAAAAAATTGGAATTGCTCATCCGAAAGTGGCATTGCTTAGTGCGGCGGAAAATTATAATCCGAAAATGTCGTCTTCTGTCTTGGCAAAAGAGGTCACGGAGCATTTTGAGGGGAATGCTAAAGCCACGATTTTCGGGCCACTTTCGCTAGATTTAGCGTTATCTAAGGAGTCGGTCGCGCATAAGCGGTTCGAGGGACCTATTCGGGGGGATGCGGATATTCTCGTGGTTCCAACGATTGATGTCGGCAATGTGTTTTATAAATCGTTATTGTTGTTCGGAGATACGACGATGGGGGGAATTATTGTGGGCACCAAAATACCAATTGTCTTGACTTCACGGAGCGATTCTATAAAAAATAAGCTTTATGCATTGGAATTTGCTTTGCAGCAATTGGGAGAGGGATAGAAATTTGTAGTAAGTTGAGCACGAGGAATAGAAATCAGTGAAAAAACAAAAATCAAGCAAAGGCGGAAAGCACCCTCACTTGATTTTCTTATTTTCCATAATTTCTAAGCAATTCCTCTTAGCTTTGTAATAAGTCGAGCACGAGGAATAGAAATGCAAGAAAAAAGACAAAACGATTCCAAGGCAGAGAGCACCTTAAAATCTTTTTGCTATTTTTCTCGATTTCTGGGCAATTCCTCTTAGCTTTGTAATGGGGAGTGAGAGAAGTGAGAGATACGATTTTAGCAATCAATCCAGGTTCGACCTCGACCAAGGTTTCCTTGTTTTCTAATGGAAATTTGATGTCGGAGGAAACGATTCGTCATTCTAGAGAAGAATTGGCGCAGTTTCCGCAAGTGATGGATCAAAAGAATTTTCGGAAAGCGCTGATTCAAGAATTTCTGGACGAGCAGGGGATGCGCGCAGAAGATTTTGTAGCAGTCGCCGGACGAGGGGGCTTGTTAAAGCCAATTCCAGGGGGCACCTATCTAGTAGATGAAGCAATGCTTGAGGACTTGCGGTCGGAAAAGTACGGCACGCATGCTTCCAATCTTGGTGCAATATTAGCGGCAGAATTTGCCAAAGAGTTCCACGTGAAACCTTATATCGTGGATCCGGTGGTAGTAGACGAGTTTCACCCGGTTGCACGGATTTCTGGACTCAAGGGAATTGTTCGTCGGGCAACTGCACATGTGTTGAACCAAAAAGCAGTCGCTCGTGCTGTCTTAGAATTTCACGGACGTACCTATAAAAATAGTCATGTCATCGTGGCACATCTTGGCGGAGGAATCAGCATTGGCGCACATAAGAATGGAAAAATTATTGATGCCAATAATGGACTTGATGGTGAAGGGCCTTATACACCCGAACGAACGGGAGGACTTCCTGTCATGGCATTTGCGGAAAAGATTTTAAAAGAAAAGCTCACCATGCCTGAAATCAAACAGTTGCTTGCGGGCAATGGCGGGTTGAAATCTTATATGAATGAAACAGATGTGCGTGTAATTACTGCACAAATGGCGCATGGCAACCGTGAGGCAAAGTATTATTTGGATGGTATGTGCTATCAAATTCAAAAAGAAATTGGCGAAATGGCGGCTGTTTTAGAGGGTAAGGTCGATTTTATTATCTTGACGGGAGGCATGAGCTTTTCCGATTATGTGGTGGAAAAAATCAAGGAGCGTGTTTCTTGGATTGCCCCAGTCGAGGTTTTAGCAGGAGAAATGGAAATGAAAGCATTGTATGAGGGCGTTTCACGTGTGTTAAATCACGAGGAATCGGCGAAATGTTATGCGGAAATAGAGGTGGCAATATAATGGCAATAGAAACAGATTTAGTGATTTTAGGCGGAGGAACGGGCGGTTATGTGGCTGCTATCCGTGCAGCACAAAAGGGGCAACAGGTCGTGCTCGTGGAAAAGGATAAGCTTGGGGGTACATGCTTGCACCGTGGCTGTATTCCGACCAAGGCGCTCCTTAGAAGTGCGGAGGTTTTAGATACATTCCAAAAAGGAGCTACTTTTGGCGTGGAAATGAGCGGGGATTTTGCCCCAGATTTTCTGAAAATGCAGGAAAGAAAAGAAAAAATCGTGGCACAGCTGTATCAAGGGATTCAAGGCTTGATGAAGAAGAATAAAATTAAGGTTTTACACGGGGAGGGCGCAATTTTAGGTCCCTCCATCTTCTCTCCAGTTTCGGGTGCGGTGGCGGTGACCTTTAACGACCCCGAAAAAGAGGAAGTCATCTTGGTACCGAAAAAGGTCATTATTGCGACGGGTTCTAGTCCGAAAACTTTGCCGTCTTTACCTCTTGATGAAAAAATGATTTTGTCCTCAAACGGGATGCTAGAGCTAGAAAGCTTACCCGAAAAAATAGCTGTGGTTGGTGGTGGCGTGATTGGGGTAGAATGGGCGTCACTACTCAATCGTTTAGGTGTAGAGGTGACGATTATCGAGTATTTAGACCAGCTCGTCATCAATGAAAGTCAGTCAGTCGCACGTGAATTGAAGAAAGAGTTTGAAAAGTCTGGCATGACGATTAAGCTCGGTTCAGAAGTGGAAAAAGCCGAAATTGTCGGGGATAAGGTCAAGCTTTCGGTGAAAGGGGAAGAACCTGAGCTGTTTGACAAGGTCATGGTGGCAATTGGGAGAAAGCCAAATGTTTCAGGAATCGGCTTACAAAACACGTCTGTGAAATTTAACGACCGAGGCATTGAGGTGAATGAATTTTATCAAACAGCGGAAAGTCATATTTATGCGATTGGTGACTGTATTGACACACTTCAGCTCGCACATGTGGCGATGAAGGAGGGGGAACTTGCGGTTGATCACTTGTTAGGGGAAACAGTGATTCCGCTAAATTACGTGAATGTGCCTAAATGCACGTATACCAGCCCTGAAATTGCTAGTGTCGGCTACAATAGCTCAAATATTCCCGCAGATCGCAAAGTCAAGGTCGGTAAATTCAGTTTTCAAGCCAATGGGAAAGCCCTAATTTTTGGGGAACCAGAAGGATTTGTCGAAGTCATTCGGGATGAGGAAACGGATGATTTATTAGGTGTATCCATTATCGGTCCACAAGCAACGGATATGATTTCAGAAGTCAGCACGTCAATTTTCATGGACGCCGCACCGATTGAAATTGGGGAAGCGATACATGCACACCCAACCTTGTCTGAAACATTACAGGAAGCAGCCTTAGATAGTTATCATCTGGCGATTCACAAATAAAGAAAGCGAGTGAAAACGATGGAAAAAATCAAACAAACAGGTCTAAGTAAGGAAGAGGTTCTCGAAGCGTATAAAATGGCTCTTCGTGGGCGTCGTTTGGATGAACGGTTGTGGCAACTCACACGGATTGGGAAAACGTCGTTCAATATTTCAGGACAAGGGGCGGAAGTTGCACAGGTGGCGATGGCACTCGCTTTTGACCGAACAAAAGATTATTTCTTGCCTTACTATCGTGATATGACTGCCGTTTTAACGTGGGGCATGACCTCTAAGGATGTTTTGCTTGGTTCGTTTGGGAAGGCGGATGATCCGTCTTCTCATGGGCGTCAAATGCCAAACCATTATGGCTCTAAGGAACACCGCATTATTTCCCATTCCTCTGTGGTTAGCACGCAATATCCGTTATCTACAGGTGTGGCGTATGGGGCAATTTTAAGTAAACAGGACTATGTCACCCTTGTCACGACAGGGGAAGGTTCTGCCAATCAAGGAGAAGTCCAAGAGGCGATGAATTTTGCTGGTGTGAAAAACTTACCTTTAGTCTTTGTGATTGAAAATAATAAATATGCCATTTCTGTTCCCGAAAATGAACAATATGCGATTGAACAAATGGCGGATAGAGGGCCAGCTTACGGTTTTCCGGGGTATCGGGTGGATGGTCGAGATTTTGCGGCTACCTATCTAACCTTTAAGCAAGCGGTGGAGGATGCACGAAATAAGAAAGGCCCCACTTTGATTGAAGTCATGGTGGAACGCTTGACCTCGCATTCTTCAGATGACGACCAAACTGTTTATCGTTCTAAGGAAGAGCTGGAAGAAATGAAGAAAAACGATTCTCTTGCGGTTTTCCAAGAACAATTACTTAAAGAGGGCTATTTGACGGAAGAAAAAATCGAAGAAATTGAGCAGGAATTAAAGAATGAAATTAATCAGGCAACGGACGAAGCCGAAGCGATGCCAGACCCAACACCTGAGTCGATTAGCGAAAATGTATGGGCATAACCATGAGAAAGGACGTGTAGAAAAATGGCTGAAATGACCTATTTAGAAGCGATCAATCAAGGGATTGCCGAGGAAATGGCACGAGATGAAAAGGTTGTCTTATTTGGTGAGGATGTCGGAGGAATTAAAGGGGGCGTTTTCGGTGTCAGCAAGGGTTTAGCGGAAAAATTTGGCGATGAACGTGTGTTTAATACTCCTTTAACCGAGGGCGAAATTGGCGGTTTAGCGGTTGGACTAGGGCTTGTCGGGTATCGTGCGATTGGAGAGTTCCAATTTGCCGATTATATTTTACCGGGAGTGAATCAAATTATCTCAGAGGCTGCCAGAATGCGTTATCGGACGAATGGGGATTGGACAGCGCCGATTGTCTATCGTACGCCTTATGGTGGCGGTGTGCGTGGCGGGTTCTACCATTCGCAATCAACCGAAAAGCTTTTTGTTGGGCAACCGGGGCTTCGTGTCGTGACTCCTTCGACTCCTTATGACGCTAAGGGGATGATGAAGGCGGCGATTCGTAGTGATGACCCTGTGTTATTTTATGAACATAAACGCTTGTACCGCTTACTTAAGGAAGAGGTGCCAGAGGAAGATTATGTGGTGCCGATTGACAAGGCGAAGATCGTACGTGAGGGCGAAGATTTGACTGTGATTGCTTACGGAATTGCTTTGCAGCATGTCCTAAAAGCCAGTGAAAAGCTTGCCAAAGAGGGTGTTGAGGCGGAGGTCGTGGACGTACGCTCACTTTATCCACTTGATAAGGAAACCTTGATTGAAGCGGCAAGGAAAACTGGAAAAGTCCTACTGGTCACTGAGGACAATAAGGAGGGCAGTGTCATGGGCGAAATTGCGGCAATTATTGCGGAAGAAGCGTTATTTGACCTAGATGCACCTGTCAAACGTCTGGCGGGCCCAGATTCTCCAAGTATGCCTTATGCGTTGACCTTGGAACGTGAATTTTTAATCAGTGAGGAAAAAGTCTTGAAAGCTATGCGTGAATTGGCTGAATTTTAGAAGGATTGAATTTGGTCGAGTGTGGTTTGAGGAAATGGAGCAGAAAATCAAGCGAGGACATAGGGAAAACTTTTAACGTTGCTTAAAGATTTTAGCTCTGTAATGAAGTCGAGCACGAGGGAATAGAAATACAAGAAAAAAGACGAAATGTTTCAAAGGCAAGAGACGCCTCAAAATCATTTCCCTATTTTTCTCGATTTCTGAACGACTCCTCTTAGCTCTGTAATTTAGGGGGAAATTTAAATGAGTATTGAAAAGATTAAAATGCCTGGGTTGGGGGAGAGTGTCACCGAAGCGACGATTACTATGTGGCTTGTGAAACCCGGCGATAAGATAAATAAATATGATCCAGTCGCAGAAGTCATGTCGGATAAGGTTTCTTCGGAAATTCCGTCTAATTTTTCTGGAACGGTTGTGGAACAATTGGTCGCTATGGACGAAACGGTGCCGATTGATACGGAAATTTTGAGTATTGAGGTGGAGGGAACTGCACCAAGTACGTCAAACGAAGAAAAGAGTGCGCCTGAGTCTGTTGTTGTGGCTGAAACAGTGAGACAAGTGGCACCGCAAAATTCTGCGACAACCGCACGTTTTTCGCCGGTAGTGATGCGTTTGGCACAGGAAAAGGGCATTGACCTTGCGCAAGTCGTGGGGACTGGAAATAACGGACGAATTACCAAAAAAGACGTGATGAATTTTGTCCCAACGGCAACTGTCGTAGCAGCACCAACCGCACAAACTGTCGTGTCACCCACGCCGACACCAAATAAGTCGGAACGTGTCGTGTCACCAAGCGGACGTGATGAGATTGTGCCAGTGGACGGCGTTAGAAAAGCTATCGCAAAACATATCGTTCAAAGTGTCAATGAAATTCCACATGCGTGGGTCATGGTGGAGGCGGATGTGTCTAATTTAGTGAAATTGCGCAATAGCATCAAAGAACAGTTCAAAAAAGACGAGGGCATTTCGCTTTCTTATTTCCCATTCTTTATCAAGGCGGTGGTTCAAGCGTTGAAAACGAATCCGAAATTAAATACTTCTTGGTTGGACGGCAGTATCATTTACCACAAGGATATTAATATTTCGATTGCGGTTGCAGCGGAGGATCATTTGTATGTGCCGGTGATTAAGCATGCGGACGAATTGTCTGTTTCGGGGATTGCCAAAGAGGTCAAACGCCTAGCTGACGGGGTTCAAGCGGGGACATTGACCGGAACAGAGATGCAATCGGGCACTTTTACCGTGAATAATACGGGTACCTTTGGCTCGGTTCAATCAATGGGGATTATCAACCACCCACAAGCAGCGATTTTACAGGTAGAAAGTATCACGAAGCGCATTGTTCCAACGGCAGACGTTGGCTTTAAGGCGGCAGATATGGTGAACCTCTGTCTTTCTATCGACCACCGCATTTTAGATGGCTTGCAAGCGGGACGTTTCTTAAAAGATGTGAAAGAGAATTTAACGAAATTTACTGATTTGACTGATTTATTCTAAGTTGAGCGTGAGGAATGAGAAGAATGGAAAAGGTTGCTTAGGCTTAGGGTGTTTGGAACCTTTTCCTAGTTCTTTGAGATTCCTTTTAACTCTGTGATTCAGAAGGGGAGAAAAAATCATGGCAGAAATTATACAACAACCACCACGAGCAGTGAATATAGACCATATGGCAGCCAAAGAGTATTTGAATAAGGTGCTGACAGGGACGGCAACAGGAATTACGGTGGCTTTGATTCCCAATGCAATTTTGGCAGAAATTTTCAAAGTATTCATGGGTCGTTTTCCGATTTTTGGGACGGCATTGAACGTGGTAATGGTGATGCAATTTGCGACACCGATGATTGTTGGTGTCTTGGTAGGTTTACAGTTTAAGTTAAATCCGATGCAATGTACGTTAGTGGGGACAGCGGCATTTTTAGCATCCGGTGCATTTACAGTGACAGACGGTAAGGTAGCGCTAGTGGGGATAGGCGACCTGATAAATGTCATGTTGGTGAGTGCCTTGGCGGTATTTGTCACACGGGCAATTGGGAATAAAATGGGGTCTTTGACAATTTTGTTGTCACCGATTTTGATTGGTGCGGGCGTGGGGTTTGTTGGACTTTTACTCCTACCCTATGTCCGTTTAGTCACGGTCTGGATAGGCGATATGGTCAATAGTTTTACAACGCTGCAACCGTTCTTCATGTCCGTCTTGATTTGTATCACATTTTCAATTTTGATTATCTCACCGATTTCAACCGTTGCTATCGGGATTGCGATTGGGGTCGCAGGTCTTGGAGCAGGAGCGGCGGCAGTTGGTGTGGCAGCTTGTACCGCAATTTTGGTTATCGGTTCTATCAGAACGAATGAAAAAGGGGTCACGATTGCCGTTCTTCTCGGGGCGATGAAAATGATGATTCCTAACCTCATTAAATATCCAATTTTAGCGGTGCCAGTCGTACTAGATGCGATTATTTCAGGAATAGGTGTTTATTTCTTGAATATTATCGGCACTCCCGCCTCTGCTGGTTTCGGGATTGTCGGGCTAGTAGGACCAATCTCTGCGATTAACAATGGAACAGGAAGCACAATAGAAAATGTAATTGCTGCTGTTACTGCATTTATCATTATTCCTTTTGTCGCTGGAATTCTGATTGATTTCATTTGTCGCAAGGTGCTGAAGCTATATAATAATGAGATTTTCAGATTTATTGAAGGATAGGGGAGAAAAAGGCCTACTGTGGAATCACGGTAGACCTTTATTTCTTCTGTTTTGATGAGTAATAAAAATACAGATAAACGAGGAAACCAAAATCAATTAATTCCCAACAATCATCTTTCGTTATAAGAGGGGAACTTTTGGAGTAATAGCTTGTCAGTATTACAAATAAAATTGGGAAAATCATACATTTTGCTGTCTTGATTAGACATTGTTTAATTTCTTTATTTTCCACCGTTCCACCCTTTTTTAAATCCCTTAGTAATTTGATCAGAATGTTCAAAAGCTTGCCTTCCAAGATAAACGCCAACAGGGATTAACCACGGAAGTACCCCTCCATTTATTTTTTCTAATTGTTCATTAGGAATAATAGTATACTTCATTCTAATTCTCCTTTCTTAACGAAAACTTTGTACTAAACAGTAGCACGGAATAACAAAATGTTTTACCGGATGGTTTTTAATACAATTAAATTGTTTCCCACTAACTTCACCTACGGAAGTCCAAAAGCCGTCACTTGATCCTCCAGAAACTTTTTCAAGTTCTGTAATATTTAATTCTTTAAACTTTTCCATAATAAATCTCTCCTTTGTAAATTTATTTTGTTCTTTCCTAGGAATAAATTCATAATACAATTTTTTTATAAATTTGTGTTTGTAATGTCATAAACAGTCGAAATTTTGTCATAAACGACCTTTCCAGCCTGCAGCAAGTCCAAAAGTCTATCAAAAAAATTTACTTATAAGGAATCACTGATTTTAAAAAGCAAGGACAAAGGATATGGTGAAATCGTTATTAATACAGGGACAGAAAAAGAGGAAGTTCTACAAATTATGAACAGGATTGAAATGAAATATTTAACAAAAAAATTTAAAGAATCAATACTTGAAGATATAACGATAAGCTTACCCCAAAAGAAAGTAAGTATTATTGTAGGGGGCAAATCATTGCGGTAACGTTTGCGAATATTGGCTATATTCTTGAGGACGAAGTTTTAATGGATTGGGTTTATTTTGGAACGTTGGAAACATAATAGGGCATGAGGACGATTTTGAGAACGAAAACATAGACGACTCCACGTGAAGTCGTCTATGTTTTCGGTTATCTCATCTCAGATCCAACAACAGTGGTAGAAGTCGCATATTTTTCCTTCTTAACTAAGAAAACTTGCTGAATCAGTACTTCCCAATCGGCATTTTTCGGTGGTTCCGTCCAGAGAACGTGGTGTTTTTGCGGAATCAAAGGCGAGAAGTCTGAGAGATAGATGTCCGCAACGGGTTCCTTTTCTTTGAGCACGTGGACGTTTAGGTAGTCGAGTGCCTCGACAATGTGGGTGATGTATTCGTTAAATCTCTCGCCCATGGAAAAATCGACAATCATTGTAATGGAGTCCTCAAAAAAGGAGATGGGCAGATATTTCGTCAAGATAAATAGGTACTCCATTAAAAGTTGATCACGAAATTCCCAGACCCGTTTGGTAGAATGCTCAAAAAGGTACTCTTTTACCGTATAAAAGAGATGTGGGAAAGTTTGTTCATAGTTCAGCAGAAAAATTTCACGGTGGTCGTCGATGATTTTAGAGCTATAAGTGAGGTACTTATAATTTACCAGCATGGTTTCTTCGAAAAGTACAGCACGAACATGTGGGTTTAAAGATACCTTGGAAAGATTGTCAACTAAGGTTAATAGCTCAGTCGATTTCTTTCTAAAATCTTCTGGAAAATTGATTTCTACCTCGTCTGTTGGCAGATATTTTTCCGCAATCAAAAAGGAATAGATATAGTAGCTTTCTTTGTAAATAAACTGTGGTGGGCAGCCAATCGTTACTAAATAATGTTGAATCAAAAGTAGCACGGGATTGTCTGGATGTACCTGAATAAACGGTTTGAAATGTTCAAGCACGAAACCCGTGTCTATCCGAATGTTTTGAATGCTCAACAAATACCCTAGCTTCATCCGTTCCATACTTGAAAGTGGGCGAGGCATCTTTTGCTCTAGCTGGTCTAAAAAAATAGACAGATTTTCTCGCAGTTCCTCTTGAAATGGATAAGCGAGGGCGTGAAATCGGTTGAGATAAAAGGTGTATAAATGCTTACGTACCAAGACTTCGTCCCCGATTAACGCATGGTCGTTACCAATGTCTATCCGAAAAGGTGCGAGATTGATTTGAAGTTTGCGCTCAAGATTATACACTTTGCTGACAGATAGAAAAATTTCCGTTCCGTATTCCTTCAACGTTCTTCTTGGCGAAAGAAAAAGTTGGTGAAAAAGTAAAAATTTATCTGAGGTACGTAAATATTCGTTGGATAACTCAAAAACACCGTCCGCCGAAGAAATAGCTACTGTCACCTCATTTTCCGAGAGCGTTAATTGAATCCCTGAAATGCCATACTCGGTTAAATCCTCCTTAATCGCTAAAAGATTTTTCGTTACCAAAAAGTTGGATAAATGTAAATCTTTCGTGAGATGTTTTAACAATACCGTTTGATGATTATAATTTTGTAGGTATATTAAAATGGATATTTTCATTCGATTGTTTTTGTCTATAAAAAGCAAGAGATTTCCCCCCAATCTTACCTTGTATTCGCTTTCATCGTAGCATAACAAAACCCGAAAAATCAAAGGATTGAGCTATATTTGAAAATTGTTATTTTCTCTTTTCTGTGCTTTCAATTATTGGAAAAACTTAAGGGAATAATTGATTGAAAAATCTGATACTTCAATCATCAATCCTTATTTTACAAAAAGAGATGTAAACGGTTATCATAGGTGTATTAAAAAGGGTTTTGACGAAATTCAGAAGATAAAATGAGAAGTGTGAGAGGAAGAAAAATGGGCTATATGACAGGAATAGTAGAATTTATTTGTTATTATTTTACTTTTTTTTGGGTAAGTAAACATCGGGTGAACGTCTATAAATTTGTGATTTTTAGTATCGTTGCGCTCGTTGGAAGGAATTTTTTTTCCTCGCTTTTTATGCTTCCAGAAATTCTTTTTCTTTGTTTTTCTTCTTATAGCGTTCAAAAGAGGTGGAACACTTTATCCGTTTTTTATGTGCTTTACACCTATTTATCGACAGATGTTTTGCTTAAGGTACTGGGCTTTATCGCTAAAAAATCTCTATCTGGCGTTCCACTATTTTTGGCAGAAATTCTAGCCTTGCCTGTTATTGTTCTGTTGCTCCAATTTCTTCTCCTCAAAAGCTGTCAATCCAGCCTAGATACTTTAAGAAAAGATGAGCAGCTACAACAAAATTCACGGTTAAAATTCTTGAATCTTGCGCTATTTCTTTGTCTAATGGGACATGTTTTTGTGTTTTCTAGTGGGAACTATCAAGGAAATAGTCAGGAAATGCTAGAGGTGGCAGTTCTTTTATTGCTCCTTCTTTTTTTACTCTCTTTACACTATGCTGTTCGTCACTTTTCACAGCACCAACTACTAGAAAGAAAAGACCAAGAGCTAGAGCAGCTACTACTATATACCAATCAAATTGAGGGACTTTATAGTGAATTAAGGGGCTTTCGTCATGATTATCAGAACTTATTGGTCAGTTTAGAAAACGGCATTCACGAAAATGATATGTTTCAAGTGCAAATGATTTACGAAGCCATTCATCAACATGCAGATAAGCGGTTAAATGAATCTAAATTTGAAATTGGAAAATTAATTAATTTAAAAAATCCCGCATTGAAAAGTGTTTTTTCTAATAAACTAACGATTGCTATTCAAAAGAAAATCCAAGTGAATCTTGAAATTGTGCAGCCCATAACAGACTTTAGGATAGATTTAGTAGACTTGGTTCGGATATTAACTATTTTGCTGGACAATGCGATAGAGTCAAGTGTCTGCTCAAAGAATCCCACTCTTTCGATTGCTATTTTTGAAGATAAAACATTCGATCAGCAGCAATTGATTATCGAAAATTCTTGTGCAGAAAAACAGGTGATTATCCAAAATATTTTTCGAGTGGGCTACTCAACAAAGGGAGAGAATCGAGGGTTTGGGTTATCGAATGTAGGTGTTATTTTATCGGAGTATTCTAACGTTTTTTTAACTACGGAAAGTGCGGATTACACCTTTCGGCAAACACTATACATAAGAAATGGAGAGTAGAAATGAATATTTTTATTTTAGCAGATGATTTATACCAACAACAAAAGCGAAGAAAAATCATTCAAGAGATTGTGGATAGAAAAAAGTGGCAGGTGGAAAAATTTCTCCTCCTTGATTAGAAATTCCTTGATGAGTGGATCAGTGATTCCCGCTATCAGCTTTCCGACTTTTTCATAATTGCTCAAGCTCATGTAAAACTTTACAGCCAAGGCATAGAGTAGTTGATGCTCCTGCTGTGATTCGTAACAGGAATCTCCTCCGGTAAGGAGCACAAGTCTTTCTCCTCCTGAGTTAAAAATAAGCGTAATGTATCAAGAGTGAGTGACATAAAATTTCCTCCACATAAAGAAATGAATAAATACAAAATAGTTTTTTATTTATTCGTTTCTTTCCTCCTTTTAATGATAAAAATTCCTCTGCATTTCTACCGTATCGCTAACCAAACAGAGCCAATTCAACCAATCTTGAAGATTTTCTCCGCCATCAACATCAAATAGCTTCTCTATCTTCAAGTGATGATATTTCCCATTGTGCTCAACGACTCTGTTCATAGGTTCCTTATCTGCTTTGTTATTCACAACTCATCTTCATCTAAACTCAAAATAAAAAAGAAACTAGACCCAAGTCGTCAAAGGTTTATTTATGGTTGTCAAGGGTAGTTCACACGAGCGAAATTTCTGTTGGAATATTTCCCAAAAAAACTTTCAGAAATCCGCCCCAAAAACTTGCCAACCGTGCGATTCCTGTGTATAATAAGAATTTGTGAGTACCCTTTTCAAAGGGGGAACTCTCCTTGCTCGAGGCATAAGCTGTCGGGCCACAGACCAAAAGGAGGTGCAAAAATCAATGACAAACTACGAAATTCTTTACATTATTCGTCCAAACATTGATGAAGAAGCAAAAACTGCTTTAGTAGATCGTTTCGACTCTATCTTAAAAGACAATGGTGCAGAAGTATCAGAATCTAAAGACTGGGAAAAACGTCGCTTAGCATATGAAATTAACGGATTCCGCGAAGGTATCTACCATATCGTAAACGTTTCTGCTCCATCAACTGCTGCAGCGATCAACGAATTTGACCGTTTAGCAAAAATCAATGACGGCATTTTACGTCACATGATTGTTAAATTAGAAGCTTAATTCTGTTTAACAGGAGTACAAGATGTTTCACGTGAAACATTCTAAGGAAACAAGAACGAAGGGAGATGCAAAGATTGATTAATAATGTGGTATTAGTAGGGCGATTAACGAAAGACCCTGATTTACGTTACACTTCGGGTGGACAAGCCGTAGCGACATTTACCCTAGCGATAAATCGTACATTCACCAATGCTCAAGGGCAACGTGAAGCGGACTTCATCAACGTAGTCATCTGGCGTAAACCAGCAGAAACGTTAGCGCAATACGCAAAAAAAGGAACTTTATTAGGCGTTACGGGACGCATCCAAACACGTAATTACGAAAACCAACAAGGGAATCGTGTGTACGTGACAGAAGTTGTTGCGGATAATTTTCAATTGCTTGAATCACGTTCTGCTTCAGAACAACGTGGGTCAGGTGGCGATCATAATAACAACAGCTACAATAGCGGAGGCTATCAAAACCAACAATCAAGCTACCAAAACAATGCACCAAGTTATCAATCATCTCCAACTGAGTCGACAGATTTCAGTCGTGATACAAATCCATTTGGTGATGCTTCACCAATCGACATTTCAGATGATGATCTTCCATTTTAGGAAGTTAAGTGACTGAAGAAACAATTACTAAAGGAGGAAAAGAACATGGCACAACAACGCAGAGGCGGACGTAAACGTCGTAAAGTTGACTATATCGCTGCAAATCATATTGAATATATTGATTACAAAGATATTGAATTATTAAAACGTTTCATTTCAGAACGTGGTAAAATTTTACCTCGTCGTGTAACAGGTACTGGCGCTAAAAACCAACGTAAACTTACAGTGGCTATCAAACGCGCACGTATTATGGGCTTATTACCATTCGTTACAGAAGAATAAGACTTTTCAAGACTGAGAGCAATCTCGGTCTTTTTTATTTAGAAATTTTAGGAAACGAGATGTTTCACGTGAAACATTGAAGAGATTCAATGCGGAGAAATTTTTTCTCATTTCAAGCAAAACTATGGTAAAATAGAGTAATAGACGAAACATAATAGGAATGAGAAGTCTTATAAAAGAAGGGAATACTTATGAAAAAGCCCACAAAAACTGAGATTCTTATTTTCGTTCTTTCTGTCTTAATTATCGAAATTCTAGGCGTGTATTTCTTCATACCCATGTGGATGAAAATTGTCTGGCTAATGGCAATCGGTGTTGCGGTGTATATTTTCTGTTGGCGCATGACGCAGCTGCTAGAAATGAATGATATGGAAATCATTCGCTACACCAATAAATATGCTGAAGAAGCCACCCGTGAAGTGCTGGATTCTATGCCAGTCGGGGTGATTCGTTACAACATCGAAACCCATGAAAGAATTTGGATGAATCCCTATGCTGATTATGTCTACACAGGCAATGATGAAACACTTGGCAGAAAAGAAATTCAAAAATTTCTGAATCTTGATGAGGAAGAAAATCACTATGTCTTACTTGGTGAAAAGCAGTATTACTTTTACGTTTATCCTAATGATGGATTGATTTATTTTGTCGATGTGACGAGTGAGCAATCCCTGAAAGCCAAGCTGCAACGTCAACAATTAGCGATAGGCACATTATCCGTTGATAATTATGATGATGTGACAGAAAATATGGATGAAAAAGAAATCTCTATTTTAAATAGTTTAATCACCTCACTTGTGACCGATTGGCTACGAGAGCAGGAGGTCTACTCAAGGCGATTAAATTCTGAAAAGTTTTTCTTTGTCACAAACTATGGACGTCTGAAAAGCATGATGAGCAATAAATTCGATTTACTGGATACTTTTCGCACGAAGATGTCTGAAAATGAGACCCCTGTCACGTTGAGTATCGGGATTGCATACGGTATGAGCGCTGCGGAGGTTATCGGAAAAGTAGCAAATAATAATTTGGAAATTGCTTTGGTTCGTGGGGGCGACCAGGTAGTTGTAAAAGAGGATGTAGAAACCTCGAAACCCGTTTATTTTGGTGGGAAATCAGCATCAGTTGTAAAGAGAACTCGTGTTCGTACAAGAGCGATGGCAACTGCTTTGAAAGGGATTATTCAAGATACGGAGGATGTCTATGTTATGGGGCACCGTTTTCCGGACATGGATGCGATTGGTTCAGCGTTTGGGGTCGCCTATCTGGCACGCCAATACGGAAAAACTGCTTATGTCGTGATAGATAATCGTCAGTTGATTCCCGATGTGGAAAAATGTTTGACGGAGCTGAAAAATTATCCAGATTTACAGGAATATATATTGACCCCTATTGAGGTGTTGAAGCGTGACCAAGAAAATAGTCTACTGGTCATGGTCGACCATAGTAAACCGTCACTTACAATGTCTCAGGAAGTTTACGAACGCTTTGACAAGGTGGTTGTGATTGACCATCACCGTCGTGGCGACGAATTTCCAGCCAACCCGCTCCTAAGCTATATCGAGTCGGGGGCGAGCTCCGCCAGTGAACTGGTGACAGAGCTGATTCAGTACCAAGATGTGACGAAAAATCGTCTCTCTAAAATGGAAGCCACGTTGCTTTTATCAGGAATTGTGGTGGATACTAAGAGTTTCCAAATGCGTACGACCAGTCGAACTTTTGATACGGCAAGCTTTTTACGTAGTCGAGGGGCAGATAGTGATATGGTACAAAGCCTGTTATCTAGCGATTTGAATAGCTACATGGAAATGAACGGTCTGATTGGGCAAAGTGAATACGTGACAGAGGATATGGTGGTCGCCGCCGCCGTTGACGGCAAGCAGTACAACAGTGTGACCGCTGCCAAGGCTGCCGATACGATTCTTTCAATGTCGGGGATTCATGCTTCATTTGTCGTGACCGAACGCACGGATGGCTTGATTGGCATTAGCGCACGGAGTAAGGGGCGGATTAACGTTCAGACCATTATGGAACAAATGGGTGGTGGCGGACATTTCAATAATGCCGCGGTTCAGCTCAAGGAAACCACAGTGGCTGAGGTGAAAAAGAAGCTGCTCACGGTGATTCAACAAAATATTAATGAAATTTATGAAAGAAATTAGGTGGAATTGATGAAAGTTATTTTTTTACAAGATGTGAAGGGAAAAGGCAAAAAAGGCGAAGTGAAGGAAGTTCCAACAGGTTATGCGAACAATTTCCTATTGAAAAAAGGGTTGGCAAAGGAAGCTAATGCGGCGAGTATGAGTCAGCTAAAAGGGCAACAAAAAGCCAAGGAAAAGCATGATGCTGAAATTTTAGCCGATGCCAAAGCGCTACAAGAACTTCTTGAAAAAGAAGAAACGGTGGTCGAAATCAAGGCAAAAGCAGGGGAAGATGGTCGTTTATTTGGCTCCATTCCGTCAAAACAGATTGCCGAAGCACTTGAAAAACAATACAATGTGAAGCTTGATAAGCGGAAATTAGAGCTTTCGAACCCGATTCGCACCTTGGGTTATACAAAGGTTCCAGCGAAATTACATCATGACGTGACAGCAACCGTGACTGTACATGTGGCTGAATAAGAAAGTTTAAAGCGTGGATTCACTTCCGCGCTTTTTTAGTGCTTTCGCTCTCTTTAGAGTGTATAATAGTAGATTGACTACTGAAAGGTAGAATACAAGCGTCTTTAAACACACGGGGTCTAATCTTACTTAGTGAGCTTAGAGTGGTAGTGAGGGGGAAGTCCAAGTGAATGAAAAAGCACTAGAACAACATCATTTAGATGAATTATATAAAGAATTACTAGAAACAAAAGTCTTTGCAGAAAAGTTTCTGCAAAAGAATCATGAAGAGGGATTAAAAGCCGTTTCTGAAATGGGAGAGGGTTTATCTCGAGATGTATCAAACTATACCAATCAGTTAGATACCTTTTCAGCGATTGAAATGCGAAACCGAGAAATCGACCAGTTTAATATGAAACATGATAGCTGGACGACCCGATTAGAAAACATCCACCGTTCGTTAGAGGAACCATTTTTTGGACGAATTGATGTGATTTATGATGGGGAAGAAGAGGTCGAAACCTATTATCTTGGGGTCAATTCTTTCATTAATGTGAATGAAGAACGAAAGGTTTATGACTGGCGTGCTCCGATTGGTGAACTTTATTATAGTCAAGAATTGGGAGAAACAAGCTATGAAGTCAATAGTCGTAAGATTCCTGTCGATTTAAAGAAACGTCGTCAGTTTAAAATTAACGGTAAAAACTTGATTAGCTTTTTTGATAGCTCTATTGCGATACGAGATGAATTATTGCTAGAAGCGCTCGAAAGTAATGCCACCCAGTACATGCAGGATATTACTTCAACCATTCAAAAAGAACAAAATGAAGTCATTCGAGATACGACTAGCCGTGTCTTGCTAGTGAATGGAATTGCGGGTTCGGGTAAGACGAGTGCCGTCCTACAACGCATTGCTTACCTCCTATACCAATATCGAAATGACCTATTACCAACGGACGTTGTTTTGCTTTCGCCCAACCCAATCTTTGTGCAATATATTTCAAAGGTATTGCCCAATTTAGGAGAAAAAAATCCGATAAACCTGACGATTCATGAGTTATTGAAGATGTATTTGCCCCGGTGGATACGACTAGAAGAAGAGAGTCAGTATTTGGAAAGAAATGTGAAAAACATTGAAAATAAACAGGATGAAATTTTACGTAGTAGTGCGTTCTTTGATTTTCTTGAAAAGAAAGCAAAAATCGGGGAAATTTATCCCACGTACGTATCACCCATTCGTCATCAAAATAAAGTGTTAATAGATAAAGAACAAATTTTAAAATTTTACAATATCACCCCTGCCCAAAATACAGCGGTGCAACGGGTGGCAGCAACGACGAAACACCTAGAATATTCCCTAGATGAATGGTTACGGAAAAAGGCAAACAGCCCTAAAATGTATGACCGTATCACACAAATGACCGAAGAGGAACAAATGAAATACTTTGGTCGCTATATTCAAAGTGAGTCAAAGGAACAGATTGCCAAGCTGGCATTACAGTATTTGAACCGTCATTACAAGAAAACATGGCAACAAATTAGACGGAGAAATTGGTTGAACGTGGAAGAAATTTTACGTGATTTATACCAAGAATATACAGGCGAGCCTTTAGAATTTTCTAATGGGGAAGTATCGGTTGACCTTGCGACTGCTTTGATTGCTGTAACGGATATGTATAAGGAATCACTCGCAAAAAATAACGTGAAATTTGTCCTAGTAGATGAAACACAGGATTATTCAGCCGCTCAAATGAAACTTTTACTTCGATTGTTCGGACAAGCAAAGTACACACTACTTGGAGATGAAAACCAAGCGATTTTTAAAACGAAAATCACGTTTGAAGAAATCCGTGCGTTATTTGAAGAGAAAGGAATGGCAGTCACTCAAAAAGATCTACTAACGAGCTACCGTTCAAATGCACCAATTACTAACCTATTTAAGAAGGTTGCTAATCACTCGGATAAAATTCATGTGGTGTCCGTGCAAGAGGGCGGGAAAGAACCGTTATTTATTCAAACAGAGAATGAAGAAATGTATCTCGATGAGCTGGTGAAACTTCTTAGAGAATTTCCAGAAAAAGAAGCGACAGCGATTATCACGAAAGATATTGACAGTGCGGATAAGCTTTATTCCAAGTTACGTGGGAAAGTAGCTATAAAGAACTTCGCTCATGAAAAGCACTTGGTACCGGGGGTGGGCTTGAATTTATTGCCTATCAGTCTGGCGAAAGGTTTGGAATTTGACCATGTGGTAATTGATAACGCCTCGAACAAAAATTATCAGACCGATCATGACCGTCAGCTCCTTTATACAGGGATTAGTCGTGCAATGAAATCTGTCAGCCTACCTTATATTGGAGAAATTTCCGAACTATTAGGAGAGTGATTTTTTGAAAATAAAATTCTCATTACTTGTTATTTTTATATTGGCACTTTTTGGAGCCGTTGAAAAAGCAAATGCGGAGGAAACGACCGATTTCTTTCAAAGCATTTTAGTAGAAACACCCGTTCCACCTATGGATAAAATAACATATGGAAATAGTCTTTTGGAAAAATTAATTGCTCAACCTCGGACTGATTTCATTGATATTTCTAATTGGAATGGTGTGCCAAGTGTGGAGGAATTGGAAAAATTGAAGTCGATAGGGGTCAAAGGTGTTGTGATTCTATTGAGCCAAGGCACTTATTGGACGAATAAATCTGCTTCTGAACAAATTGCTAATGCACAAAAGGCGGGGCTTGTCGTGTCTGTCTACCATTACAGTATGTATTCAAATATAAATGATACGATAGCAGAAGCCGAATTTTTTATAAAACAGGTGGAGTCGCTCGATTTGCCCCCAAATACCACGCTAGTCAACGATTTAGAGGATAATTATTTATTGGTGAATGACAGCAACGGTCAGGCAAATTCTCGGTCAGAAATTACCACTCACGCTCTCCTGTTTCAAAACGAATTAAATAAAGCGGGCTATCCCTATATTGTGCATTACACGAACCCTACGTTTTTGCTCACACATGTGACGTTACCACAGATTGGTCGGCAAAATATTTGGCTTGCCCATTATAATCTCGTGCAGGGACAATCCCCGATTTATCAAGATTTTGCGGCGTGGCAGTGGGGACAAGCAGCCTATTTCATTGCAAATCGTCCGGTCGAAGTGGACGCCAATTTGGATTATTTAGGTCGTTTTACACAGAAAAATCTCCTTGTAGATTATTCTAAAAATTACACCTATTCGACGGGTGCCGTCTATCTAAAAAAAGACATGAACAGTTATTTAACGGATGGTTTAACAAATGAATTTCGCTCCTATTCTGCGGGGTCAATTGTTTCAACAGTGGGAGTTACCACGAATCAATCAGGGGTTCCACGCTTTGTTTTATCGGATGGGAGCTATCTTTCTACGGATAAAACGGAGATGATTCAGATTTTAGCGGGTTATTTTATAGAGTTACCGAAAGAGTTGGAAGTCAAAGAAAATGTAAAAAGTTATAATAACACTTATCTTAACGGAAGCTCAGTGAAGGAATACAAAAAAGGCACAAAGCTTTCACCGAAAAAACTTTCAGTAGAAAAAGATGGAAAAACTGTCTTTGAATTACCTGATGAAAGTTTTCTCTCGGCGGAAAAAGTGCTGTATAATGAGATTGATTAATGAGGTTAAAATAGATAGTCGAGCACGAGGGGATAAAAATCAGTGGGAAAATGGTCGTTCTGCTTAAAGCAAGATGTTAGCTAAAACTGTATGTGGAACGTTGTGGAGAATAAAAATCAAGCGAAGGTAGAAAGCGCCTCAAAATCATTTTCTTATTTTTCTTGATTTCTGAACGATTCCTCTTAGCTCTGTAAACGAGGTGAAAATATGCCAACAATCAAAGAGATTGCCCAAGCGACAGGGGTTAGTCCAACTACCGTTTCAAATGTGATTCATGGACGGATTTCCAAGGTTTCGCCGAAAACTTTGGAGAAGGTTCAGCGAGCGCTCAAGGAGGGAAATTATGTTTCCAATATGGGTGGGCGGCTCCTCGCCAATCATGGTTCACGAATTATCGGTGTGATTATGCAAAATGCACGAGCACGTGAGCTACACAAGATTCAGGATCCTTGGTTTTCTGAAATTATCGGGGCGCTCGAGCAAAAAATTCGTGAGGCTGGTTATTTTATGCTACTCTACACCTCTGAAAATTATGAGGAAAGCCTGCGCCTTGCGTCCATGTGGCGAGTAGAGGGTATTATCGCTATTGGAAATCATCCCGATGAGGTGGCGCTTTTCCAAGCGGGGACGGCAGTGCCAATCGTTTTCATTGATAGCTATGCCGACAAGACAGTGGATGTGCTGAATGTTGGACTGCAAGACTTTCAAGGTGCGTACGACATGACAAGTTATTTAATTCAACTGGGACATCGTGACATGCTGTTTCTTGGTGCAAACAGTCAGTGGGTAGGTGTCGATAAGGAACGAAGTGAGGGCTTTCGTGCGGCTCGGACAGATGCGGGACTGGAAACGACGGAGAAGAATTTTCTACATGTTTCAGACAAGACAGAAATCCGTCATGACAGATTGAGAAAATTTGTCGAAACGAGCAAAAAATTGCCGACAGCGCTAGTTTGTTCCTCGGATTATTACGCCGTTGATACGATGAATTTGTTCTTTGAGCTAGGGTTCAGTGTACCTCAAGATATTTCTATCACAGGCTTTGATAATAATATTTTATCCGCTCAGTCACGACCCAAGCTCACCACGGTCAATCAGGAGGTTGCGGAAAAAGCACATCGCTCCGTGCAGCTTCTCATGTCAACGATTCAAGGGGAAGAAATCTCGGAAAAACGTGTCGTATTACCGACTCAACTTATCTTCCGTGAGAGTGTTCAAAAGGTATAATAAAAACGATTGGCTCACATGACAACAATCATGCGAACCAATCGTTTTTCGCCTAATAACCTTAAATCACACCAAAAGCCAATTCTTTAGGGATATAGACTTCATGCGAGCTACTTACATAGTCAATCAAGAGCTGTTGAATTTCCGTTGCGCCACTTTCCAGTACCTTGGCATCGGCATAATCGAGATAGTTGCCCCCGCCGAACGCACGGTAGTTATTAACCGCTACGGTAAAGGTGTCATCCTCTTTGACAGGCAGGTCGTGGAACATTAAGTCTACAATCCGATCCCCGACTGGACGAGAAATGTCCATAAGATAGCTAACACCAAGGTAAAAATCATAGTTATAATGCTCAGTTTTTGGAGATAACCAAAGCGGATTAATCACGATTTCATTATCTTTTAGAGCAAAATATTCTGCTGATTTTTCCATGACATTCTTAAGCTGTTTTCCAGTCAACTCTAGCTTATACAGCGTATTTTCAAAAGGATAGCTAATCAATAAATCACGGATAGAAACGTCCTGCTTGATGTCTTTTAGCACGTTAAACGAACTCACCACAGCAATATCTGCCTCTGTCTGCAATTTTTGCACATGCCCAATCAGCTCAATCCAGTCATTGCCGTGTGTTGCCAGCGCCAAATGAGTCGGCTTTGGAATTGGCTGAGCCAAATGCCCTACCGGTTGATTCAAATAGTGTTGGACTTCCTTTTCCAAGGGGTAAAACTGGTCATAGAGTGCTTGAGAATGCTTGGTTCCCGGCGTTCTTAGTTCACTTTCAATCAAGGTGACGTGCTCATCCACCGCCACATGAATTTCAAAATAATTTTTCGCCATATTGGTCGGTTGTACGATATAAGTACCAAAGAGGTCACGTCCCGGAATGGTCGCATGTTGATGTCCTGTCAGTAACAGGTCAAAATCTAATTCTTTTGCTAATTTGTAGCCAATATTTTCAGAAGTTTTTGAGACGATTTCCTCTGTTTCAATATCCGCCTCAAAGCCCCCATGATACAAGCCAATCGTGAAATCAACTTGATCTTTAATTTCCACTAGGGCTTTTTTTGCTGCCTCAAAGGTGTCGGTAATTTGCAACCTATCAATGTGAACAGGTGCTTCCCAGATGTTAATATAATCCGTGGTAAAGCCGACAATGCCGACTCTCAAACCATTTTCCAAGACCTTGATTTGTGCGGGAAAGAGCTGTTTTCCGTCCTTGCTCAAGACGTTCACCGCAGTGACTTGTGCATTTAAGAGCTTTAGATTTTCCTCAAGCCGTGGGAAGCCGTAGTTAAAATCATGATTGCCGAGCGTGATAAAATCATACCCTCCCGCATTCATAGTTTCAGCGATTCCTTGGTCGACCTGTCCTTTTTTCTGGAAATAATTGATATAAGGGGAGCCTTGAAAAATATCGCCCCCGTCAATGATTAGTGTATTTCCGTCCTTTTCAAAATTATAAATGGTATTCATGAGTCCTAATTCCTTTGGCGCATCATCGGCATAATCCGTCGGGTAAAGGTAGCCGTGTGTGTCAGAGGTATAGTAAATTTTTAGTTCTTTCATGCGTTCATCTCCCAACTATAATAAGCGATTCCGGATTTTTGAAGAAATTTCTTCGACAACAAAGATGAGAACGAAAAGTCCAATCAGAAGCGAACCCACGTCCGACCACTTATAAGCGTTCATTCCAAAGATTAATGGTGCTCCGATACCACCCGCACCCACGAGTCCTAAAATGGTCGCATCTCTTAAATTCATATCAAAGCGATACAGCAAAATAGAGAAGAAATCCGCTTTTAATTGGGGGATAATCCCAAAACGAATTTTTTGGAAAAAGGTACTTCCCGCTGCATCCATGGATTCAATAATACCGGGATCTAAGTCCTCAATGGTTTCAATAAACATTTTCGAGACCATTCCGATAGAAACTAAGCCGAGGGTCAAGACACCTGCGGAAGCTCCAGGTCCCGTCACACGAATAAACATCAACCCATAAACAAAGGGTGGCACTGTCCGAACGACCATGATGAAAAAGCGGACGACAAGAGCAATCGGTGTTGGAACGATATTGGTGGCAGATAGGAAAGAGAGCGGTACGGCAATAATGGAGCCTACTAACGTGCCTAAAATGGCAATCGCAATCGTTTCTAATAATAAGTAAGGGACACCAGCGCTTGATAAATCAAATAAGAAGGTCAAGTTCGGGTGAAAAATTCCTTTAAAAATGTTTTTTGCAATTTTCACGCCCTCTGCAGAGAGTGGACGAATTTGAATCACTGAGGTTGACCATAAAAATAAGCCAATCAGAATGACGACAATTGCTAAGTAATAAAGCGTATGCTTGGACTCTTTTCTGAGTTCCGCTTGTATAACAGATTCTTTCATAATTTCTCCTCTTTTACGCTAATTTCTTTCTCACAAATTGACTGATACTTTCAATGATAATGACGGCGACAAGGAGCGTCACTAGAATCATTCCCACGTTTTGATATTCACGCCAACCGATTTTTTCGTTTAAGATAACCCCAATACCACCTGCACCGACATATCCTAAAATAGCGGCGTAGCGGACATTTCCCTCGAAGTTAAAAAGCGAGGTAGAGATGTAGATTGGAAGAAGCTGAGGAATCACAGAAACGGCGAATGCCTTACTTCTTGAGCCACCCATACTTTCAATCACTTCAAAAACGCCCATATCTACGGTTTCAATTTGTTCAAATAATTGTTTCCCAACGTAACTAAAAGAGAAAATAAAAATGGCTACTGTCCCCGCAAACGTTCCTAAGCCCCAGATATACGTTGCAATAAGGGCAGTGACAAGTGTTGGTAACGTACGAAGAACGGTAAACATAAAGCGTACCACTTGGTTAATCAGCCGATTTCTCACGATATTGTTTGCCGCTAAAATCGCAAAGGGTACCGCAAGCAAACTACCCAATAAAGAACCGATAAAGCTCATTTTAATCGTATCCATCAATGGTTTAATAATCGAATGAAGATAAGCAAAATTGGGTGGAAACATGGAAAAGAGAATCTTCCAAAATTGTTTGCCGTTTCTTACCAGCTTTGAGAAATCAAATTGTGTAAAATACAAAGAAAACACGAGCAGGGCAACAAAAACCAAGAGATAAAGAGGAGTTCTCGAGCGTTTTTCCTCGACGACCTCATCGTTTGCTAAGACGAGCTTCTTTGGTTTAAAAATTTTATCGTAAATGGTCATCATAAGGAAGCGTCCTCTTTTCTATAAACCTCGTCTAGGACCTCTTGTGTCACGTCACTAGCGGGGCCGTCAAAAACAATCCGTCCTTTTTTAATTGCTACAATTCGTGAAGCATATTCTAGCGCCAGCTCGACATGATGAATATTAATCAAGACGGTTTTATTCAATTCCTCGTTGATATGCTTGAAATCGTCCATGACTTCCTTAGCGGTCACAGGGTCTAGTGCGGAAACGGGTTCGTCTGCCAGCAAAATTTGTGGGTCTTGTGCCAATGTTCGAGCGAGAGAAACCCGTTGCTGTTGCCCACCAGAAAGCTGATCCGTCCGAATGAACGCCTTATCTAAGATTCCCACACGGTCGAGCGATTCTAAGGCTTTTACCTTATCCGCTTCGGAAAAAAGACCAAAAAGTACCTTGATAAAGGGCATATCAGGAACGCGTGCCGTCAAGACATTTCTCAAGACAGTGATACGAGGAACGAGATTATAGGATTGGAAAATCATGCCCACGGAACGGCGGAATTTTCGCAAGCTTTTTCTTTTTAAGGTCGAAACTTCGACACCGTTGACCACAAGCGAACCCTCAGTGATGTCATTTAGGCGGTTAATCGTGCGAATCAAGGTGGACTTCCCAGCCCCACTCGTCCCGATAATCGCGACAAACTCCCCCTGCGCAATCTCCAAGTTGATGTGGTCTAATCCAAGCGTTCCATTTGGATAAACTTTGGATACATTTTCAAATTTAATCATGTGTTAATCTCTTTTCTAAACTATTTTTTCATTTCTCTAAAGACATAGAAGGGGCTGGAAGGATGTGTCCTCCCAACCCAACGTTATTTTAATGCGCAATTATTTTATTTACCCGTTGCTTTTTTAATCAATTCTTGTGCTTTAATTTCAGACTTGTAATCGGCATTTGTAGCTTTCTTGTAGCCTTCATGAGAGTAGATGTCGATAACTTTCTTTCCTTCGTCTGTTTTCGCCATGTTGATTAAGGCGTTTTGTAAGGCTGTTTTGAATTTATCGTCAATGTTATCAGAGTTTTTAGAAACTAAAATCGCATCATTGTAAATTGGAGGAGTTACCCCGATAACATTTGTTTCCGTCCAGATGTCAGATTTTGAGTATTCTGTTTTCCAAGCTTCCGCAAAGTCACGACGAGCATCGGCATAAACTGGCAAGACATCAATTTGTCCAGAAGCTAAACGAGCAAAGCCTGAACCGTAAGAATCCATTTGCACGGTTGATTTCAATTCAGAAATCGTGTGTTTATAATTATCGTCTAACCAAAGTGATGGGTAGATGTAGCCAGCAGATGAGGTAGTAGAAGAAAGTCCCCAATTGGCACCGTCTAAGTCATCCCAAGTTAATTTTTCGCCTTTATTGACTTTTTCAGCCAAAGCTTTCCCTTTTTCAGAAGGGCCAGCGATGATTAATGAGCGGTAAGAGGTCGCTTGTTTATCGGTTGGTTCAGTTGGTTTGCCGTCATTCCATTTGGCAGGATCGTCACTATCTTTATTTAGTCCGGCACGTGTCGCAGTCAAGATGACATCTGTATCGTCTTTATATAAAGCGTATGTTCCACCGGGGACACCGAAACCAATATCTGCAGTACCAGAGGCAAGTGCTTCGCCGACTGCTTCATAGTTTGTTCCAACGGTGATTTTTACGTTGTCTACGTCATAGCCTTCCTTCTTGATTTCTTCTTTTAGCAAATTACTTAAAGGTTTTGTTGCTGTTACGATGTCATCAGGATTTTTTGATGGCACAAACATTACGTTTAGTTCCTTAATTGCTTTGTTTCCATCTGCTGACTCCTCTTTCTTTGAAGATGAAGAACAAGCAGAGAGTAGCAACATTGCACTTGCAGCCACGCCTAAAGTTACCATGACTTTTCCTAATTTTTTCTTGAACATCTTTTTTCTCCTCCTAATGAACCTTTAGTTTTTTCTCATTCCTACTGGTGATGTGTTGCCAGTAGAAAAGGTATATAATAAAGTATTTTCTGCTTCTAAGTGAATAGAAGTAGTTAATACGTTATTCTTATTTTTCCTTAAGCGGATATTATATGTTCCTTTTTCTCCCACCTTGAAGAAAACTTCTTGAGTGGCATGCCCATTTGCGTCTGTCGTTACTGAAAATTTATCAGAATATCCTAAGGTTTGTTTCCAAGGTTGATTGCCAATCTTTGTTTGTGCCACTTGTGCTCCTTGATTAAAACCATTTTGGTCAATCGTTGTATAAATACCGAAATCGAGGGCATCAATGGCCGTGTTCGGTTCTAATCCGTCTAGTGTAATGACCGCTCTATTTTCTCTTTTTTCATAAAGTGTCGAATCAAAAGAGAAGGTATATTGTGGCGTTGGTTTAGGCATGGACATTGAACCATAACTTCCACCAGCAAAGGTTGATGAATCATACCATTTATATTTGACTTGAGGCATTGCCCAGGGTTCTTGCTGAGGCTCCGTACTATTTTCAGGTGTTTCAAAATCTAGTAATGGGGTCTCTTCAGATAATGGGACACCTAGCTCTTCAAAATTCGTATAAGATTCATCTGTTCCTAGCCAATTCATTAGTTGAGCTAGAAGTGTTGCGTCGTCTTGTTCTTTATATCCGTCATAAGTTTTCTTAGTGCCGCCTGTTTCTTCGTTTTTGTATTTAGGTGACGCATCCTCGATTAGAGAAGAGTCTCCTAAAAATGCCGCTTTTCCAGCACCACGTTTACTAATCGCAATGTAAGGACCTTCGTCAATTCCACCACCGTTATAAACACCTTGGTCTACGGCACTACTCCATTTATTTGCGCTACTTAGCCCATCTGGAAGATAGACAAGTCCATGTGCTACCTTTGAGTCAGTAATGGCAAGTGTTGCTCCGGCGTGTAAAGCGACTGAGCGAACATTACTTAAAATACCCAGTGAGTGGTCAATAATCATATTGCCAGCATTTTCAATGTTATCAATGGCATTGCTACGAAAACGCACGCCAAAGGTTTCACTGAGCCAGTCACTACTCGTTACCCCAGTCATTGCTGTGGAATTTTTTTCATCCATAGACATACCCTTTGTAATATCTTCATAGGCACCTCTACGATAACCATTAAAAATTTCTCCAGAATCTAAACGATTTTTGTTACGGTCTGCGTTGTAGTGATCTGCAACGTAAAATACTGCTCCGCCATTTGCCACATAGTCTGCAATCGTTTGTTGCTCACTTTGTTTGAATGGAATATTTGCCTCTGGGATAACAAAAACATCATAGGAATTGATATCTGCTAAGTTAATGGGGGTTGTTTTTCTAAGCTCTGTTACGTAATACCCCTCACTTCCTAAAGCATTTGCAAAGTCAGAAAACCCACCGTCAATGACCCAATCTGCTGCGCCAGCTGTCTGCCCATGCGTATTATCAAATAATATCTTCTTCCCGTTTGGTTTTTCGGGTTGAATAATTGCTGGGGCATCTGCGGCACTTTCTGCCTTCACTTGTGGAACAACCACCGTAAAACTTGCTGCAAGAGCGAGTGCAAAGATTGTGGTTTTCCATGGAACCCTTTTCATAAAGCGACACTCCTTACTTTTCAATTTAGGACGAATAAAAGTTGAACTCCTCAACACTACTATTGTACTAGATGTGTAGGACGATTTATATTTCCTTTATGTAAAATTTGAGTAAATTTTTGGCTTTTAGAATAAGTTTTCTCTCATAATTTTCTCACTATTTTGAAATCATTTTTAAAATAGCAGAGGAAAACGCTTGCGTTGGAGGTTCATTGATGGTATTCTGTCTTTAAAATGGATAGGTGTTACGTGACACTATCGAGCGGAGGGAAATTTATGACAATAACAGAAACAAAGTGGTGGCAAACGGCGGTGCTTTACCAAATTTATCCGAGAGGCTTTCAAGATAGCAATGGCGATGGGATTGGTGATTTACAAGGGATTATTTCACGCCTAGATTATCTGCAAACGCTTGGGATTACAGGCATTTGGCTAAGCCCTGTCTACAAATCACCCAATGATGATAATGGTTATGACATTAGCGACTATCAAGACATCATGGACGAGTTCGGCACCATGGCGGATATGGAGGAGCTTTTGGTAGAGGCAGAAAAACGTGGGATTAAGATTATCATGGACTTGGTGGTGAACCATACATCAGACGAACATGCTTGGTTTATCGAGGCGAAAAAGGGGAAAGATAACGACTATCGTGACTACTACATCTGGCGTGACCCCGTGGATAGTGACGTGCCAAACAGTCTAGGTTCTGCATTTTCAGGCACAGCTTGGGCATTTGATGAAGCGAGCGGTCAATATTATCTGCATTTATTCAGTAAGAAACAGCCCGATTTGAATTGGGAAAATGAAAAGGTTCGTCAGGAAGTTTATGACATGATGAATTTCTGGCTAGATAAGGGGATTGGCGGATTCCGTATGGACGTGATTGACCTAATTGGCAAAATTCCAGATGAAGAAATTACAGGCAATGGACCCAAGTTACATGAGTATTTGAAAGAAATGCACACGACGACCTTTGGACAAGAGAAGTATGATGTCATGACGGTTGGCGAAACTTGGGGTGCCACACCTGAAATTGCGAAATTATATTCCAACCCTGCACGTAACGAGCTTTCTATGGTCTTTCAGTTTGAGCATAGCGGCTTAGACGAGGTGCCGGGTAAATCAAAATGGGATCTTCAACCGCTGAAAGTTTCTGCTTTGAAAAAAGTCTTTGCAAAATGGCAAAACGAACTGGGGCATGAGGGCTGGAACTCACTGTTTTGGAACAATCATGACCTACCAAGAATCGTGTCACGCTGGGGCAATGACAAGGAATATCGTGAAAAGAGTGCCAAAATGCTAGCGATTTTACTTCACATGCTAAAGGGTACGCCTTATATTTATCAGGGCGAAGAAATCGGCATGACGAACACTCCTGTTAGTGACGTGTCAGAAATTGACGATATTGAATCGATTAATTTATATGAAGAACGTCTAGCACTTGGCTACACGAAAGAAGAAATTTTGACGAGTATCAATGCCAAGGGGCGTGACAATGCACGGACGCCTATGCAGTGGGATGCTAGTGACAACGCTGGTTTTACGACGGGTACCCCGTGGCTCCATGTCAATCCGAACTATAAAGAAATCAATGTGGCAGAAAATCTAGCAGATGAACACTCGGTTTTCCATACGTATCAAAAATTGATTCAGCTTCGCAAAGAAAATCCACTCGTGGTTTGGGGTGACTTTGAATTACTTGATACCGTAGACGAGGTTTTTGCTTACAAACGTCTCTATGAAGGGAAAGAATGGCTCGTTGTCACGAACTTCTCCAATGAGGAACACCCATTTAGTTATGACGGAAACTACGGAACTATCTTAATTGAAAATGAGTCCACTCCGCAAAGCTTGACGGATATTCCCCTATCTCCATGGCAAGCCTTTGTGGTGGAATTAAAAAAATAATTTCTGTTAAGGTTCAATTAAGAAATTCATGGTAAATTCTATGTATACCAACCAACTTAATTTTTTTCGTTTCAAAACTCCTTGTAAAGCACGCATGAAGATTTTTCTTTGTGGGTGCTTTCTTTTTGTGATTTATTAATATTTGAAAACTGTTATAATTATAATCGAAAATAAATGTTATTATTTTGAGGTATTACAAGGTGGAAAGAAATGAAAACACGTTTTTGTGAGATTTGTGGGGCTAAGTTGGAGCCATTGACCGATGATATGGATATGGAAATGGGGATTGGGCTTAATAGAAGAATAATTTCCAAGGGATTGGTTTGAGAATTATTTTAAAAAATAGATGAAAATATAGCTTTTGACCTCTTAAAAACATTGATTTAGCAATGATTCTAAGAGGTCTTAATAATTTTCATATTAGGAATTAGCGACTATCCATTCACCAATCCAGCGCTTTGTTGAATAATTGTATTGTCTTTTATATAGACAACCATTCCATGTTTTATATTTCCACCCTATGACATACGAGCGAACATCAATAGAATACGAAAGAGAATCAATTTCCATACCGTTTACACTATCAGCAAAAGCAACGGATGAAGAAAAAAGTATGGCAAGAATCAACAAGTTAAAAATTTTATTTTTATTGAATCTTTTAATAGAAAAATATAAAAATAAAAATGTAACTGTACTAATCATCATTCTGGTAAAAATTGAAAAAAAAGAAAGATGCATTTCAAACTACCCCTATAAATTTTTTCTTTTATTTTTAAGTATTTCCTCAATCTTATCTAATTCAGAACCTAAGTTTTCTTTTGATTGTTGTCCAAGAAAAAGAGATAATAATTTAGAAAATTTTAAATTTTGATATTGACTTAAGACAAAACTTTCTCGGCTGGTACAAGTGGTGTAAGCTCTTGTTAAAACAGTTCCGCTATAAATAATATCGTCCACTTTAATGAGTTCTTTCTTCATCAATTTTTTTAGTGTTGACTGAATAGTGCTAATGACTAAATGAGGTTCTTCTTCAGAGATTTGTTTTGCGGTCAATGCTTTATCTGAGCGCCAAAGAATCTCTAAAACCTCTAGTTCTCTATCACTAATTTTTACTTTATTCATTTTTTGTCCGTCCTCTCCCTACAGAGCTATGTGACTATGAAAAAACCTATCTTTTTTTCGTTTCTATGTAGCCATAAATTAATTGCGGTAAGGCAATTAATTTATTATACACTAAAAATTTTTTTTAGTTAGAAAATTCTACTACACTATATATACTGTGACTTTATGTCCTGGATATTTTTGCGTGTGCGAAGTAGCAAGTTTAAGCGCTCCGCCATATGTTGCATGCCAACTACTTTTCTAATCGGTTGTTAAGCACTTCCATTGTCGACCTAATCCTCTAACAACAGCTGCTTTCTTTTGTTCATCTAATTTTTTCGTTGATACTTCCTCCTTATAAAATTAATAAAACAATTAATAAAACAATTAATAAAACATCATGTTGAAATCTTTACAAAAATATAATAATATAATTATGTGATAAAATCAATAGAAAAAATGATTTAAGTATGTATTTATACGAAAATGGAAATAATTTATCAGGAGGACAAAAACAAAAAATTGGCCTAGCGAGAGCGCTTATCAAACAGCCTAAGATATTGCTTCTCGATGAAGCCACTAGCAATATAGATGAATCTAGTAAACAACAAATATTGGATTTTATCTATTCCAATGATGATATGACTATAATAACTATTTCTCATGATCAAAGTATTTTAAATTATTCGACTCAATTTTTATCGGTGTAAAAGAACTAATTAAACAGATGTTTTGTAATCATTTTCATAAGAGTTCTGTTTAATGGTATTTATTAAAAAAAGAAAAGAGGGAAAAAAATGCTGTTAGAATTTAAGCATGTGACAAAGAAATATGGGGAGAATATCATTCTTGATGATATTTCACAAAAATTGACACCTGGTGTTTATGGTCTGCTGGGTGCAAATGGTGCAGGGAAAACGACCTTATTCAAAATCATTTGTGGAATTAAAAAGGCAACCAGTGGGCGGATAGACTATGATAATCGGGATATTTCAAAAGAACCTGAAAAATTTCATGAAGTGTTAGGTTATCTTCCGCAAGATTTCTCGTATTATCCAGAGTTTACAGGGTTGAAATTCATGTTATATATGGCTTCTCTTAAAGGCTTAAAAGTCAAAGAAGCGAAAGTGAGATGTACGGAACTTTTAAAGCTTGTGGGGCTTGAAAACGAAACAAAGAAAAAAATTAAAAATTATTCAGGTGGAATGAAACAAAGACTGGGCATTGCTCAAGCGATGATTAATAATCCAAAAGTATTAATTTTAGATGAACCAACAGTTGGATTGGATCCAAAAGAGCGAGTGCGTTTCAGAAACTTGATTAGCTCGTTATCAGATGAAAAGATTATTATTCTTTCAACGCATATTGTGTCAGATGTTGAATATATTGCCGATGAAATCATTATCTTAAGAAAAGGCAAAATCATCAATCGCGGGGTGGCTTCCGAATTGGTCGAAGTGATTGATGATTGTGTATGGGAAGGTGTATTTGAAAGCCGAGAGGTGAACAGTGTGACCATGCATCATATTGTTAGTAATCAAAAACACTCAGAGGACGGCACGGTTTTAAGGATTATATCAAAAGAGTCTCCAGTACCGAACGCGAAGAAAGTCGCTCCTACATTGGAAGATTTATATCTATACTATTTTAGAGAGGAAAATGAAAACAATGATTAAATTTGAAATAGATAAAATGATTAAAAATAAACTATTTGTTGGACTTTCTATTCTTACAGTATTTGCTTTAGCAGGCATCTTTTTTGTTGGCTATCATTATTCTCAATTGAGTTTGACAGAGAAACACAATGAAGAAAAAGGGGTATCAGAATTATATGAAAATAAATCTATCCTCTATGCAGGAAACTTTGACGATCAAAAAGTAGAAGATATTTTATCGAAATATATCGAAGACTATCAGAAAAAAGAACCCGAGAAACGACCGTTTGACTTATTCTCTTCGAATATTGCGGATGCCTTCTTTCCTCAAGGGGAAGATGTCTATCTTAAAATGAATAAAGCGATGGAAAATGGGAAAAAGCTCTCGATGAATCAAATTTCTTTGAAAAAAATAAAAGAGATTGGGTTTCCTTTCTTTAAAAAAGGGTTAACGATTGGAAATTATGTTCGTTGGGACGATTTCTATAAAGTAACAGGAAGTCTATTTTTCGTCAGTTGTCTTTTAACCATTCTTGTCTGTTCGTCAGTTTTTTCTGGGGAATCTTCAAGAAATATCAATCAATTACTGCTGTCCACGAAATATGGAAGAACAAAATTAACGAGAGCAAAAATCATTGCTTCAACGATGGTCTCAGTAGGACTCTTTTTACTGATTCAAGTGATTTCATTTGCGATGTTCTTCTTCTATAATAAAGGATTTAGCGGGTGGGACGTGAGTATTCAGACGAATTTTTCGTTAAATTTATTTTCATTTCCAGCTGAACTCAACCAGTTGCAAGTAGAGCTTCTTTCATTGGTTGTTCAACTATTTGGGGTACTCTTTATCGTAGGAACGACGTTGTTCATTTCCTCTATGACGAAAACCACGTTTAGTTCTTTAGCGATTTCATTGGGAATCTTTGCACTCCCTCTTGCACTCCTTAAATTATTTAAGGACGGGATGCTGAATAAACTCCTTTATTTATTCCCAATAAATAATTATAATACGGAAACCTTGCTGTCAATCGCTGGAACCAGCAAAGGATTCTTATTCCCAACATTCTATGCAAATATCAGTTTTCTTTTAATTTTCCTCTTGGGACTAAAATTAATTTTTGATTTGATGATTTATTTGAATATAAAGAATAAGAGTTTCAACTAAAAAACTTAAAAACAAAGGCTTCTGCATTCTGTTCTGAAAGGTGGAAGCCTTTTTATTTTGTCAATATTTTGAATAAATTTTAAAATGTTTAAACAAACAAAAAGTAAACAAAAGCTTAAATTTCATGGTATACTTAGAGTAAAAATTAGAAAGATTCCGTTGAGTGAACCAAGGGACGGGAGGACGAAAAATGAAGAAGCAGGAACGACAGAATCAGATTATAAAATTACTTGAAAAACAAGGAAAAATCATGGTTTCAGAGATTGTAGAGGAACTTCAGGTTTCCGATATGACGGTGCGCCGTGACTTAGATGAATTAGAGGCAGCAGGACGATTAAAGCGAGTGCATGGAGGTGCGCAAAGCTATCAAAAATATACCGGACTAGAGCTTACACATGAGCAGAAGAAAGTCATTCATGTGGCGGAAAAAAATGAAATTGTTCGCTGTGCTTTGTCGCTAATTCAAGAAGGAGATACGTTATTTTTAGGAACGGGGACTACGATTGAGATGTTAGCAAAGGCGATGGACTTTCAAAATGTCCATGTGGTGACAAATAGCCTACCCGTCTTTCTTATCTTGGATAACAAACTTGAGGAAGGGCAGCTCTTTCTCACAGGTGGAGAGTTTCGAAAAAAAACAGGGGCATTTTATGGAGAATTGGCAGAAAGAAATATTCGTCAGCTCCGTTTTGCAAAATCCTTTATCAGTGCAAACGCAATTAACGAGGATCATATTATGACAACGAAGCTGGCTGAAGGAACGACTGAACATCTGGCATTTGATGCCGCACGAGAAAAATATCTATTAGTAGATTCTTCGAAATTTAACAAGGAAGATTTCAATGTTTTTTATTCCTTAAAAAACATTACCGCCGTGCTGACGAATGAGGATAATGACGTAGCTTTTGATGAGTTTGAGCAATACACCAAAATTTTGTTTGCCAAAGAGTTTGAATAAACAAAATTGACTTTTCAGTAAGGAGAAATGACGTTATGCCTGAAAATAAAGAAAAAACATACGGTTCCGTTCTCGTGAAAGCCATCGAAATCCTTGATTATCTCCGTGATAGTAAGCAAGCTCCAACCGCAACGGATATGGTGCGTGACTTGGCACTGACAAAGTCGACCTTATCGAAGATTTTACAGACGATGCAGTACTATCACCTAGTGGAAAAGGAAAACGAGTCTAACCGCTATTCAATGGGTGGGCGTCTGATTGGGTATGGGGAAAAAGCCAGCGCACAATTTAGCATTGAAGCAATCGTTCATCCTTATATGGAGAGTTTGCTGAAGGAAATCGGTGAAACGGTGCATCTAGGGGTCGAGGAAAACGATTATATGATGTATATACAGAAGATGGATTCGACCGAAGTCGTTCATCTCCGTTCAAGAATCGGTGAAACAGTGCGCCTGTATAGCTCAGCAATGGGCAAAGCCGTGCTTGCGAGTAAATCTGCTTCAGAAATTCGTACCTATATGAAGAAAACCACCCTTGAACCTCTCACTACCCACACGATTACCGACAAAAAAGCTTTTGAAAAGGAGATTCAGACCGTCCAAAAGCTCGGCTATGCGGTGGATAATCGAGAAAACGAGGACTCCGTCTATTGTATCGGCGTTGCTCTAGTGAAAAAAGGTAAAATCTACGGGGCGCTTAGCATTAGTGTGCCGCTTTACCGACTAACCGACGAGAAAAAAGAACGAATCATTCAAGGCTTGCTGTTTTGTAAGGGACGGATTGAGGAGGAAATATAAGGTGAAACTTCATGGAACTTTTGGTTTTATGGGGTTTTTTGTTGAAAAAATGAATAGCAAGAGGACTGTTTTTTTCTTACGAATGGCTTATATTGCGTTATTTCAACCCTAAATACTATCTAAAATTTTTGGATAATCAGTAATTTTCACTCAACGATTATCAAGGTTTATATCTATGGGGGCATCTAAATGATAGGTGTTTCTTTTTTGAACCGCTTTTCTCAAGTACTATTGGAAAAGTTTATTGTCAGAAAATTGAATAATAAGTCTATTTAATAGGAGATAGAAATTTTTAAAGATTTATTTCAACAAATAAAGAATTTTTGTGAGTGATTGAACGCTAAAAAAATTTAGACAATTAGAAAAGAAGAAGTAGCGGTTGTCATTTACGGAAATGTGCAGAAAATCCACTAGGAACCTCTTATACTTACATTGTAATCGATTACAAAAAAGCGAAGAAGAGGAGAGAAAACTATGTGGTCAACAATTATTGCATTAGCTACTAAATTAGGTTACAAAGCAATCCAATATGTATTAGCTCATAAAGATGAATTAATCGCAATGGGAATCAACGCAGCAATCGAACTACTTAAATACTTGTTTGGATAAAAGAACACGTTAACACGAGCAGAATTAAGGCAAATTGTCTTAGCCAACCCAAACCTCATACCGATTTAGTAATAGTTATATTGATTATATAACTAAACAATCCTTACCTCATCTATTTTCAATAGGTGGGGTTTTTTGTTGAGAAATAGTGGCAAGGGTCGTTCCAATTAAAGTAAATATTTTTCATTATTTTGAAAAATAAAAAAATCTGTTCTTTCTTATATATCAAGGGATTTTTTAAATTTATTAAATCTAATTGTCTGTTGTTAAAAAATAAAGAGAAGAAGAATGCAGTTTATTTTTTTGAAATTAAAAGTTTTTACAAAAAGTTCTTTTAATGACAATTTTAGTAAACGCTTTCAATCGACTTTTTTAAAAAGGAATTTCAACTCTTTTTCAATGATCAAAAAAATCTTTCAATAACAAAAAAAGATTTACTAAATATCATTTGAGAAAATCTAAGGAAAAGTGATTGAAACCCTACTATAATCACATTGTAAGCAGTTACAAAGACGTAACGAAAAGGAGGAATGAACCATGTGGGCAACAATCGTAGCAACAGCGACTAAGCTAGGCACGAAAGCAATTCAATACGTGCTAGCACACAAGTCTGAGTTAATCGCAATGGGCATTAGCGCAGCAATCGCATTATTAAAATTATTGTTTGCTTAATGCAAACTAGAAAAATTGAAAGGAGGTATGAACTATGTGGGCAGCAATCGTAGCAGTAGCAAAAGCAATTGGAACTTCAGCTTTAAATTATGTCTTAGCGCATAAAGATGAATTAATCGCAATGGGAATCAGTGCAGCAATCGAACTAATCAAACGTTTATTTAGCTAATCCCTTTCCTGTCGGTGGATTTGAAAAGGATTTAGAAAAAGAAAGCATGTAGACAACAGTCGTTATGGGCGTAGCGACAAAGTTGGACTCATTCAAAAATTGGGGGAACCCCAGTTATCCATTCAATATAAAAATCAAACATAAAGGAGGAAATTACTATGTGGGCAGCAATCGTAGCAGTAGCAAAAGCAATTGGAACTTCAGCTTTAAATTATGTCTTAGCACATAAAGATGAATTAATCGCAATGGGAATCAGCGCAGCAATCGAACTAATCAAACGTTTATTTAGCTAATCTAAATAATCTGGATATTGTTACTAAAATTTGAAGGGAGGTATGAACCATGTGGGCAACAATCGTTGAATTAGCAACTAAATACGGTTATAAAGCACTCCAATACATTCTAGCACATAAAGAAGAATTGGTTGCTATGGGAATTGAAGCAGTAATCGAACTACTTAAATATTTATTTGGTTAATCAAATAAAACAATGAAGTCACCCCAAAAAGTCTAACTTTTTGGGGTGACTTCAAAATGATAATACCCTCTAAAGTTAGATTTTTGGGTCTAACTTTAGGGGGTATTATCATTTTAGTAAGGCTATTTCTTTATTGTGTAAGGATTGACTTGTTACATATACTTTAAACTTATAGTTACATAACAAATAATTATTTTACGTTATATATAGAGTTGACTAATATAATATTCATAAAGATTTTATTCCTAAATTGCAAGAATAAGTTAGCCCACTCCCTAATGCAAAATTATTGAGTGTGATGCTTCTATGGGAGGGGTCAGTATTTTCCTCGCCTAACACACTTTTTTCTTGGATAGCAACTGTCTAAGTTCAAACCAGCTGTAACCTATGACATAAGAACGACCCCACAGGAAAGAAAAAAAGTCAATAAGTGACGTCACTTATTTTTTCCAGTTAGCTAGCAAAAATACAGACAATCAAAAATGAAATCAGTGTTATAATTTCTCTATCAAATTTTGAGGAGTGAGACGTATGAAAATTTATTATACTTTAGACGGTGAAAAAATTAGATATTCTAGTTACGATTTAAGTAGAGAAGAAATTGATATGATGAATTTTTCAGTATAAATTATTGCACAGTTTCATAAAGCAATTAAAGGTTTTAAGGATTATGAGACTGATAATTTTAAAATAGATAGTTTTTTATTTTTTTTTGTGAAGAATTGATGGGAAATCCAACTTCTAGATTTTTGGGTCGGAATTCAATAATGAGTTAATCACTATTTTTCAGTCTGTGCGCTCCCCATTAATTGAATTGTATCAAAAACTAGATTAAGACGATATTATAATTGGTTTGAAAAATAATTTGTAAGCAAAGACAAATAGGAATAAACCATTCCATCAAAAAAAGATGTCTAATGTTATTTATCATCTTATATGACTTTATCATTCTAATTCTAGTGAAAATTGAGAACAAATAGCACGAAATATCATAAACGGTCGATTTTTTGTCATAAATGGTTAGGCGAGGTCATTCATGACAAAAAATCGACCGTTTATGACATGACAAACACAAATTTATAAAAAAATTGTATGATGAAGTTGTTCCTAGGAAACAAAATATAAGAGTGTTCCAATCGACCATTTCCGTATCTTTATTATTCAGGAACAAATGCCAACTTTCAAATATTTTGAGTCAAGTTATTTAATATTACTAATTAGGAAAATGCTCGATAGGGTAAACGAAGAGGAACAAACCTCTTCGGAATATATTTTACGAGAAGAAGTAGATGCCGTTTTAGCTGATTTTTATTGTAATAATTGGTGTCGTAACGAAGAAGTTCCCTTTTTATGTACCTCTTTTTGTATGGATGTCTTACAAATTCAAAGAATCTCAG
>JAISJD010000041.1 GCA_031261705.1 Lactobacillales bacterium
AAAACTGGCAGCGAATTATCAGTAAAATCTAGATACATAGAGAAAAACAGACCAGAAAATCAAATTTCGATTTTCTGGTCTATTTATTTTGGTGAACTAGAACTTATTGTCCCAGCCTCGTTTGATTATTGGTTAAATCCTAAGATTTCCATTTCATCAATGGTAGCTGATTTTGCTTTGTCTAAGATATTTGCCTTAAATGAAACCTTATCGCCCGCTTGTAAGAAGATAGCATCTGGTTGATTGAGTGCTGAAATGTGGAATACGGTTCCTCGTCCCTTTAGAACGAAGCTAACAACAGTGGTATCGTCTTGTGTTACTGTAGCTACCCGATAAATCTCACCAGTTATCTCCTTAAGCGTTGCAGGGTCGGTCGAGTGATTATTACTACCCTTTGTCACAAGTTCATTTCTATAGTCATCTAGGGCTTCCTGAGCAGAGTCAGCATCGACGACAATATCATTATCGACGGCATCAATATAAACATATTTCTTGAAGATTCCTTTTGAGTCGAGGAGCGAAATAATCCATGTTGGTGTTCCGTCAATATTGTAAAGAATTGGCATTTCCGCATTCCATTTCTTTTCTGGATAAATCTTATCTGCAATAGAAATTGCCCCATCACTATCCATAATTCCGCTCTTAGAATCCCGATAGTAAGTTAATTGACCTGTACGAGCATTAATCAGTGAGTAGCCAAGTGCGGAATCCTGATCGCTATTGCTACTTGTAAAGTCTGTGAAATACGTTAGTTGTCCTTTGGTATCAATCATTGGCGTGATTTTTCCAGCAGAGTAAATGCCATTTTCAGTTGGTCGTTTCACATTTTGTTTTGATCCAAACATGGTCTGATTCCACCAGCCGTTTTCATAGCGTCCGAAATATTCGTTCATTTCGTTGGCAGCAGCCGAAGTGATTGGCGCATCTACAAATTTAGGCGTTTTTGCAGAATCGTATAGATTGACTTCACCCGTTTTAGCGTTCAAGACTGCTGTTTTAAATTCGTTAAAGTGCATCCGCCCACTAATTCCGTATTCTTTATAAAGTGTTTGGACGTAAAATGGCGTTCCTTTTTCATCAATTTCTAAATTAATCCGACCTGTAGAAGCATAGGTTGGGAAAGCCGCATAGATTTTTCTACCAGCGTCATAGTTAAAAAAGGCGCTTGGTGTATATTTCAATGGTTTTTCGATAAATTCAGGTTGTGCGCTAATGTCTGTTGCACTGATGATAAAGTAACCGGGAACATCACGATTTTTTAACCATTTCCAGAACCCAGTAAATTCAACGGTAGCAACGTAGACATATTTCCCATTGACCACTTGTGCGGTAATTCCGTCTAGCTGATACATATTGGAGTTAGGAATGACACTGAATTTTTGTTGCATTTTGCGTTTTGCCGTATCTGGCGCAATTGCAATCGGCATATCCTTAGTAGAGGTTAATAGCTCTGATTTTTCCTCGATTTTCAGTGGCATGGTTTTATAGACCGATCGGATACTTGTAATACGTGTGACACTGCTGGCAATGATGAGCACAAGGAGCAATCCACCAAAAACACCGACCATTTTCACATATTTTTTTAGAAAAGGGGTATTACTTCTAAAAGTAGTGCCTTGTTGGGCATGTGCTGAAAATACTTTTACATGGTCAACGACATAGCCGTAAATCAAAAAATTAAGTGCTGTAGCGATAAGACCTAGAAATAAATTCAGACCGATTAAAGTGGAGAGATTTTTTGCAGGCAGTACCATGTATAAAAATCCACCTAGAAAAATAAGTTCAATAATTGTTGAAAAAATGAATCGTTTCATCTTTCGAGTGATAGCTAATGCAACAATGTTTGCAATCAAAAGACCAATTGCAAAAACAATTGTTACTTGTAAAAAATCTAAAAACATTGTCATTTCCTCCTTGATATATATGAATTATAACAAATAACTAGAGAAATGAAAGCGAACAGAAGAAAAATCAGTCTTTAGTGATGTAAAGACAAAAAACACCGAGCAATCGAAACCGCTCAGTGTGGTGTGCTACTTAATTTTTTCAGAGGCTGTCACACTTTTACCGTGTGCCCAGTAATAAAGGAAGATAGAAACAACTGCTACTCCAGACATTGCTAGGAATAAATGACGATAGCCTAAGAAAGGTTCGATAATTCCAAGCAGATAAGGACCAAAGCCTAATGCAATATCAAAGAAAATGAAATACGTTGAATTAGCTTGCCCTAGTCGATGAGGTTCCACAAAGTTTGCAATGGCACTTTGGGTAGTTGATTGAAAATTCCCAAATCCAGCACCGATGAGAATAGCGGCAATCGGCATTACCCACGCATGGTGCATATTACTTAAAACAAATAAGCCAATCGCAAGTAAGACAAGTGATGGATAAGCAATATAGTTTTCATTCTTAGAATCCATAATTCGTCCAGTGAAAGGGCGACTAACAAAAATAATAGCAGCATAGAATAAAAAGAAATAACTAGAAATTTGTTCCAATCCGATTGATTTCATAAATAGCGCTAAGTTCGATTGTAAGCTAGCGTAGGTTAAACCTACGACTAAAACGACAAAAGCAAGTCCGAAAACTTTTGGTTCGACAAAATGACGAATCGATAATTTTTGTCCTTCATGGTGTACAGTTTTAAATTTAATCGTATCCCCGTGAATCATAGTAGCAAAAATAAGTGCTAAAATACTAATCGCAATTTCTACAAGAAATAGAATTTTGTAACTAACAAGTTGCGTAAGGAGAAGTCCAAAGAATGGGCCAATCGCTGTGGCTAAAATTGTACTCAAGCTAAAATAGCTGATACCTTCTGAACGTCTATCTGGTGGAAATAAGAGAATAACTGCCGTGTTTGTAACTGTTCCGATTAAACCAATAGCAATCCCATTTAGGAAACGAATGATAAGTAAAACGGTAACGGAAGGAGTGACAAGATAACTTGCCATGACTGGTAGCATGAGAATTAATCCGAATAATAAAAGGTGTTTTGTTTCAAATTTGTTTGTGAGATAACCACTTGATAACCGTGCGAGTAAGGACCCGATAACGGTAATTCCCGCAACTAACCCAGCGGAAGCACTACTTGCATGAAAGGTATCCACAGCGTAAGGACCAACAGTGACGAGCATACTGTAAAAATTTAACATAACTAGGAAATTTACAAGAGCTATATCAAAAAAATCTCTTGTGAAAATGGAGTGACTGGTTGAGGGTGTTTCTTTCATAAACATTCTTCTTTCAATTCGTATTTTTATAGCATAAGTTATAATATATTACTTTTTCTGAAAAAAAGCGAATGGTTGAGATAGATTCTTTGAAAATTTCATAATTTATATCATTTTTGATAACAAGTGTAAAGATAGATGAAAAAGGTCAAGTTGAGTTGAAAATGATAAAATAAAGTGAAGAAAAAGAAGAAGGTGAAAAAAATGTCAAACGAAAAAATAAAATCAACAATTCAATTCCTATTGAAATGCCTCCCAATTTTCGGACTTTCAGCACTCGTTGGGTTAGTGATTTATGCGATTCACCTAGGTATTTTTCACACGACAGAGAGTTTACAAAATTATATCGAACAATTTGGGGACGGCGGGATAGCTCTCTTCATCTTTATTCAATTTGTTCAGGTATTGGTTCCCATTTTACCTGGTGGAATATCTACGGTTGTAGGCATGTTATTGTTTGGCCCAGTTTATGGTCTGATTTATAGCTACATCGGGCTAATTCTCGGAGAAGTCGCTGCCTTTTTCATGGTGCGACACTATGGGCGAGGGGTAGTGAAGTTGCTACTTTCTGAGAAAAATTTCAAAAAATTCGACAAGATGATGACTGAAGGGCATAAGAATGTCAAAAAACTATTGATTTTAACCTTCTTGGTTCCTTTTGGTCCAGATGATATTGCCTGCTTAGTTGCTGGAATGTCTGGCATGAAATTTAAAGATTTCTTTGTTTTGATTCTTCTATTAAAGCCCTGGTCTGTCGGAATATATGGCTATTTAATGTTTTTTGTTCTACATAATTTCATTCAATAAGAACAAAATTATGTAGACATATTTTTATTCAAAAGGGTAAAGTCTTTCTAAAATTTCTTCTCGTTTTGGTGCTAAAAATGGAGGTAAGGCAAAACTTTCTCCTAAGGTTTCCAAAGGTTCATCTATCGAAAAGCCCGGGTTCATCGTCGCAAATTCGATTCTTAAATGTCCACCCGGTTCACGAATGTATAAGGATTTGAAGTACCCACGAGAGACTAACTTTTCGATTTCCCAGCCTTGTTTTTTTGCTTTTTCATGGAGTTGTTTCAATTCTTCCTCATCTGCTACTGCAAAAGCAATATGGTCCATGCTTCCTCTGCCATTTCTTGAATTTTCCGTCGTATTACTTGGGAGAATTTTTATCCATTGATTATTCTTTAAGTAAAAATATCCATCTTTATTTTTCCAATCTAAAAAGCTTTCAAAAAATTGAATTGTTTGATTGAAATTTGCCACATGTAACTCAGTTGATTGAATCGCGGTAATTTGAAATTCTTTTGGAATCTCATTTTTTACAGAAAACTCCTCCTCTAAGGCAGGTGTAGCTGTTTCAGTCAAGATAAGAGTGACATTATCAGGGTCTTGTAGTGTCAAAGCATGCTCACTTTCAGTAAAGGGAACGGAAAAATGGTTCAATCTCTTTTTCCAATAATTTAAAGAACCCTCAGGAATTTGTAAGCTGACTGTTTCAAAATAAGCGTCATTGTCGTAGCGATGCCCCAAACGTGGCACGGGGAAGAAAGTGACCACACTTCCGGGACGTCCTGCATAATCACCATAGTAATAATGGTACATGCGAGTATTGTCTTGGTTTACGGTATTTTTCACCATACGCAAGCCAAGAACTTTGGTATAAAAATCAATGTTTAGCTGATTATGTCGTGTCAGTAATGAAACATGATGAATGGATTGAACGGTCATATAAATCCCCACTTTCTTTTTTCTTCATTAATGAATTAAAGTATAGGCTTCCTTTTCCTTTTCTTCAAATGTTTCGCAACAGGGTTCTTTTGTGCTAAAATAGCCAATGTTGAATGAATGATAGAAAGAGGAGAGAAACGTGGGATTATCAACAGAAGATTTTGACTTTCAGTTACCTGAGGAGTTAATCGCACAAACACCTTTAAAAGACCGTGCGAGCTCAAGGCTCTTGGTAGTAGATAAAGAAACTGGAGAAATGCAAGATAAGCATTTTTATGAAATAATTGATGAATTAAATGCGGGTGACGCTTTAGTCATGAACGATACAAAGGTATTACCAGCTCGTTTGTATGGAGAAAAGCCTGATACTGGCGGGCATTTAGAAGTATTGCTTTTAACCAATCTTGAGGGCGATACATGGGAAACGCTTATTAAGCCAGCAAAGCGTGCAAAAGTTGGGACAAAAATTTCCTTTGGGGATGGTCGTTTAACGGCAGTTGTCAAAGAAGAGCTAGAACATGGTGGCAGAATTATCGAGTTCTCTTACGAAGGAATTTTCTTAGAGGTGTTAGAAAGCTTAGGTGAAATGCCTTTACCGCCTTATATTCATGAGCGCTTGGAGGATCCAGACCGCTACCAAACCGTTTATGCGAAAGATCCAGGTTCAGCAGCCGCACCAACAGCGGGACTTCACTTTACAAAGGAATTATTAAAGAAGATTGAAGAAAAAGGGGTGAAATTAGTGTATTTGACCCTTCATGTGGGGCTTGGGACTTTCCGCCCTGTCAGTGTGGAGGATGTGGATAACCACCAAATGCACAGCGAATTTTACTCGCTATCTAAGGAAAGTGCAGGCATCTTAAATGAAGTTCGAGCAAGCGGCAAGCGCATTGTTGCAGTAGGAACGACTTCGATTCGTACCTTGGAAACGATTGGCAGCAAGTTTGGTGGAGAAATTAAGGCAGATTCTGGGTGGACGGATATTTTCATTTACCCAGGCTATGAGTTCAAAGTGGTGGATGCTTTTTCAACGAATTTCCATTTGCCAAAATCAACGTTAGTTATGTTGGTTTCTGCTTTTGCGGGGCGTGAATTGGTATTGACTGCGTATCAACATGCGATTGAAGAAGGGTATCGTTTCTTTAGTTTTGGCGATGCGATGTTTGTTAAGTAGGCTGAGAATTTCTCAGTCTTTTTTGCTTTTCATACAAAATTGGTATAGTCGAGTATTTATTGTGAAATAAAGATTAAAAACAAATAATAAAAAATTGGAATATTTAACGCTTTTCTCTTGAAAACGGATTCAAAATGATGTATTATAGATTCATAAGGAAGGAGGCAGTACAGTTAGATTGATGAATTTCTCGATAGGTAAGTAGATAGAGTAAACAACCAATGAGTAACAAGAAACACCTTCATTCATTATGTGCGAAGTAAACGCAAAAATCCTGAAAATAGTGAATGCGCAAGAATGGACGGATGTAGTGTTCCATAAAAAGAGTAATTGCTTCGGAAAAAGATTGCGTAACAGGTTGAGTTCAAAGTCGAGTAATTAGATGTGAATCAAGTTGCCAATAGACAAAGAACAAAAGGTCATACCACGAAACTGATAACGAGTGAATAATGTGGATGTACTAAAAATTGAATAGCTAGCTCCGTAAAGGTTGAGTCAACCTTGTAACTATGAGAGAAAGCATAACGAAAAGTAACGTGTGACTTAGAAACAAAATTATTGTTGAAACACGAAGAAATTCAAAAAAATTACTTTGCATATAGTTGAGTAATATAACAATCAAACTAACTGAGACCTTCCGAAAGATGTTGGGGCCGAGATGATCGAGAATCTCGGTTCTTTTTTTGCGCTTGAAAAAAGTACCAACTCCAAAGAACTGGTACTCAAAATTATTATTGTTTTTCATTAATTTCTAAAAGTTTTTGTTTTAAATCTTCTTCCATGTGACCAAGTTCGAGCTCAGCAGCACGACGTTTTTCTTTTCCTTCTTGTTGAATACGTAAGGTTTCTTCAATCGTTTCAATAAGATTGTTTTGCGTTTTTTGAAGGGTTTCAATGTCGACAATGCCACGTTCATTTTCTTTTGCGGTTTCAATGGTTGAGATTTTTAACATTTCAGAGTTTTTCATTAATAAATCATTGGTTGTTTCAGAAACTTGACGTTGTGCGGTGACGGCATCTTTTTGTTTTAAAAGGGTCAAAGCAATCACAACTTGGTTTTTCCAAAGTGGAATCGCTGTATTTACAGAGGTTTGAATCTTTTCAGCTAATGCTTGGTTCGTGTTTTGAATCAAACGAATTTGCGGTGCTTGTTGAATCGTAATTTGACGAGCAAGACGAAGGTCATGAGTTCGTTTATCCAAACGGTCTAAAAATTGATTATAGTCGCTAACAACTTGTGTATCCATCTGATCGCCTGTTTCGGTTGCTTTAGCGACAGCTTGTGGAATAATTGTCGCACGAAGTTCTTCCATTTTTAGTTCAGCTGCTGCAATGTAAATGTTTAGCGCATTGAAATAATCTAAGTTTTGCTTGTAGAGATTATCGAGCATTTGATTATCCTTAATCAAACCGTCTTTTTCACGGTCTAATTTAATCGCAATCTTATCAATCTGTGCGCCAATGTTTTGATATTTTTGCGTGATTTCAAAGATAGAGGCTTTCACCTTACCAAACATACGCTTGAAAATATTGCCTTCTCCAGCACGTAATTCCTCTGGGTTGGCTTCACTGAGCTTGAACATTAATTCCGTCAGTGAATCACCAACAGGCCCTACTTCATTCATCTGCACACGATTTAACATAGATTGTGAAAATTCACTGAGCTTTGTTTGAGCATTTGCACCATATTGCAAGACTGCTTGGGCATTTGTTACATCAATTTGTGTTGCTAGATTTTTCGCCGCTTGTTGATTTTCAGGGGTTAATTTGTCAATAACACGTGGTGCAACGCTTTGTTCATGAATTTCTGTGAGCTCCTTTTTTTGCGTGTTTGTCAAAGAATCGTCTTTTTGTGGCGTGTTAAAAGGATTTGCCAATAAATCTTCTAAAACACTATTTTGTGTTGGTTCGCCAGAAGTCTGTCCCACTGGATTTGTGTTTTCTTCAGTCATCAGTATTCCTCCAATTTAAGAGTTGGAAGTGTCAGAATCGTCTGCCACTTCAACAGGATTATTCTTATCTACATTATCCACTTTTATGTTCTTTTTGGCAATGGAGATTTCTACTTGAATATCCTCTAAATCGTCGGCAACAAATGTGGTATAATCGTCTGCAATTTGTTTTGATAACTCTTGAATGATTCCAGCACTTTCTTCTAGTGTCGCATAGGTTTCCTTATTTTTAATCTCATGTTCCGCAATTTCAACGTATTTATCCGTTAAATCAGCGATATTTGGAAGATGTGTATATAAAAATTTGTCCGCAAAAATTAATTTTTTAGGTTCGTCTACTAATTCTTTAAATAACCCTTTTGCACCTTTTAACCCATCTGTACGTAAATCAATCGCTTTAAGTTTGGAATTTTTCGCCACATTTTTTTCCCATTTCTTAATATTTGCTTGGGCACATGCCATCGTTTCACGGAAAATTTTGATTTCTGAATCGCTAAGACCTGCTTCCTTATAGTGAATTTCTTTTTCATCCGACATTTTAGGCATTCCTGTTTCTGCCCCTTTTTTCTTACGTGTTTTAAAGGCATAAATATAATAAAGAACCAAGGCACCAAGAATTGGAAGAACCAAAAAGTCAGGTGTCGCCTCACCTAAAAAGCCTACCGCAAGAGCAAAAGGCAAGACAAACTTCACTACATTTCTGTAGCTAAGGAAAATCCAACTGATAAGCAGGATAACTAGAGAATCAGATAGCCAGTCACCAACCATCTCGTCTGCAAATGTAACCAGCGAAAGCGCAAGGATGACTTTTAAGAATATTTTAATTGGTTTGGATAATTTTATTTCTCTCATGACAAATTCCCCATTTCTTTTCTTTTTCATGTTTTCTACGCTTTCATTATAGCACAGCACACTTAGCTGGCTATTGGACCAGAGAATGATTTTTGAGTAGGGAAAAAGATTTAGGTTTCCGTTTACATTGTAAAATCTCGAAATTACAGGTAAAATTTGACTCAAAGAGAAGTTTTGTATAGGAAGGACAACGATATGTTAGAATATAAGGACTTTGAAGAAAAAACGCTAAGCAGAAGAGAAATATTTAAAGGGAAAATTATAGAGGTTGTAGAAGATGAAGTGGAATTACCTCAAGGCTTAGGGATAGCCAAGCGTGAGTTGGTCTTTCATCCGGGAGGGGTAACGGTTATTCCTATTACTAAGGAAAATAAAATCGTTCTCGTCAAACAATTTCGCAAGCCAATGGAAAAGGTGCTGTTAGAAATTCCAGCGGGAAAGATTGAAGCGGGAGAATATGATGACCTTGAGGCTGCGGCTAAAAGGGAATTGGAAGAAGAAACGGGCTATCAAGCTGGAACTTTTGAGAAAATTACAGAAGTTTATTTATCACCAGGCTTTGCGGATGAACTTTTACGAATTTATTATGCGACGGATTTAACCAAAGTGGAACACCCGAGAGCGCAAGACGACGATGAGGTGATTGAGCTTTACGAATTAACCTTTGAGGAAGCGAAAAAAGCAGAACGAGACGGACTTATTTGTGATGCAAAGACAGTCTTGGCATTGGCTTATTGGGAACTAAAGATGCTGAAAGCTTAGTCTTACAAATAAAGAGGGAAGGTGATGACTGTGAGCGGGCCATTATTAACAAGAACAGAGTTACGTAAATTAAGGGAAGCAGAGGAAGAACGTCTAGCAAAAGAGGGAAAGCTGGCGGAAAAGGAATATTCTAAAAAAGAAGATGAAATCGAGCATTTTTATCGCAAAGAACGCAAGAAGCAAGAAAAAAGTGAAGTCACTAAAAGTCGTGTGGTGGAAAAGCAAAAGGTTGATAAACGAAGTCATTGGCTAAATCGAGCGATTATTATTGCAGTCATTTTATTGGTGCTACTGACCATAGCCATTATTAAATTATAAAAATTAAGTAAAGAGATAGGAACGGTGAAAAATGAAAATTGGAATTATCGGCGCAATGGACGAAGAGATTCGCGTACTAAAGGAAAAAATGACAGATGTCCATGCTTGGACACAGGCAGGAAATGATTTTTTACAAGGAACACTAGGCAACCATGAAGTAGTAGTAGTCAAATCAGGAATCGGCAAAGTAATGTCAGCGATGACTACGACCTTACTCATTCATCATTACGGCGTGCAAGCAGTCATTAATACTGGCTCTGCCGGTGGAATTGGCGAAGGCTTGCAGGTTGGCGATATTGTTATCTCAGAAAAGGTTGCTTACTTTGATGTCGATGTGACTGGTTTTGGCTATGAAAAAGGACAGCTTCCTGAACAACCTCTTTATTTTGAAGCCAGTAAATATTTACTTCTAGCAATGGAAGAAGCGGCACAAAAAACAGGGCAACAAGTCAAGCGTGGACTTATTGTCACAGGGGATTCCTTTGTTGATGCTCCAAGTAAGGTGGCTACAATCAAAAAAGATTTTCCAGAGGCTCTAGCAGTGGAAATGGAGGGTGCTTCAATTGCCCAAGCGGCTGAACAGTTTAACGTTGCCTTTCTAGTGATTCGTGCAATGAGTGATACTGCCGACCACCAAGCGACACAAAGTTTTGATGATTTTATCGTTGAAGCAGGGAAAAAGTCTGCTGAAATGGTTATTGAATTTTTAAACACTGTAAAATAATCTTGAAATCTTGGAGGAGACTCTGAGATTTTTTTGTTACAAGTGTAATCACGGGGAAGGATAACTTGTTAGAGCACGTGCGACAATTTTAAGCGAAAATAATATTTAAGGATAAGGATCTAAGAGTTTTCATAAAGAAATAGAACTAAAGAAAACACGCCTTCTACCGATAAGAGGACGTGTTTAAAAGTTGTTCTATTAGTTTCTAGTTACGTTGATTTATTTCAGTTGGCAAAAGAATTGTTTCGTTTTGTCCATCATCATAAGCGTAAACTTCACTTGGATAATCATAAGAAAAATCGAAAGGTAAATCTACCGCCATTTCAACTTCACTGTTTTCTTGAGAGAAATGGATAGTTAATTTTCCATTATTGTTTATCAATTCAAAGGTTAATAAATTATTCAAATTTACTATGCCTTTTAAATCAAGGTCGATAATAATCCAAATACTGTCGATAATTTCACCTGGTAGGCTTGAGACAATCCCGAAAGAGGCAAAACGGTTACGATTACTGTCAAAGTGTTCACTCATAGGGTAAACCTCCTTTTGTGCATAAAATCATTATAAATATTCTTGTCCTTACAATACTCGGAAAATGAAAGACCGTCAAGAAAAATAAATTTTCAGGTGGTCAAATAAAAAGAATCTTAGTATAATAAAGAGTTGAAAATAGAGCTGGAGTAGGAGAGAAAATGCGATTAGATGAACTTTTGAAGTTTTTAGGCTATGGAACGAAAAAAGAAATTCACCGCTTAATGAAACTTAAAAAAGTAGTGATTGATGAAAAACCAGAATACAATGGAAAACGCAATGTCGAACCCTTATTACATAAAATCGAAGTGAACGGGACACGTATACAGACTTCCCCTCACGTCTATTATTTATTGAACAAGCCAAGCGGGGTGCTCACTGCAAATTCTGACGAGAATCATCAAACTGTGATGGATTTATTAAAAGAAGAGGATAGAAGAGAAGATTTATACTCGGTTGGGCGCCTTGATAGAAGTACCTCGGGCTTACTGCTTTTGACGAATAACGGGCCACTGGGCTATGAAATGTTGCACCCTACAAGACATGTCACGAAGCGCTATCGTGTGGAAATAAAGGAAGCCTTGGAAAACTCGGATATTTTGCGCTTTGCGGAAGGAATTGAGTTTATTGGTGGCGTCAAAGTCAAACCAGCAAAATTAGAAATTATAGATGGGCATCATGCTTGTGTAGAAATTTCTGAGGGAAAATTTCATCAAGTGAAAAAAATGTTTTTCTCAGTTGGAAAAAAGGTGGAGAAGTTGCAACGGATTCAATTTGGTCCGCTTTTGCTAGAGGAGAACTTACCTTTAGGGGCTTACCGTACCTTAACTCAAGAAGAATTAGAAAAATTAAGACCCTATATAAAGTGAGGAAGAGTATGAAATATTTGTTGTTTGATGTGGATAATACATTGTTAGACTTTGACTTAGCTGAGGAGTTTGCCTTGAGAAAAGTTTATGAAAAATATGCGATTGATTGGAATGAGGCAAGTATTGACATTTATAAAAAAATCAATCAATTCTTTTGGCAACAACATGAGCAAGGGAAAATCACTCGTAAAGAGTTATTTGCAGACCGTTTTCCATTAGTTTTTCAAGAGCTTGGCAAAGAGGTGTCAACTGACGGCTTAACAATTGATGACGAATACCGTCAATTTTTAAGTCAATCTCATGAGCCTAACCCTGGAAGTTATGAGATGTTGGACGAATTGAAAAAGTTAGATTATGAGTTATACGTTGTGACCAATGGAGCGCCCGAGGTTTCTTTACCTCGTTTACAGGCAGCTAAGATGGAAAATTATTTCAAGGATATTTTTGTCAGTGAAGTGATTGGCTCACAAAAGCCGCAAAAGGAATTTTTTGACTATGTATTTGACCACATTCCTAATTTTCATCCAGAAGAGGCAACGATTATCGGAGATACCTTGAGCTCGGATATTTTAGGTGGGAAGAATGCTGGTATTTCAACGGTTTGGTACAATCCAAAGTTACTTGTTGCACCAAAAGAAATTTCCCCTGATTATCAAATTCATCATCTTATGGAAATCTTTGATGTTTTAGGGGGAACATTCTCCGCAAAAGAATAAAATATGTGTATAATATTAGGGAGAATAATCTGAAGAGGTGAGGGAGTTCGACTAACTATCCGAAAGAGAACTTTTCAGAAAGAGCGACTAAGTAGGAGTTAGAAGCGACTATTTAGAACCGTTTGATATTTTAAGGAGGCCATCATGAAACATCAGAAGAAACCGATTATCATTGGGGTGACAGGAGGTTCAGGAAGCGGAAAAACGACCGTCAGTCGAGCGATTTATAATAATTTTCCAACACATGCGATTGCGATGATTGAGCATGATTCTTATTACAAGGATCAGAGTCATTTGACCTTTGAGGAACGCTTGGCAACAAATTACGACCACCCGTTAGCATTTGACACGGATTTATTAATTGAACAATTATGTCAATTAATAAATTATCAGCCGATTGATATTCCAGTTTATGATTACGCATTGCATACACGTAGTGAGCATATCGTTCGCCAAGAGCCACAAGAGGTCATTATTGTAGAGGGAATTTTGGTTTTAGAAGATAAACGTTTGCGTGATTTAATGGATATTAAGCTGTTTGTCGATACAGATGACGATGTTCGGATTATTCGTCGAATTAAGCGAGATATGTTGGAACGTGGACGGACGTTAGATTCCGTGATTGACCAATATTTATCGGTGGTGAAACCCATGTATCATCAGTTTATCGAGCCAACCAAGCGTTATGCGGATGTAATCATCCCAGAAGGCGGCTCAAATAAGGTGGCAATTGACTTAATTAATACCAAGGTCAACAGTATTCTAAATAAATTATAGAGCCAAAAGACGAGCCCCCTTTTTTAGGCTCTTTGTCAAATGATGGTGGTGACACCTAAATCTGATAAATAAAGCTTAGGCTGCTTCACATGAGAAATCATGTGGAGTAGCTTTTTTGATTGTCATCGGTTGGTCGCCAAAGAC
>JAISJD010000042.1 GCA_031261705.1 Lactobacillales bacterium
AAAACTGGCAGCGAATTATCAGTAAAATCTAGATACATAGAGAAAAACAGACCAGAAAATCAAATTTCGATTTTCTGGTCTATTTATTTTGGCGAACTAGAACTTATTGTCCCAGCCTCACTGACTCATTCTTTTAGAGAGTTTTCTCACCCACATCATTTGACAAAGAGCCTTTATTTATCAGATTTAGGTGTCACCACCATCATTTGACAAAGAGCCCAAAGAGCCCAAAGAGCCTCTTTTTTGCCTACTATTGATTATATTTTAGATTAGTTTAATTCTATTAAATAATCTTTAAGCCAGTTTTTAAACTCATTCAATATTAATTTTTGCTGCTGAAATACTTTCTTTGTATGAATAGATAAATCTTTTTTTAACTTATTCAGATAAAGAAAAAATAAACAACTAATTTTCTTTAACTAAAGCAAACGGATCAACTAAAGTTTATAACACAATCGACATTGGAAGAAATTGTATCATCATGAGAAACATAAATTCTCAAACAAGATTTTAAATCATTTTCGATAAAATGCATAATTCTCATTTTACTGTCAGTGTCTAAGTTACTCAAAGCTTCATCCAGTAATAAAATAGCTGGTTTTCTCAGTAACGCACGGACAATTCCAATTCTCTGTTTTTGACCGCTTGACAGGTTCTCGCCGTTCTCTAAAACTAAACTATCTATTCCATTAGAAAAAGTATCCGTCATTTCATTTATTCCAATTACTCTCAAAAGTTTGTTGAAATATTGTTCATCAAAGTCTTCAATTCCTAAAAGTAAATTATCTCTAATTGTTCCCGACATAAGAAATGGATTGCTTGAAACATGTGATACATGCTGCCGATAACTTTCCTTTCGTATATCTTTATCATTTAGTAAGATAATTCCTTTATCTGGTCTATATAAGGAAGAAATAATATTTAATAGAGTAGTCTTTCCACTACCGCTTTTACCAATTATCGCATAAGAGGTTCCCATATTGAATTTCATAGAAAAGTCGCTAATAATACTCTCGTCAGCTGCATACGAAAAATATATATTTTGAAATTCAATTGATTCTAAATATTCTCTATCCTGGCTAAAAAATTCCTGAGTCTCGCTTATACTATCCATAACATCACTTAGTTTTCTCACCATCACAACAACATTTTGAATTTCTCTTTGAAAATCAATGATATTCCTAACAGGAGATGTATAGAAAGTGATTAACGTTATGAATGTAATCAAAGAGCCCAAACTCAACTTTTCATCAACGACCAGAGAACTTCCTTGCCATAAAACAAAAATAACGCCAACCGATTCTAACCAAGTGATCAAACTAGCTTGTGTATTTTGTAAAATAACGCTATATTTACCAGTATTGGTAAATGACTTAGCTCTTTTCATGAATTTATTTAGAAATAGCTCTTCACTTTGGAGGAGTTTTATCGTTTCAAAACCTGTTAAAACTTCATTTAGAACATTCAAAGATCGGGCATTTTTCTCTATTAATTCACTATTCAATTTATTTAAAGGCTTGATAAATATTAGGCTAATAATCATGTAGCCAATAAGTATTATGGTTGTTGTAAGAAACAAAGTTTTGCTTATCATGAATAATATAACTCCACCTGCAATTGCAACAAAAATTTCTAGAAAAATTGACAGTACCAGCCTTGTAACCACTTGTTGAACCTGCGTTGTTATATTATATCGAGTGATAAGTTCCCCAGAATCCCTGCCCTTTAAACTTACAGCTTTCATAAAAAGGATTTTCTTAAAAAAGCTATTAAATAAATCATCGTTCATTCTTTTTGAAACTTTAGCTATAAAAAAGGAACGAAAAATACTAAGTATCATTTGAAATACATATAATAGAACAATAGCCCAGATAAGGTAATGAAAATTATATAATATACCATGAGTTACCCCTTCAAGAAAAGTATGATCGTGATTTTCTTGAACGAATTTCCCATCATTTAAAATAAAAGCATCTATAATACGCTGATAAGAAAAACTTCCCAAAAATGAAAAGACAGCCATAAAAATAGAGAAGAGAATTACTATAGTCAGAATTAACTTTTCTTTTATCAAAATTGATACATACTGTGATGAAAAATTTCTATTGTCTTTAACAAAGTTATCTGTTCTATCAAAGACAACAATATAGTTTTCCCATATTTTTTTAAACTCGTCATACGTATATTTTTTCATACCTTTTGCAGGATCAAATACTTTCATAGCACTATTGGTACATTTTTCTATCACCAAAAAATGTGCTAATCCTGTGTCAAAAACAACTAAAGAAATGAATGGTAAAGTAATCTCATTGTTTTCAATCCCATCTATCAATTCTTCAAATGTTCCCTCTAATGCTTTAGCCTCTAATCCAATTTGATTCCCCGCCTCAACAAGACCTTGAAGAGTAGTACCGGTTGTGTTACTTCTCGTCAAGTCTCTAGCGGCCGCCAAAGTCAGGCTCTTTCCATGCAAATTTGCTAACGTTGCGAAAGCCGCTGCGCCACAATCTCTTTGTTCATTTTGTCTAACCCTTCTTATCATTCATTATCCCCCTTGCTTTTTCGCACTACGTAATTATAATACTGATTCCTAAGTTTTAAATACATGTTAAGTATAAGTACAAGCAACAATAACAATGACAATCCAAGACAAATTAAGTCATAATAGAAAAAAAAGCTAAGTGGGTTAATCAAGTATTGTGATACCCAATCAGTCAAAAAAGCATAATATATTATTGAATATATTACATTCACTACCCCCATACCTAAAATATAAGCACCAACTATCGCAACAACGTGCTCTCCAATAAACTCTAGCGTTAAAATGGCAGGAGATACACCTAAAATTGATTTAATATTTAGCTCTTTTGATTCTAAAATACGCTCTCTTTTCAAAGAAATAATAGTGAAAAAAAATACGTATATGATACTAGTAATTAAAATGATTAAACTCCCAACTTCCAGTATTGTTAAGAGCAACACCAAATCATCTCCAGTATTGGGGTTAAGTAATTTTTCTAGTAATGGAATTTTATCGTTCTGGTTTTCTTGAATCATTCTGAATAGATAAAAGAAAAAATATGCCCTAAGCATTAGAAAAAACAAGGTTACTGAAAAGAAGATGGGAATAAAAAACCTTGAAAAAATCAATTTATTCTTAATTATTCTATTTTGAATAATCTTCATTGAACTTTTTAGTTGATTCATACCTTTCTCCTTTTTCCACTTTCTGAATTTTCATGTTTTGGATTTTATAAATATTTTTTTCATTTTTAGGAATAAGTGCATAATCATGTGTAACTACAATTGCGGTTACGTTTCTTTTTAAAGAGGTCTCGTTAATAATATTCATAATTTCCCTAGCCTTAATCGGATCAAGATTTCCTGTTGGTTCATCAGCAAGGATAAGTGAAGGTTCTTTTATTAATGCTCGTGCAATCGCCACTCGTTGTTGTTCTCCAATTGATATCTGGTCACAGTAATTATTGAGCTTCTTCTCTATTCCTAACTCATATGCAATTTTTTGCACTTGCTTCTTGATTTTTTCTGACGATTCATTTTGAATATGAAGAACATAAGCAATATTTTCAAATACAGTTAAAGATTCTATCAATCGGAAATCTTGAAAAATAAAACCTATCTTTCTTCTATTTGAAAGAACACTCTGGAGGCTATCGTATATTAGCTCTTCATTATCTAATTCTATCTTTCCTGAAATAACAGGCAATTCTCCAAATATTGCTTTGAGTAATGTAGATTTCCCCTCTCCACTTTTTCCAATCACATAGCTAGTTTTATGGCTAGGAAACGTCTGTGTCACATCTACGAGAATATCTCTTCCTGAAAGCGACTGTATTACTACCTCTTGCAACTGAATCATATTTACCTTCTCCTATTCTAAATAGACATTGTAATGCTTTGTCCTTTTTCTATCACCATTATTATAATTAAAAGTAAAAAGAACGGTATCAGTTTCAGAATTTAAAATAAACTGATACGTCAATTCCTTTTCTTTGCTTAACGTGAAAGGTTCAGAGGGATTAAGGACAGTGAGCGTTTGATTATTCTGGGTCGCACTAATACTAAAAATATTATTATCAATTTCCATCTCTTTTTTTGATAATTGATTCACCAGTACAAAAGTCAGCGAGATAGCAGAGTTATCTCCCGCATTTAATTGTTCAATTTCCTTTAATTGGACATCCAAATCTAGTAATTTGATCACTTCATTTGAAAAAGTTTCTATAACTTTTCCGTCATCGGATTTTGTATCATCTTCTATTAAATTTTCAGGTTTCATACAAGCAGTGAATAATATTAATAAAACGCCTAAAATTAGTGTTATATATAGTTTTTTCACAGTCCAACTCCTCACTTAAATAAAGAAGAATACTATGATTATAGTATTCTCCTAACAATTGATTAATCAATGTGCACCAGAATTTTTAAGACCAATAAGAAATAAATATATGCAGTGAATTTGTTTGAACATGTTATAAATAACCACCCTTATTTCCCCCACCAGCTCCGCAATTCCAACAATGCCAGTGAAATCCACCCTTAACAGAACGAGCTCGCAATTCAGTTATCGCTTTCATTTAGAACTCCTCCTATAAAGTTGGAATATTATGGATATTACAACTTTAGTCTAAACTATTTATTATATATTATCAATAAAACTCTTGATATATTTTTTTTAATTTATTTCAAAAAATATATTAATTTTTACTAAATATAGTGGTGTTAGGATGATTTAGTGGACACATTTTATCAGAGGAATTTATAATATTCTTCGAAAGGGATGTATCCAAATGAATCGTTATCCAAAAGAACATGTCTTTTTAAACAGATTTAAATTCATCTAAATAGCGTTAAAACAACAAGTCTTCCCCTTATCAAAGTTATTCGTTTTTGAGTGGGAATAAACTATAAAATAGAAATGAAGTTTTTAAACTGATTTAATAGGGATTTACGAGTTGTAGAATGGATAGAAACAACTAAAATTAAGAGAGTTTCCCACCAAAAGCCCCACCAAGAAAAACATCTTGATGCAAGTTTGCTTAGCATGGAGGGAACACATGCGGGAAGTAAACAAATTTATGCCAAATAGGCAATCGCAGACTACACTGGATGTAGCAGTGATTGCCTATTAATTTTGCATTCTTTACAATAAATGCCATTTTGATTATAAATCTATTTGGTTGAAGCATGTTTAAATTGACTATCAGCTAATTGATAAAAGAAATTTTCTAAATCAGAGTAATTCCAATCTCTATATAATGAAGAGACATTGAAAAATGGAACATTTTTATATTTTTTAGAGGGTGTCCAATCTGATATGATTCCGTCTGGTCTGGAAGTAGACATGATTTCCCCATACATAATCTTAACTGGAACTACAGCACTTCTTTCTATTTGCCAAGCCAATTGTTCTAATTGGAGTGAAGAAAAATTAGCTTGGATTAAAAGCTTAATAGGGCGTTTATGTGCTTTGAAGATTCCAAGTAAAATAGTTCCATAGTGATAATATAATGTTGGGAAATGTTGTATTAATTTTTTTATGTCTTTATTTTCTAAACAAAGTTTATTAATGAATTGGGCGATTAGTGCATAATCATTTGGTCTATTTTCTTTAATTTTTTTTTCAATACTTTGGATTCCCAAGGTTCTTTGACGTCCTTTGAAAACGGAAGCAGCCCTATGAAGATAATATAAGTTAATTTGTAAAAATTTTACTTCAATTGTTCTTAACTTAAATGGCAATGTTCTATTTGCTATATCAATAAATGCTTGAATAGACGATGAATTTTCATTATCTGGTTTCCAATTAATTTTTTTAACTTTTTCAGCAGTTAGTAGATTACTACAACAGCCTAGAAAATAGAGATAACGACATTCCGCTTGTTTTGATTCAATGGTCGGACAATTATTAAAAAAATCTATTTCATTCATTTTGTCGGAAAAATATTTATAACTAACATAAGGGTGATCTGGAACAATAAACTCCTTCTCTGATGTGATAAAATGGCCATTTTTAGTCCGAATCTGAGAAATATATACGTTCAGTCTAATTTTTAATAATGTAAAGTAATCTAATTTAGGGTCAATCTCCAATAGTAATTTTGTTACTTTATTTAACATTGGATTTTCTGTAATAATGTCTTCTTCTTGCAATCCCCAAAATAGAGCATGAAAGAAAAATCTGATTTCATATTCTTCTCCACGAAGAAATTCTTTCCCTTGAAATTTCACTTCTAAATTATATTCTTCAAGAAATTCATCCAATTGTTTTATGTGAACTGAAAAAGCTCCTCTACTAATTCCTAAATCAAAGCATAAATTAGTACAATCTATCGAATTTCCCTCAAAAATTATTTTCATGATTTGAAACTTCAATGAATTTAGCATCATTTTATTGAGTAAACTAGCAGGTTGAAAATTTGTTGAATTGGCCATTTTAAGAATAGAATCCTCAAAAGAAAAAACTTTTTGTTCATCAAAAGATAAAAGATTTCCTACGTATTTAACAACCGTCTTTCGATTGATTCCTAGTTTTTTTTCAAGTTCAACGTGAGATAGCTCATTATTTGGAACTTTATGTATTAACTTTACCATCTTTAAAATTACTTTTGATTCATTATCTAAAAACACTTTTTCCATTAGATTACCTCCCTTGACCGTAAAAATGTATAAATCACTTGTTGAGTTTATCACATATATAAAAATTTGATTTCTATTTTTTTTCTTGCTATCTAAAAAAAAAAAAGCAAACAAATAAAACGATTAGTATTAATATTAAGGGTGTTATAAAATGCGTTCTGGTTTCTTCATGCATTTTGAGGCACTCTTTCCCTAAACGAGTTATCTTTGTGGTTCCCCCGACTCAAATGAATGATTCAAAAAATCAGAACGTATTTTACTGTAAGTGATGTGATTAGTGAAATTGAGAAAAAAATTTGATGAACTTATGAGAAGAAATAGAATGTCGCCAAAAGTGATGTATAAAAAACAACAACGTAGAAAAAAAACAAAGAATCTTATTTTTTCAGTATTATTAGGTCTTTTACTCGCAATTATTTTGGTTTTTTTAACTCATATTAGGATACATAGAGTGGTTGGAGAGTCAATGGCTCCCGCTATAGGAGATAAAGAATGGACAATAGTGAATAAAGTGAATGTGATAGAAGTGAATGATATTATTGTATTTCGTCCTCCAAGGTCTATTTGTAAACAAAATGAAAAATGGGTGAAACGAGTAGTTGGTTTACCAGGAGAAACTATTATTATCCAAGGAGATGAGTTAATGGTTAGTTCAGCTGATGGAAGAAGTATTCGGATAATCCATTTGGAACAAAAATTAGAAAAGCAAGACGTATTTGAAGGGGAAATCCCAAAAAATAAATATTTCGTGTTAGGAGATAATCAAAAAAATTCTATAGATAGCCGAAAATTTGGCTTGATAAGGAAAAAAAGTATTGAAGGAAAAGTGATTTGGGAAAACAGGTAGGGTTAAAATTTCGTGATTTTTATCAATATTAATAATTATTTTTGAAAGGAAGAGTGCAATGTTTGGTTTAGGAAAGAAAAAAGATGAGTTTGAGGATTCTTTTGGTTCATATGATGAGTATGAAAGCGATTATGATAAGGACTTCCTTGATTTTGGAAAAGGAGTCAAGGATGAAAAATTTTTAGATTTTTCAGATGAGCCGAAGTTTAATACTTTTGAGAGTGAAAGTTATGACAAAAGAACCAAAGAAATTCCTAATAATGTCGTGGATTTAGATGTAGGAAATAAAACATTACAATATTATAAAGAAGATAATGTGAATCAAACTCGAAAGATTGAAGAACTCAACAGAAAGCTTTCTAGCATTGAACAACAGCTTAGTATGTCAGAATTGGATAAGCAAGATGCTGTGAATAAACTTAATCAAATACAGGATGAATTAAATCGTACCAATGGGAGTGGGGTTGAAATTGAAGAACTCAGAGCTTCCTTAGAGGATACGACTACCGAAGTTCACCAAGTTCGGCAAGAAAATCATAATCTAATGAATGAACTAGACAGAGTAAGAGAATCATATGATCAGCTATTACGTGTAGAGGATTCTTTGAATGACAAAGAGATTGAGCTAGAAGAAGTAACAAATGAAAAAGAACAACTATCAGCTAAATTGCTACGAACAGAAAACGAATTAGTTGAGTTGAAAGAACAATTTATTTCTATTGAAGAATTGGAAGAAACAAGAAATACTATAGCAGATACTCTTATTGAAAGTAAAAGAATGGGGAAATCAATAGAAGATAAAGCGAAAGCTGAATCAGAAAGAATTATTTCAGAGGCCAATGAACAATCTGAAAATATGAAGAAAGAATTGCATTATAAGGCAGGAAAAATTATTGCTAAGGCTGAGGCAGATTCTGAACAAATGATTTATCGTGCAAAACAAGAAGCAGAAAAATCTGCATCAGAAGTGAAGCGTAGTTTTGAAAAAGAAGCAATGAAAGCTCAAATAGAGACTAAAAACGCTCGTGAAGAATATATCAAACTTCGGAAGGAAATTGAGTTAATGAGAGATCAATTGCTTGTTCAATATCCAGCAACTATCCGTCAATGTCGCACGGAAATGGATGGTATGTTTGAGGAACTTTTACGTGAAGCAGAAAAAACGGTATCAAACACACCACGATAAATCAGTTAGTTGCTAGTTTTGTATGAGGGGGATGTGTTGAATGAATGTGAAAGGATGGAAAACTCGTTGCGATTTATTTCGCTTATGTACCTTGATTGTTATGGTGATGTGTATTAGTTTTTTCCTTTTTATTTTAATTGGTATAGGGTTGGATAATGTGAACGTACTAGATTTGTTTTTTCTAGGAAGTGGAATTGCGATTGATATTTGTTTTTCATTAACCTCTCAACACTATGAAAGACTTTGGTATAACTCTATGGTTGATTATAAAATCTTAGAGGCATTAGAAAGTAAGAGGGGGTAATTGTATGAAACGGAATCAAATTTTAGGACTTATTGCAGTAGTCTCTTCAATTTCAATCTCAACGATTGCTTTGGCACATACTTCTGAAATTTTTGCTAAAGAAGAGAGGAATTTTGAGTTGGCTACTTCAAGTAGCGAAAGTGAAGTAGATAGTTTAGACGAAAGCGATGAAAAAGAAGATAAAAAGAAACCGAAAGAAAAAAATAAAACCAAAGAAGAGGGCGTTTTAAATGCTGCTGAAGAAGTAAATGGGCAAGAAACTTCCACAAGTTCAACTATTGAAAAGACAATGGATTCTTCATCAAATATTTTAGAGGATGGAGAAAGCACCATGACTACTTCTGATGAGGTAGAAAGTGATGAAGAAACAAATGAACAAGAAACAAATGAATCAACTTCTTCTAGTGAAGAGGTAAGTAACACAAGTGAAGAAGAAAATGAGATAACGAGTTCATCAAATGAGTCAATAGATGATGAAACAACTCAATCAAGTATTTCTGAAAGCGAACAAGGAACTGAACAAACGAAAGAAAAGCCAAAAGATAATCCCAAGCAGGATGAAACTGTGGGAAAATCAAAGGAAGTCAACAAAGGAAAAGACAATTCTAAAGAAGCTTCTCTTGGAAATAGTTCATCTGAACAGGATGAAGATGCTGGTGGGATAACAGGTGATGAGGAAATCATCGGAGACGAACCAGTTTATAATTTCACGAGAAATATTTCGACAGAGGAATTTATAGCAATGGTTAGTCCAGATGCACAAGAACTATGTTTTAAGTCTGATTTGTATGCTTCAGTTTTAATTGCACAAGCGATTTTAGAAACAGGCTCTGGGTCAAGTCAGCTTTCTAGACCACCTTATTATAATCTGTTCGGAATTAAAGGAGCTTATGAAGGCAAAGCCGTGAATTTTAAAACACAAGAAGATGACGGGACAGGGAATCTTTATACTATTAATAGTGGTTTTCGTGATTATCCTAGTTACAAGGAATCTGTGAAGGATTATGTTGCATTAATGCGTGCTGGAACGGATTACAATCAAGGCTTTTACTCAGGTGTTTGGAAGAGTAATACAAAAAATTATCAAGAAGCAACAAAGTTCTTGACTGGTAGATATGCAACGGATACGAGCTATTATGCGAAGCTGAATGCGTTGATTGGAACGTATAATTTAACAAAATATGATTCAAAACCATTGTTCACACAAAATGAAAGCTCATTGGATACTGTATTAAGACAAAATAATGCTGAAAAAGCGATCCAAAAAGTTGAATTTAAGAAGAAATTAGAAGCAATAAGCCCAATTTATAAACCGTCTTTTCCAATTGTTTCCGAAAAAGTAATATTAAATTATGTAGAAATAGCTGAACGTAAGGACAAGCGTCCTGTAGATATTAAAGGATTGGATAAAGTTGTATTTATGTAGTTATTTTAATTTTTAGGGAGAATTGGTAGATGAAGATTAGGCTAGATAGCAAAAAGATTGTATCAAAGAATTTTAAAACAGTTTTAAGGGGATACGATAGTAGAGAAGTAGATGAATTCTTAGACGATATTGCAGATGACTATGACCTAATGGCTATTATATCAAAAGAGAATATAGAAAAAGAAGAAACCATTCGTGAGCTTACTTTAGAATTAGAAAAATATAGAGAAATGGAGGCAGTACTTACAGACTCCATCGTTGTTGCACAACAACAAGCGGAATATTTTAAAAAGAGTAAAGAACAAGAAATGGAGGTTTTTATTTCTCAGAAGAAACTTGAAGCAGAAAAAATATTATTGAATGCTGAAAATCAAGCGCATTTGACAACAATAGCAACTGAAAAAGAATGTTATGAGAAAACAAAGCTTGCGAATGATAAAGCACAAAAAGCTCTACTAAAAAGTAATTCTCTAAAAAAAATTGAGAGAGATACTTGTACAGAATTGGTAACTTATCTTGAGCAACAAGTAGAAGTGATTCGTCGGAATTTTGATTGTGGTGGAGTGTAGAAAATGAGGGACTTTATAGAAGATGAACAAGGAGTTACTTTAGTCGAGTTGTTGGGTACCGTAGCGATTATGGGGGTTGTCTTAGTTTTATTTAGTAGTGTTCTTTATCTTATTTCTAAAGCAAATGAAAAACAAATGATGAAAGTAGAAATGCAACAAATTGCAAATCGCATGTACCTTCAAATGGAAAAAATTTCTCGAACTCCTAATATTGTTGAAAAAGCGGGCTATTTAGGAAAATATGCTGGTGGGGATGGGGCTACTGATGTTACACCATGGAATGAAGCGTTTATTGTTAAGGTCAATAAAGAAAGTGATAAGGGTTCTGGCGGGAAAATTTTTTCCGAACTTCACTTAAATGATGAAGGATCTAATGAAATCGCTTTGACTGATATTACGGATACTTCAAATAATGCTTGTAAAAGCTATTCTTTTAAGAGAGATAAAAACATGAAAATTAAGGTGATTCAACAAAAAAATAAAAATGAAGTGACCAATACGAATTATGAAACACCTAATTATAGAGATATTTTTACTGTTCAAAATAGTGTATTTATTTTGTTTTACAAAGAGAGTATCAATTTTGGTCAAGCGGATTATTATGATAGTGCCGGAGCAATGGATATTGGAAAACTGAAACAAGAGAACCAAGATAAGATTAAATATATTAGAAAATTCGAGCTAACTTATCGGGATGAAAGTAAGTCAGAGGGAGGTGTCCCGGGGGATGGAAGATGGTAAGCAAAAATTTCTTCATGAAGAAGAGGGATATGCACTATTGTATGCTTTAGGAGCGGTTCTTCTTATGGCAATTATCGTTGGTGCAATTTTCATTGTAGCTAGAAATACTTATACCAATATTGATAAATTAGATCAATTGACTCGAGTAAAGGATGTAGAAGAATACGCGTTGCAAGATATGTCAACTTCCATTAAATCAAATCTGGAACAGGGACTTTCATCTTATTCAGGAGAGTTAGAATCGAGTTTAAGTGGGATTGTTAGCAAAGTTAAAACAAATGCTAATAATCTGATTAAAAATGATATTGGGAATAATAAACAGTTTTCTTATATAGTTAAAATAAACAACATAAAAATCTCTGAATTAGCTCCTAATGTTATTGAGCAAGAAGCAAATGGCGAATTTGGTTGGGGTTCTTCCTCATCAAGCAATCCTTCCTCTCCTAAAGCTAAGAATCGAAAAATTTCTTTTTCTGTTGAAGCAGTAGTCAAGGAAAAGGTAAAAGATAAAGTCGTAGAGAGAAAGTGTACTAGTAGTTACAACTATGAGCTTCAATGGGAAAAGATGAATATGGCAGAAAAAGAAGTAGGAATGGATGTTTGGAGAAATATTTATTTTCCATATTATATTCCTAACGGTATTCGCTATCTTTCGGCAGATGAATGGATGCGTAAGATGTGGGCGATTTATGATTTTTCTACAAATGTTGAAGTTTTTCCTTTCTCTGATTATAAGACTTCAGGAGCGGGTACCTACGAAATAGGAAACCGGAAAGGATATCTAGTGGATTATACTGACGGAAGCTCTTTAGAATTTACTGGTTCTAATAAAATTCATTCAAAATTAAAAGCTAATGGTTCCTTCTTGTTTAGAAACGGTGTTCATGTTTCTGGTGGAGATACTTTAGAAGTAAAGAATTTACTTGCTTTACGTAATGATAAAAATAAACAGAAATCGAATTATATTCAAGATTTGAATATAATTGCGGATGTTGGAACTTACGTTGATATTAATGGACAGAATTCAAAGATGATTGTGGATGAAACACATGGAGAAAGTTTTGTGACAAGTAATCTTTTAGTAAATAATACACAAGATGAAAATGCACACAATTCAGCGAACCATGGTTTTCAATTGGTAAAGGGAGATTTGTTTGTTGGAAAAACTGGAGATGCAGGAGCGCTAGACTTTTCTAATTATCTTTCTGCTTCGTTGAAAAATAATCCTCAAGATAGTTATTGGAATGAATTTATTAACGGATCAATGATAATTGCAAGTTCCAATGTTTATCTAGGGCCTGCGAGGGAAAGTGACTATTCAAACAAAGAAGAGGATGCACGAGAAATGACTATTGATGGGAATTTCATGCTCACGAGTGCAAGCCTTTCTAGTACATCAGGGGAGGAAGGCTTTTCTTACTACAAAGATGAGGGAGAGTTTAGACTTCCTAATAAACCGTCAACTCTTACTTTGGACGGGGTAAATTCTAGCTTTAAAGTAAAAAATGGATTGAGCTATATTGATATGCCTAAAACTGAAAGAAAGCCATCGAAGTCAGAATTAAATGGGAAAACTTACGAGAATAAAGAATTCGATAGTGGTCCAAACTTCTGGAATACCATTGAAATTAAAAATGGAGCAACTGCAGATTTAGGATTGCTTGGTGTAGAAAAATTTCATTTGATTGTCTCGGATAATTCTATATTTAGTTGTTCTATTTTACCCAAATTAGAACTGTTTGACACTGACTTTTTAAAAGATTGTTACAAAAACAATAATTTGGAAGGGAAAATAATTTTAAAACCCTCCTCTAGTGGAGATGATGATGACTTACTGACTATGTTGGATTTGAGTGGTGTTCCAGCAAAAAAAATTAGTTCAGAAAATAATGCAGTGGATGGATATGTCAATATTGTTGAAGTGTTAGGTGGCAATAAGAAAGGTGAAACAGAGGTTATTACTAGGAAATTTGATTATTCAGATGCAGTACAATATTAGATTGAAATTCAATGGCAGGAGGATCTAGGGTGAATAAAAAGAAAAGAAGTGAATATGGAGGAGAAAGAGAGATTCATTTGAATCAACAGAATACAGAACCACTACGTAGAAAATTACCTGTCCTTAATGACGTTGAAAAAGAAAATATCACTAAAAGAGCACAAACACAGACCATTGATTTGTACAATGTCAAAATTGATCAAAGGGTTTTAAAATTAGTTTCTAAAAAATTCGCCAAAGATCATGTTTTAATTCCATTGGGGATAAAAAGTGGAAATTTAGTTGTTGCCATGAAAAACCCCAATGATTTTAGTGCGATAAATGAACTTCGATTAAAAACAAACTTAAGAATTGAGACAAGACGAGCAAATGCAGATGATATAGAACAACTGATTGCTCGTGAGTACCCTTCAAATTTTGAAGTAGATGATTTGTTACAAAATGTGAACGTTACTTCTTCAAGTGATGAACGAGGGAGAGCTCAAAATGAAGAAGAAGCAGGTCCTATCATTAAACTTGTCAGAGGGCTGATAATTGAGGCGGTTGATTTAAAGGCCAGTGATATTCATTTTGATTGCCGTGAGAAAGACATGGTTGTTAGGATTCGTATAGATGGAGAATTACGAAACTTAAGTGTGCTGCCTAAAAATGTTCAAAATTCCGTTCTATCTCGTTTAAAAATTATTTCAGATTTGGATATTACAGAAACAAGAGTTCCTCAGGATGGTCGTGCAATGATGCAAGCAGGAAATAAAATTGTAGATTTACGTGTTTCTGTTCTTCCAACGATTCATGGAGAGAAAGTTGTTATTCGTATTTTAGATCGAGCAAATGGTATTCGTAAACTAGATGATTTCAATTTCAACGCTAAATCACTAAAAGAATTCCGTCATTTATTGAATTTACCCCATGGTATTTTTCTTGTCACTGGGCCAACTGGTTCTGGTAAATCTTCGACACTTTATGCTGCGTTGAATGAATTGAATAAAACGAACGTAAATATTATTACTGTTGAAGATCCAGTGGAATACCAACTAGAAGGTGTGAATCAAGTTCTGGTGAATAGTGAAGTTGGTCTGACTTTTGCACAAGGGCTTCGTTCTATTTTACGTCAAGACCCTAATATTGTTATGGTCGGAGAAATTCGAGATTCGGAGACTGCTGAAATTGCGATAAGAGCTTCTATGACGGGACATTTAGTGTTAAGCACACTTCATACAAATGATTCTATTGGAACGATTAATAGACTGTTTGATATGGGGATTGATTCGTTTCTTGTAGGCAGTTCATTATCGGGTGTGTTATCACAACGGTTAGTTCGAACAATTTGCTCAAATTGTAAGGAAAGAGTCCCTGTCTCTACAGATGAAAATATTTTCTTAAAAAGAAATGGGAAATCAGCGACAGTTTTATACAAAGGAAGAGGTTGTGCTAAATGTAACTATACCGGTTTTCAGGGAAGAATGGCCGTTCAAGAACTACTTACTATTTCTTCTGATATCAGGTTGGCAATTACCAAAGGTGCGACAAGTGATGAATTAGCAAAAATTGCTAGAAAAGAGGGCATGAATTTTCTTCTTGAGGATGGTTTAGACAAAGTTATAGAAGGTTATACAACGATTGAAGAAATTTTACGTGTAGTTGCAGAAGAATAAGTAGGATGAAAGAAAGAAGTGTTGAACAAAATGACAGAGTCTTATGAATCTAGCTCGAATCAAACCTCCGTAAAATCTTGTGATACAAATGAGGGTGTTTCTATTGAAAAGAAACAAAATGAACTTCGTAGAGCAAATGGAATATTGGATGGAATATTAAATACAGCAGTTGAAGTAAACGCCTCAGATGTCCATATTATTTCAGGCTTAGAACCAATTTTTCGATTAAATGGGCGATTAACTGGTGAAGTGATAAGAAAAGGAATTTTAGAAAATCGGTTAATTCGTCTTTTTGCCGAAGGAATTTGTACCAAAAAACAATGGGAACAATTTTTAGAGCTAGGAGAGGTGGATTTAGCCTATGATTTGCATGGGAAAGCTCGTTTTCGGGTAAATATTTTCAAGGAAATTAGTGGAGTTTCCATTGCTTTTCGTAAAATACCTGCGAAGATTCCAACACTTGAAGAATTGGCAATGCCTTCCATTTTAAGAGAAATGGTATACCGTTCACAAGGCTTGTTTTTAGTAACCGGCCCGACTGGTTCTGGGAAATCAACAACGTTAGCAGCAATGATTGACTATTTGAATGAAACGAAGAAAACTCATATTCTAACATTAGAAGATCCGATCGAGTACGTACACCACCATAAAAATAGTATTATTGCTCAACGAGAAATAGGTCGTGATACGGAGTCTTTTGGAAATGGCTTACGTGCTGCGTTACGTCAAGATCCAGATGTCATTCTTGTAGGAGAATTACGTGATCTTGATACGATTTCTATTGCACTAACAGCAGCTGAAACTGGACATCTGGTATTAGGAACCTTGCATACATCAAGCGCAGCATCCACTATTGAACGTATTGTTGACGTATTTCCACCGGAACAACAATCACAAATTCAAACACAGCTTGCTGGAGCTATAACAGGTATTTTATCTCAGCGTTTATTACCCAATTATGAATCATCTGGGCGAGTAGCGATGACTGAAATGTTAGTAAATACAAAAGCTGTAGCAAATTTGATACGTTCTGGGAAAACGCATATGATTGCAAATGTTTTACAAATGGGTAAAGCAGATGGGATGTATACGATGGAAGATAGTATTCGTCATGCCATTCAAAGAGGAATGGTGGATGTAGACTCAGCTGAGAATTTACTAGAAAGTGGGGATTAGATGCCGTTATATTCTTACAAAGCAGAAAAAATGACGGGTGAAATACTTTCAAGGAAAGTCCGTGCCAATAGTCTACATGACATAAAAGAACTATTAAGAAAAAAAAATGCACGACCCATTTCAATTATAGAAGAAGAGGAAACATTAGCAAATAAAGAAATTGCTTTTTTTAACAAGGTAAATTTAAAGACAATTGTTTCTTATCTATTGGAATTTTCAACATTGGTATCTTCGGGGATTCAAATTTTAGAAGCTTCTAGAATGCTTGTAGAACAAGAAAAAGACAAAAATTTTAGAGGAATATTAAATGATGTTGCAGGTGATGTTGAGAGTGGAATGACACTTTCAAGCGCTTATTCAAAACATCCAGAAGCTTTTCCTTTGATGTTAGAAAAAACGGTTCAAGCAGCTGAAATGTCAGGGACGATTGAAAAAACGTTACAACAGATGGCTGTTTATTATCAACAAATAAGTCGATCAAAGAGCAAAATTATTACAGCGTTGATGTATCCGATAATGATGTTCTTTGCTGCTATTGGCGTAGGGGTATTTTTATGTACAAGTGTTGTGCCTACATTTGTGACGATTTTTGAAGATTTAGACAGCGATTTACCCGCTATTACGAAATTCGTTATGGCAATTAGTCATTTTTTACTGACTAAGGGGATTTTCTTATTAGTTGCTATTGTTCTTGCAATTATCGCATTTAAAGTGGCAATGAGAGATGAAAATTTTGCAATGAAAGTAGATATTTTAAAATTAAAGATACCATTTTTTGGTCAATTGATTATAAAATCAAATTTTTCTATCTTTCTAACGTCTTTATCCATGCTTTTGTCTAGTTCTGTACCAATTGTTCAAGCATTAAATCTTTCAAAAGATACATTGAGTAATAAGTACATGAGAGAATTTATCGGCAGTTGTGAAATAGAGATTGAGCAAGGAGGGCAATTGAGTACCGTTTTTGGAAAAAATTGGGCGATTCCAATTCGAGCAACACAAATGGTTCATGTGGGTGAGAAAACAGGAATGCTTGAAACAATGTTGGCTAAGTTAGCAGTTATTTATGAAGAGGAAGTGGATGAAATCAGTGTACGGTTGAAAACGGTAATGGAACCCCTCATCTTAGTTGTAGTCTGTGTAATGGTTGGTTTTATTGTAGCAGCTGTCATGCTGCCAATGATTGCTCTTTATGGGGCAGTTCAAGGATAATTATGATTTGAGCGGAATCTCGTTAAACTACCAAAAAATTCATATTAACAAGTTTTCTAGACATCCTTGTTTTTATGATTTAAAAATTTTTATAAAGAAGGTTATATGGAATGAAAAAAGAGTTTAAACAGTTATTAAATGATGAAGAAGGGTTAACGCTTGTTGAACTTTTGGCAACAATCATTATTTTGGCAGTCATTGCTGGGATTAGTGCGGTTGCAATTACAAAAGTAATGCAAAGAACAAGAGAAGATGCGGCTGTATCTAATATTCAACAAACATTGGATGCTGCTGAATTATACGCATTAGCTAATCCAGAGGTAGCAAGTTTCACTGTTAAGGATGTGATTGACGAAGGAAATCTCAAGAAAACTGCTTGCTGGATTAATGCATCACCAACTTCTAGTTTTACGCAAGTAGCCAATGGTGAATTAGAAATGAAACTTGATGCGAATGAATTAGCAGCCGGTAAGAAGAAAAATAAAGCAGTAGCTAAGTTAACTGAAGACGAAATTGCTGCATTAAAACGTTCGACCATTTTTGATTAGTAAAATCATTAGTTTTACGGAGGAAAGTTTTGTTAATAGAAAAGAGTCTTAGTTTGGAGCTAAGACTCAACAAAAATATGCGAGATGTTTTGCGACATTTCTCACAATTACATGACCTATTATATATATTTTAAGATAAAGTAACAAGTGCATATTGAAGGAGAGTATTAAAAATGAATTGGAATGAATTACTAGAAACAAAGAGTATTTGGATAAACTTAGTAGTGTATGGTTACCTATTCATTTTTGGTGCATGTCTAGGCTCCTTTTCTATGCTTGTTGGTTTTCGTGTACCACGTAACGAAACATTATTGGGACGCTCTCATTGTGAAAGCTGTGATGAGAAGCTAGGAGCAGTAGAATTAATTCCAATATTTTCTTATCTATTTCTAAAAGGGAAATGTCGTCATTGTAAAAAAAATATTGGTTGGTGGTATCCGTTGTTTGAAATTATATCAGGAGCAGTATTTTCCGCCACTTTTTATCTTTGGGGATTTTCAAAGGAAACGATCATTGCGCTTACATTATTCATTCTTTTGTGGATGATTACAGTATCTGATATTACTTCTCATAAAATTCCAAACAATATATTACTACCATTTGCTATTATCGGATTAGTAGAAAGATTATTGCTTGCCCAATTTCATTATTGGTGGTATCCGTTTGTCGGAATGTTTGTTGGATTAATCACCCTTTATTTACTCAGAATTAGCCATCGGAGTAAAAAAGGAATGGGATTTGGAGACATAAAATTGTTTGCAGTATTGGGTATATATTTAGGGCCAATACTTGCGTTATTCTCTTTAGTTGCAGCAGCAATTATAGGAATTGTTTTTACCATAATTGTTTTTGTTTCTAAGAATAAAAAATTAAAATCTGTTCCGTTTGGTCCTTTTGCTGGGATGGGTGCATGGCTTATTTATTTATTGTCATTTGTTTTTAAGTGGAATTTTTAATATTTGATTACGGACGGTATTCAGATTTCGTAAAAAAGAATGAACGGAGGATTATATGTTTAAGAAAGAAATTGATGAAGTAGTCGGACTTGAAATAGCAGAGAATGTCTTACGATTTTGTTTGGTTCAAAAAAGAGGTCTTACTTTTGGAGAGTGCATTTCAAACGGTTCTTTTGTAAAAAATGAACGATTGAGAAACGAAGATGAGTTTTCTGACCTATTACATAAACTATTGAAATCTCACAAGCTTTCTCATAAAAATATTGTGTATTCTGCTTTAAATTCTAAGCTATTAATTCGTACGATATTAAATGAGAATTTTGGGTCAGAAAAAGAAATTTACGAATATATCTTTTTAGAGCTTGGAAATTCTATTGTTCTCCCATTTGATAATCCCGTTTTTGATTTGCTTGTTTTAGACAATAAAAGTGGAAAAAATAAAAAAATACCAGGAAAAAGGAATAAGGAGAAAGATGTAAAGAAAAAGACAATTAAACGAAATCGTTTTTCTGTGAAAGGAAGCATTCCTTTTATCGCAACATCACAAACTGTCTTAGAGTCAATTGGAGATGGAATTACAAAAAGTGGAAACCAACCAGTTGCTGTGGATTGTAACTCATTAGCATATGTTCGAGTCTTTCGGAGAGAAATAAAAGTTTCAGAAAATTTTTTACTGGTCGAATTTGATTCTGGAACTGCGACAATAACTATCTTTGAAGAATTTTCGCCAGTGTTTGTTCAACATGAAGAATACAACAAAGTGAATTGGCGATATATTGAAAAGAATGGAACGATTCTTCCTTCATTTGATGAGATAAAAGAACAAGAACAATTAGTTAATTTAAGTCATATTATTTCAGATGTTTGTACGTATTTTGAGAACGCTTTATCTATGGGGAATCATATTTCTCATATTTACCTTGTAGGAAATCACCCATTATTAAGAACAGAAGTAACAACTATTATTCAGAGTGTAAATTCCGTTGAAGTCACTCCGTTAATATCAACAATCACAAATTCTGATGGAAAGTTAGTACCCAATCGTTTTATGCTTTCCCTTGGTTTAGCGTTGAAGGAGTTGTAGAAGAATGAATGTAAACTTATTACCAAAAAAATATATAAAAAACAGAGCTATGTTTGTGATTGCTTTTGTAACCTCCATTCTTTCAGTTATCCTATTACTTTTTTTAGTGGGAATCAATCTATTTTATCATTTGGATTTGAAGTTTGTAGAAGACAAATTACAAAGGAGTAAAGTAGAAGGAATTACATTAAATAAAAAAATAGAAGAATTAAGTTCTGTAAAATCTATGGAAATTCAAGCTTACTTAAAAGATTTAAAGGAGAAACCAGAGTTGATGTCACCCATAATGAAACAATTTAGTGAGGTGGGTTCAAAAGAGGATGTCGAATTAATAAATTATACGGTCAATTTAGAAGGTGATGGAAAAGATAAAACTGGAAATATGCAACAAGGGGCATTTATTGATGATTCTAGGATTTATGTTGAACTTGTATACAGAGGTGATTTATTAAATAAAGCTGGGAAGGTTGTTGAGGGATTGAATGGCACAAAATGGGTTGTGACAAGCTCACTAACCAACGCTTCGAGTAATGAAGAAAGTAATGATGGAAAGTATGATTTTGTGATTCAATTAATCCTAGATAAAGAAAAATTACCATTAGGTGGAACTAAAAAAACAAAATAAGGAGGACTAATTTTGGAGAAAATTATTTTTACAAAAAAACATATCTTTCTTTCTGTTGGAATACTTAGTCTCTTACTTTTAATTTTTGGTTTGGTTTTTGTTCTTTTTACACAACCTAAACATACAAAAATAAAAGAAATAAAGTTAGAACAAGTACAGAAAGAAAGAGAGATTGTGAAAGCAAAGAAAAAGATTGTTGTTTTGCATAAAGAAAAAGACTTATTAAGTTCAGAAGTTGTAGAAGGTTTACCTAAGATTCCTAATGGGATTGAAATTACTGAATTTCTTGGAAATTTAAAAGAAATTAGAGACTTGAAAGATGCAAATAAGGTAAAGCTTGAACAAATGTCTTTAGAAAGATCAATTATATTTCCAGAAGGTAAAACGCTGAAGGATGTTCAGGTGATGAAAAGCAGGGTAGTCATGGATTTTAAGGCGTATGTTCCAGAAGATTTAACAAAATTTGTAGAAGAGTTAGAAAAACAAAATAGATTTGTGAAAATTACTGCGGTTAATTATGATAATGCAAAAGATGATTCAAAAAATGATCCATCTTTAGATGAAATAATAGCAGAAGCGACAGGTAAGGAAACAACTGAAGAACTAATGGACTATTCTTGTACTGTGTCAATGGATATTTATTATCTGTCAGCTTTTGACACGGAATTACCAGTGCTTTCTAAAAAATAATTTTTGGAATTGGGGAGGAGTTTATCATGAAAAGTAAGAAATTTATTTTGAATACAAAATTAAAGCTCAGTATTTTTATTGGGCTTTTTGTTGCAACTGGCATTTTCATTTACTTAGGTGGGTACCATTGGATTTTAGATTTAAACAAAAATCATTACTCTCTAGAAAGTGAATCTTATAAGGATTCAGAAGGGAATCAACAGGGTTTTTATGTCAAAGTCTCAGTTGAAAATCCCACGAAAGAAAGAATTACTTTGAAATCTGGAGCAGCTGAATTGGATTATTTGATTTCTCCTGAGGCACAAGAAGAATTAGTTTTTAATGAGGAAAATGAAAAAGATGCTTTCAAGCTAACCCCACCTAAAAAAGAGGGAAGTGGAATTGATTTAGAAATTAAAACGACTAAAAAAAAGGAAACAATCAAGGTTCCTGTCCCATATTATGGAAAGAAGAAATTTAAGTTTGAACTTTACAGAGACAATCATACGATAAAAAAAGGGGAATATGACCCTAAAAAAGAAGAAAAGTCTTTAGCTATTGTCCCTAAAAAAGAGAATGGATTTTATTTAGAAAATAAATTTGTGAATTCATCAACAAAAAATCTGGCAGTGGAGTATTCTATGGTGCCATTAAATTCTGAACCATCTGTTCAGCTTGAATGGCTTGATTCAGACAGTGTAGTTGTTAAGGATGTTTTTGAATTAGAGGAAGCTGTTTTAAATAATAAGATAAAAAGTATTAAATTTGGAGCGAACATTGATATTTCTAAAAATACAAAATTTGAAAAAATTTTAGTCAATCATTCGGTTGAGATTGATGGGTGTGGCTACGTATTAAATGGCGGAAGTAAAATAGAATTATTTACTTTAGATTCAGATAGCGTAAGTAAATTAAATTTTAGTTTGAAGAATATGCAAATTATTACTGGAGTTGCTGGCTCGGGAAGTAAACAAATTGTGTCTTCTAAGTCAGATGTTTTATCACAAAAAATTCAAGTGAGTTTAGAAAATATTACTGGAAGAAATGATGGAAATGATTATTCGCAGTTAATTAATGTTCCTCGGGGAGATGTTAGAATCAATGGAGAGTTTAAATGGGACTCTTCTAAAGTGAAAATTGGCTATGCGTCAGATGGGCTTACACTTACAGGAGTAATTATGGGGGCTAAAATCTATGTCGGAGATAAGCTAGATATAAAAACAAACGCTTCGATACGAGCATACGGGACAGTCTTGCGTCTAAGACCGTATGATTCAAAAATTGTGACATCATTTGAAATAATGAATGGTGCAAAGTGTAGTTTATTTAGTGTAGAAAATCAAGGAATTTTTGCGAATAATGAATCGAACACAAATGACATTATTTTTTCTGCAAGGGGTGAAGGGACAGAATTACACATTGAAACTACAAGTAATGATGCTGCCTCCCATGGCGGTGCAATATGTTTATGTGGAGGAAAACAAATGGGGGAGCGTACTTCGTATACTGAAGTAGTAGATGGTGCAAAAGTTGTTTGTAGTGCTTTAATGGATGGGAGTGGAAAGGAATCAACTTCAGCATTTGTTAATCAAGTTTATCGAGGTCTTTTTCGAGTGAAAGGAAAAGGGTCGCTACTAGAATTAAGGCAAGAAAAAGAAACGAATACTATTCAGGCTGCTTTTCGTTTTAGATTAGTTGGAGAACAAAGGTTTGAATTGACTGAAGGAGGCGAGCTAAAAGTAACAAAAGTACAGGGAAAGACTGCTGCAGTTCGGCTTTACGGAAGCGATAATAGTTTTTATGTTGCTTCTGGAGGAAAAGTAACGATTGAAAAAATGGGGAATGAGGCTCCTGTTACCGCAGTTGGAAAAGCATCAAATGGTCAGCAAGCGATTCAATATGTAGCAGATACTGGTGGGACTTCACACTTTGTTGTAGAAGGAAAAGAAAGTGACGTTACATTAAAATCTTCCAACGGAGCAGCTTTGGATTGTCAATATGGAACTTTTGATGTTGATTTGAAAGATCAAGCAGTCTTCAGAGCGGAGGGAAATACCAAAGCTCCATCATCTGGTGAAGATAAAAACGGAATCGTTAATGCAAATAGTAAGCCATTAAAGTTTAAATTAGATAACCCTTTATATTATGATTTTAGAAATAATAGACCAAACGGTGGGGCAGTCTTTACTGCAAAATCTGAAAAAAGTACTTTTATATCGAATGATGCGACAGTTTCAGTATGGAAGAAGAAACCAGGTGTGAACTTTGAAAAAATGGCAGACAATTTTTGGGCAAAAATGAATTATGAACTAGGTGGAGAAAATTTAACTAAGGTTGTTCGTGCGAATCCTAACAACGGTTTTAGTTCTAGTTTTGTAGGGGCTCATCTCTATACCCGAATATCAGGAGATACTTTTAAGCCAACTGTGGATGATTTATGTATCACCACAAATACGGATAAATGGATTAACGGGCATGTTTCTATTAAAAATATTGTCACTGGGGAAATACGTGATGCTTGGCCAAATGAAGTTTGGGTGAAATTAAATATTAAAAAAGCTCTTGCTCCTGAAGACAATCCAGGTGTAGAAACGGATTGGCTCCCAACAAAAGCTCAATCTGCCATTTCGACTGTATGGCAATATGATGGGAAACGTGATGGCATGTTCATCTATAATAACATTGATGAAAAGTCCGATAATCTTTTATCTGCGGGAGATACTGTTAAGGTGGTCGCTGCCTATCGCGGAGCAAAAGATGCAGAGAGCATACATCGAATAGATGTTTTACCAGAAGATTTAGTAAATAAGAAAGTTAAAGCAATGGATGTTACACCGCCAGAAAAATTAAAATGTAAACAAACACAAATCACGGATATGATGACTCAATTAAGTGGAACAATAGATTTACAGGATAGAAAAGATGAGAAAGAAAAAGAACATGTCTTTGTTTTTCTTCAAAAATTAGATGGACAATATATTGTTGATAAAAACGGGAAAAATTTATATACAGAAGTGAAATTATCAGATGGGGATAAAACTTCAACTGAAAAAAATTGGACAATAGATATTCCTGATTATATTGAAGAAAAAGATGTGACGGCAAGTGATGGACGAATTGGGCTTTTGGTTAGTGCGAAAGATGATGTTGACATAAAAAAAGTAGATTTACAACCAGAGTTTCCTAAATTTAAGTTTCCACAATATAACTATATGGAGCCAAATAATGTTTGGGGAAATAGCACAATGTCGCCCGACTCAAACGCAAATGATTTAAAATATCATGGTGTAAATATTGGAAAATCTGTAAAGCTTAACTTTAAGAGTGTACTTCCATCTACACCGAGAGTTTCGATAACTGTTCCAGGAGCATTTGATAAAAAAGAAGGAAAACCATTAATTCCATTAGGACATCCATTTTACTACAGTATTCAAGTGAAAAGTGTGGATGCAAAGAATAGCGGAAAAGTTGATATTCAAAATTGTAGAGTAGTCGTATCAATTAGTGAAAGATTAAAATATCTTGATTTTAGTAAACTAGAAGAGGATGAAGATATTGATTCGATTAGTCGAGATGGCGCAGGGAACTTGAAGGTTGCCTTTAATAAGCCACTGCAAGCAGGCGGACAGTTTAGTTTTTTATTGGTTGCACAATTTCCAAAAGAAACAACTGAAGTTGATAAGGAATTAGAAACACAAGTGGTATTGAGTGCGGATGCAACTAGACCGAATAAAGATACGGATTTCTTGAATCATGACAAAATCACAGTTATTCCTGTTGTAGAATCAGAAACTAGCGGTGGAAAATCAGTTTATTTATCCGTTGTAAATAAACGCTTAAATATTTTTTACTCTGAAGTAGATGGTTTTGATGTATCTCTTGATGGAAAATTTTATAAACATTTTACTGTTCAAAATCACTCAACGTTAGACTCTAAAGTGTTAGATGTTCCAATTAATGAAATACGGAATAAAGTGACTGTCAAATATGTAGATAAACATGGTGCAAATAAAATAGCAACTTGGAATAGTAATAAGTGGAGTTTTGTTGATTAGAGACAAAGAAAATAGTTGAGTTGTAATTTAGTCGCAATTGGAGAAGTTCAACAATTGCGACTAATCTTTTTAAGAAATATTCAACTGATTTTTAGATGTACAAGCAGAATTTTATAAAAGAATTGAACCAGAATAAGTGTAGATAGAGGAGAATTTCTATGTTTAGAAAAAAAACTTTGTTTGTTGAAGAGGAATTTGGTTTTTCATTGATAGAAGTTTTAGCTTCCATTATTATATTAGGAATTTCACTCACATTAATGTTTGTTTTTATCAATAACAACAATCAAATGATTGAATTTAATAGAACTAGAGAAGAGGCAATAGAAGTTCGACAAGATATTAAAGAATGGTTTAGTTATCGAGCACAAACAGAGGATATTGTGAACCTAAATCAATTTGTTCTAACGCAAATTGAGAATGAATCAAGTAATTTGGAAGAGAATGAAAAAATGCGAAGACAACACCTCATTTTAGATAATTCTGGGATTCAATACGACGGAGTTAACCGTTCTGTATACGGAGAAATACCTATTGACGAAAGTAATCCTAATCGAGGCAAGTTTCTTTACAAAATTAAATATGCTCCAGGTGAACCAGAAAAGCTTGGTATTCCCGAAAATTTAAGATTAAAAGTGGAAAATCAATATTATTTAGGTGTTTATCTTGATGAGAATAGGAAAGAAACAGATTATCTTGTGCGAATTGATGTGAATAGAAAATCTACAAATTCCAATTCAAAGAAAGATGGAATTGAAGTAAATGTTGAGATTTATAATCGAAAGACTGGAAAATTTTTGACAGAAACAATATTCAATTGGGTTCCAGAATATTAATTTTTGTTTGGGAGTCAATTATTGGTAGCGCAAAATCAGTTTTAGATAGACTTTGACACGTAAGCATAACGGACGGATTTTTTTCTTAAAGATTTAGCATAATTTTGCCGAATTTGATTAAAGACGAAAGGAAAGAAAAAAATATGTTTAAAAAGGCTTGGAGACAGTATTGGAGCGGGTATAAAAATTTTAGTGGTGTCACAACTCGCAGTGAATATTGGTGTATGATATTGATTTTACTTTGTTTAAATTTGAGTATTGGTTTTTTTAGTGGTCTGATAGGAACCAAAATTTTTAAGCTTATTTGGGTTATTGTAACGATTTTACCTTCAACGGCATTATCAATCCGTAGATTTCATGATGCGGGTAAAAGTACATGTCTTTGGGTTTTATTTCATCTTGGCCCCATTATTTGTTTGACGATTTTTTTGCCTATTAGTGCACTCAATTTATCCGTCAATTCGTCTTTGTTTCTTGGAATTATTCTTTCAAGCGGAGTGTCATTTGTGTTGAGCATTTGGAGTTTTGTAATCACTTTACTTCCGTCTAAATAGTCGCAGGATTGTAATAATAAATAAATTAAAGAGGGTAGATGATTTTTTTGCAACAAACAAATTTTTCAGATGGAATAAAGGAATTTATGAAAACTGAATCATGTAAATATACAATTTCCGAATTAAGTGAGTTGATTGAACAAACATTTGGTGAAAAGTATTCATATAAGAAATTATATAATTATTTTCGTCATTCATCGTTAGTATTTTTGAAAAGATCTGAACGAATGGAACAAAATAAATTAAAAGAATCGAAAACTGAAATAGGGTTAATTGTTTATTCAGAGAAAAATGGAACATGTAAAATACGTAAAGTATTAAACAATTCATATGTTATAGAACCGAAAGTTGGAGAATATATCGGTTATCTCACGGTAGAAAGAAAAAACGATTTGCTTATTGTTTAACTCCTTGAAAAGAAATATATGATGAAAAGAATTTATTGGATTGAGTAAAGAGTTTTCAACAAATATCAGTTAGAGCAAATGAGCAACTAATTTCTTTATAGAAGATTGGAAAGTTCAAACTTTGGGGTGTTTTATCCTCGTGGAACAAAAGAAATCTGAAGAATTTTCCAATGAGTCTGGTGAGTTTGGCAGACGACCAGCTTTTTGTTTAGATTCCAAAAACTAAAATAGAAAAAGAAGAAATAACAAATGGTCAAGAAGTATATGTAGTGAAAGAGAAGTAATATTCGATGTGGGGCAAATTTCATAAAGAGATGGTTGAAACGTATCGCTTTTCTTGTACTTTTTTAAGCATTAGCTGGAACGATTGTTATGTGTGTGGGTTTTTCAAATGTGAAACAGCCTGATAGGATAAACAACATTGCTTATGATAATGAAACTGCAAAGAAACCTTACGGAGAAATTGGACAAGTTTAAAAGTAATTTTAAAGCCGAATTGTAGAAATCCTAGAGAAAAAGGAAACAAAAAAATGAAACTTTGCCCATAAATAAAAAATCTCAGAACATCCCCAAAAGAATGTCCAAAGATTTTTTAGAAAGTAACTTTTTAAATTTCTTCCTAATCAAAATATTTCTCAACCGCCTCAGCAATTTTCGCTTCATCAGCAATATAAGGAATGGTGATATGATCGGTACGTTGATTTTTTTTGTTAAATTCAATGGAGGTTTCAATCGAATGTTCATTGCGTGCCCAATTACGACGTGCGACACCGCCCATGACGTCCCAAGAGATTGCAGACTTAATGATACTATCTACAAGCTCGCTACCGTCTAAAACAAGTCCAAAACCACCGTTAATAGATTTTCCAATACCAACACCGCCACCATTATGCAAAGCAACTAAGCTCATGCCTCGTGCGGCATTTCCTGCATAGCATTGAATCGCCATATCGGCAGTGACATTGCTACCATCTTTGATGTTTGAGGTTTCTCTAAACGGAGAATCAGTCCCCGACACGTCATGATGGTCGCGTCCAATCATAATAGGCCCCACTTCACCATTTCGTACGAGTTCGTTAAATTTCAAGGCAATGTTAATGCGCCCTAGTGCATCTTGGTAAAGAATCCGAGCTTCCGTTCCCACGACTAATTGATTCTTTTCTGCATCTCGTACCCAGTTATAATTGTCACGGTCTTGATAACGACGTGTTGGGTCAATACTTTCCATTGCCGCATGGTCTGTTTTCACTAAGTCTTCATGTTTATGACTCAAGCAAACCCAACGGAATGGACCATATCCGTAATCGAACAAGAGAGGCCCCATAATATCTTCCACATAAGAAGGCCAAATGAAACCGTCCTTATCATCATGTCCGTTTTTAGAAACTTCAGTCATACCAGAATCGAAAATTGCTTTTAAGAAAGAATTTCCGTAATCGAAGAAATAAGTACCTTTGTCGACTAATTTTTTAATCACTTGGAAATGTTTTCCTAAGGTTTCATCAACTAATTCTCTAAATTTTGGTTGATCACTTCCTAAAAGTTCTGTCCGTTCTTCAAAGGTAATGCCAACAGGACAATACCCTCCCGTATAGACATTGTGGCAAGAAGTTTGGTCAGAAAGAAGGTCAACATGAACATTGTTTTCGTTTACATATTCTAGTAAGTCCACAATGTTTCCGTGAAAAGCAATGGAAGTTGCTTCTTTTTTATCTATCGCTGCTTTGGCAAGGGTGACAGCTTCTTCAGGAGTTTCCGCCACTTGAGAAATCCAGCCTTGTTCATGACGAGTTTTAATCCGTGAGGCATCCACTTCAGCAACGATAGCGGTAGCTTTTGCGATTTCTGCAGCTTTTCCTTGTGCGCCACTCATCCCACCTAAGCCGGAAGAAATGAATAGTTTTCCAGATAAATCATCTTCATCTTTTAAGCCGAGTTTTAAGCGACCCGCATTTAATAAGGTGTTAAAGGTTCCATGGACGATTCCTTGTGGGCCAATATACATCCAACCGCCTGCGGTCATTTGTCCATAATTTGTGACACCCATTTCTTCGGCAATTTCCCAGTCGTCGATATTGTCATACTCACCGATTAACAGCCCATTAGTGATAAGCACACGTGGGGCTTCTTTTTTAGATTTGAATAGACCGAGTGGATGTCCTGATTCTACGACCAAGGTTTGTTCATCGGTCATGACTTCCAAATATTTACGAATCAATTGGTATTGTAGCCAGTTAGCACAGACGGAACCTGTTTCTCCATAAGTGACCAGTTCATATGGGTAAAGAGCGACATCAAAGTCTAAGTTATTGTCAATCATTACCTGCATAGCCTTGGTGGCAGTACAAGTTCCCTTATATTCATCAATGGGTTTTCCGTGTACACGTTCTTGACCTTGTGGATACCAGCGATACGCATAGATTCTTCCTCTTGTCGTCAATTCTTCTAAAAATTCCGGAATGACTTGTTCATGGAACCGTTCGGGAACATAGCGTAAAGCGTTTTTAAGTGCTAATTCTGTTTGTTCTTTTGACAGGCGGAAACCACGATCTGGCGCTCTACGAATCGTTGGGTCAAACTCGGGCATTTCCGGTAAAACATCATCTAATTTTATCGTCATTGCTTGATTAATTTCTTCATTAGTAAACATTCTACTTCCTCCTTAGGTACATTTCTAAGATTGTAGAGCAACGTCAAAAGCTCACTTTCAACGCTACTTTACAACCTTAGTTGGCTTGAAAAAGTGTGATACATATAAAAGAATAGGTTTAGGTTTTAGGTTGTAGCCCAAATATAGACTAGGGGAGTCGGGGAATAGTCTATTTAAAAAATTACTTTTCATTTGAGAGGAATTAGCGGTGTTTTTAATAATTTGACTGAATTTAGTCGCTAAGGGTTTACAATGACAAAGATTAGATAGTGGAAGTTAGAGAAAGATTTGGAGGAGAGAGAATGAAAGCACAAAAAATATTTACGCATTTGAATCAAATCTTTTGCCCAGTGGATAAGGGACATGCGTTGCGTGGGGTGGAGATGTTAGAGGCAAAGATTCTTGAAAATGGTTATATAGCGATTTTAGACGGCAGAATTTTAGATGTTGGAGAGGGAAAACCGCCAAAAGCAATGATTGGCGAGTTAACAGAACAGATTGATTGTCGAGGGAAGATTGCTTCTCCAGGGTTGATTGATTCCCATACTCATTTAGTTTATGGGGGCAGTCGTGAAAATGAATTTGCGAAAAAGCTGAACGGGGTCAGCTACTTAGATATTTTAAGAGAGGGCGGTGGGATTTTAAGTACGGTTCACGCGACACGAGAATCTTCTTTTGAGGAGCTTTACGAAAAATCAGAAAAATTACTAGAAGAGATTGTGGTTCATGGTGTAACGACAGTTGAAGCAAAGAGTGGTTATGGCTTGAATTGGGAAGTGGAAAAACGCCAGCTTGAAGTAGTGAAGAGATTAAACGAAAATTTAGCTGTGGACTTAGTTTCCACCTTTATGGGCGCTCATGCTGTGCCACCAGAATTTAAGGGGCGTTCAAAGGAATATATAGATGTCCTTGTAGAAGAAATGTTGCCTAAAGTTGTGGAGGAAAATCTAGCCGAATTTTGCGACGTATTTTGCGAAAAAGATGTTTTTTCAGCGGAAGAATCACGTAGAATTTTATCTGCGGCAAAAGAATTGGGCTTGAAATTAAAAATTCATGCAGATGAAATCGAAGCAATCGGAGGGACGGAGTTAGCAGCTGAACTTCATGCGATAAGTGCCGAACATTTAATGGTGGTTTCTGAGGAGGAAATCAAGAAAATGTCAGAGGAGAATGTGATTGGAAACTTACTTCCCGCTACGACTTTTAGCTTGATGACCAACACCTATGCGCCAGCGAAAAAAATGTTAGAGGCGGGAATGGCGATTGCTTTATCATCGGATAGTAACCCAGGTAGCTGTCCGACTGCCAATTTACAATTTATCATGCAGCTAGGGTGCTTTGCGATGAAGCTTACGCCGATTCAAGTTTTTAATGCGGTCACGATAAATGCGGCCTATGCGATTGATCGTGCCAAGGAAGTAGGAAGTTTTGATATTGGGAAATATGCGGATATTACCATGTTTGACGCACCAAATATTGATTACCCTCTTTATTTCTTTGCGACAAACTTAGTCAGTGATGTGTATAAAAAAGGGGAATTAATTGTCAAAAATCGTCAATTGGTCTAAATCATTCGCTCGCACTCCTCGCTCTTTGTGTAAAAGTTCTTTACATGAAGAGTTTTTTTGATACACGTACGGGGAAACAGTTATTTGTGAACTCTAAAGAAGAATTTAAATCTAAATTGGAATATATCAAGAAGTTTCAAACTAAAATTCGAGACTATGAGGGGGCTTTGAATCGTTATGATGGGATGAGAAACTTGCCAATGATTAATGGCAGAAACATCCAGATTTTATCTATGAAGTTCAAGATAGAAATGGTGTGAAAGCCAATAGTTATATTGAAACTGTGAGAAGCTCAACTTTACTGATTATCGTTCGAGGTGATATAATTACGGCAGATAAACTAGAGAAACGTTACTTAAATAGACTGAAATTGGAAGGGTGCTTATCTATGATAAAAACAATTCATAGTATGGTTTTAGATGATATCGAGCATGGGATAGATTCACTCTTTATTGATTTTAGGAGAACTGTTGATGATTGGGGAACTGTTGATGAAATTGAAATACCCGCTACTATCCCATACGGTATTGAATATCAAAAAGCACCAGATGAGAATATTATAGCATTTGATATTGTCAATTTTCCTGAGTTCATGAAGCACATTGATGAAGACAAATATTTACCAGATTTAGGATTATTTAGCTATGAGAAATATCACGATTTGACGTTGAAAGAACTTTTGAAGAAAGCCGATATTATTGATTAACAAGTACTTAGCAGAAAATGTTAGGTGCTATTTTTATGCTCAAAATTAAGTCGTAGGAATACGGCTTTTTATTTTGTCCTGAATAGGTTTGAAATCGGATAAAATTGATGAATGAATTAATTTTTAGCTTTTTTCTTATTTAATTCTCATCAAAATGTGATATTCTGTGGACACAGGAGATTTGGACTGTTATGGATTATTTTTATGAAAAGGGTGAAGCAATGAGCCAACATAAAATTTATTGTCAGATGTTTGGTATGCCAAAAGTGAGGATGGATGGAGAAGAAGTCTTTTTTCAATTTTCAAAAATGAATGCGCTTTTATACTATTTAATGGTGAATCATACGGCAAGTCGGTATGAAGTGGCAGGTTTTTTATGGCCGAATAAAAGCGATGAGGTCGCAAAGAAAAATCTAAGAAATACAATTTATCAGCTAAATAAAAAATTAGACATGGAATTAATCACTTCACCAAATAAGGTACTACTTAGTCTGAATAAAGATGAGGGTGTTCAAAGTGATGTGGATTTATTTTTAACGCAACCCCAAGAAAACCTAGACCTTTACCAAGGGGATTTTTTACAAGGTTTCTTTTTAAAGGACTGTGAAAGCTATGAATTTTGGATAACCAAGATGAAAACTTTTTATGAGAAAAAATTTGTCCGTGAGTGTTACGCCAAGATTGAGGGGGATATTGCGGCAGGACAGTTAGAAGATGTTGAAAAAAATATTCAACGATTGATTTATATTGATGAATTTGATGAACGCAATCATCAGTTATTAATGACTTTTTATCAAGACAATCATCAACATGGGAAGGTCATAGAAAAATATTACGACCTCTCCAACTCGCTGAAAATGGAGCTTGGGATTAATCCGAGTGCTCAGACGAGGAAAATTTTTGAAAAATCACTAGAGATTGTGAATCAAAATAGCAATCTTGATGCCAGTCGTTCAAAAGGAATTTTCTTCGGTCGACATGAGGAAATTCGGAAGCTAGAAATTAATTTTAAACGTTTTCGGGAAGGAAATGTAGCACAATCTGTGTTGGTTTTGGGCGATGCAGGTATTGGGAAAAGCACTCTTGTGAATCGGGTATTAGATGATGTTCAAACCGATTTCTTTTTGTTAGAAACACAATGTTATCAAGCAGAACAGCAATATCCCTTAATGCCTTGGAAACAAATTGTTGATAAGCTACAAAAAGTTTTTCTTGAGGAAAATATCCCTCATTTTCCACAATGGCAAGAAGTCATGACGCATATTTTTCCAGGGTTTGATCTCCAAAAAATGAGTGAAAAGCCTGAGATTATTCACATGAGCTTATTATCACAGGTGATTGTGGAGGCTATCAAGCGCATTTCAGAGGTCAATCGCTTAGTCTTTGTTTTTGAGGATATTCAGTGGCTAGACGAGACAAGTATTGCTTTATTGAGTAGCATTTTACTCCACGTCAAGCAAACACAGGCGGTTTTCATTTTCACTTCTCGGCGGGAGTTTAACCAAGAAACCGATAATTTCTTTTCACTTTTAAAACGCTATGAAAAACTGGTGACGATTGAGCTAGAGCCCTTTAATTTTGACGAAATGGTGGCATTTACGAAGAAAAAACTACCAGAAAAGGTCATTCGTGAGGAAGTGCTTGAGAATCTTTATGCGAACACCGAGGGCAACCCCTTTTTCCTCGTTGAGTATCTCAGCTTGATTGAAAGCGATAGTAACTTAGACATTATGACGGTCAAAATGAAAGATGCGTTGAAAAATCGTTTTTTATACCTTTCTCCTGAAGAGTTTGAGCTAGTGACAACAGTCGCTTGTTTTTATGATAGTGCGCCGTTAGCTATTTTGTCGGAGGTATTGATGAAAGACACTATGGTGTTGGTGAACTCGATTGAAAATTTGGGGAACAAAAATATTTTAACCGAGCAAATGCAAGGGGAACAAATTGAAGTCAAATTCACCCATTCAAGATTAAGAGAATACCTTTGTATGAATCAATCAAACTTCAAAAAGCGAGCGTTACATCGAAAAATTGCGTTGATTTTAGAAAAAGAATTAGACAATGAGAAAAATGATAATCAATTGTATTCTAAAATTTTCTATCATTATGAACAGGCAAATGAGAAATTAAAATCTCTAGAGTACGAGCTAGAATATTTGAAAAATTATCTCGGGTTTCAGCATGAACTGTTTCCGATTTATCATCAAAATTACTATACAAATGAGGAACAATTAGGATTTGAACAAGAGGCGATATTCAAGCTGTTTGTCGCAATGAAAGAAAAAATGGTCAAAATAGAAAAGGACTGCAAGGAAGAAGAAGAGTATCAAAAGCTACTGGTCGAGTTTCTTTATTTGGAGGGAAGATACCTTATCCGTTACGGAAAGTACGAGCAAGGCATTAAAGATATTCAACAGATGATAACCAAAGCGAAAACTTTAAACCTACTTGCTTATGTGCTAGAGGGCTACAAGCAAATGATTTACTACTATATCCAGATTGACAATGCGTCAGAAATGGCGAGCTTTGTAGAACTTGCGCTAGAGCTGTCTATTCGAGTGAATAACTATGAATCTATCGGGATTTTGCTTCGGTTGAAAGGGCTTTGTAACATCATGTCGGGGAATTTCCGATTGGCAGAAAGTCTATTAAGAGAGTCCATTCACACTTTTAAGGTGACCGATTCTATCGCTCAGAAATACTCATTAAATATCGCGGCAGCCTATAATTATTTAGGGGAAATTCATCACATTGAGGGGCAATATGAGAAAGCATTGGCGATGTTTAAAAAAGCGCTAGAGCTTAGTGAGGGAACGGAATCTTTTTCAAGCTTTTCTGTCTTTTATATCAATACTGGGGTGACGTTGTTTGTGCAGGGCAATTATTCTGAGGCGAAAAAATATTTTTCTAAAGCCTATGAATTATACAACCGTTTTTCTTCTTTGTGGAAACGACCACAGCTAGATGCTTATATGGCGCTGATTAATTTGCAGGAAAAGGATTATGAGGCGGTGTATAAATATCTATTAAGCACAAGAAAATATGCAGATAAATTGTCGAATCCACGTGACTTAGGCATTATGTATTTTGTCGAAGCCGTAGTGAAAAATTATTTGAACCAAAGTGACGTACCGAATGAAAGATTGGCTCAATTGTTAGAAAAAAATCTCCACTATTATACGATTGGTGCGCTAAAAAAATTAAGTGTCTCACGGGATAAATACGAGATTGCTCAATTAAATGCGCTATTGGATGAAAAAAATTAAAAGAATAAATTTTCAAAAATAATGAATAATATTTTTTTGTTATTTTGCTTTTTTTCGCAAGGAACGAAAGTATCTATTTTCAGTCTAATTTGTCTTTCTATCATGAAAATTTAATCGTCGTTTTTAGAAAACAAAAAATGAGCAGACATTGACTAAAATGACTAACTATTTAAAAACTTATCGCTTTTTGTTCTGATTTTCTTTTTATTGAAAAGAAAAAGAGGATTCTCACTCAGATAATTGACTGATTTTCTTTTAAATTCCCAAAGCTAGGTGAAAATTAAGAGAAAGGGAAGGTCAAAAGTACGTCAATTTTTTCAAATGTTTCAAAATTGGAAGTTTTAAACAGAGGAAAGAGGCTGGGACAAAACTAGCTTCTCAATAAGAAATAGGGTGTGGATAACTTCCGATGAAACTTGGAAAATGTTATCCACACCCTATTTCTGTTAATTAACGACAAAAAGAACG
>JAISJD010000040.1 GCA_031261705.1 Lactobacillales bacterium
CGACCAAAATTTTACAACATCTTGCGTTTCAATAATACGCCTCCATCTCCACAGTAAGCCAAAAACTAGTGTATAAAAGAATTTTGAGTAAGTGGCTAACTTACTATTGCAATTTGGAAAACTTTTAAGATTTCAATAACTCATCCAATATATCTTTCGTCTGAAAAGTACATTTTGCTCCCTCCTGAATCAACGCATGACAGCCATTTGATTTCCCACTTAATACGTCTCCCGGGACTGCAAAAACTTCTCTTCCACTTTCCAATGCGCGTTCACATGTAATCAACGAGCCACTCCGTAATTTTGCTTCAACGACTACTGTTCCAAGAGAAAGACCCGCAATAATCCGATTTCTTTCAGGAAAATGATGCTTAGCGGGTGAAGTCCCATTTGGATATTCAGAAAGAACTAATTGGTGCTTTGCCATATACTCTTGGAGCTTTCCGTGGTGTCTTGGATAAGATATATCTAACCCATTCCCAATCACACCAATAGTTTTTCCGTGATTTCCTAAAGCAACCTTATGCGCAATGCCGTCAATTCCGTCTGCCAATCCGCTAACAATCACATAATCTTGAATGAGTGGCGTAATCAAGTGATGAACTGTTTGTTGCCCAACTAAAGAGGCGTCTCTTGCACCCACCACTGATAAACAAGGTTTCTTCAAAAGTGAAAGATCCCCTCTGTAAAAAAGAATAGCAGGTGGATTATAAATTTCCCTTAAAAGTTCTGAATACTCTTCATCATAAAAAGTGATAAATTGCTGGTGCTTTCTTGCCTCTTCAAGCTTTTCTTCATCGGTCTGCCACCATTCATTTAGAAATTGATTTTTCGTTCGATTAAGTCCCGCATAGTGCGCCAGCTCATATTCTGTAAAATCATCTCTATCAAAGGTTTGTGCTGCTTTCATAATATTTAAGATACCAATATTTCCAATTCCTTTTGTCATTTTTAAACGAAATAATACTTCATTACTAATTTTTGCCATAATAAAAACCAACTTTCTGTAAAATTATCCTACACGAATATATTACGCAGAAAATTGGTTTTTATTTTTTATTTTCAAATTAAATCTTTAATCGGAGCAAAAGTTTTTCGATGAATAGGTGTAATGCCTAATGTTGCAATACCCTCTAAGTGTTCCTTTGTCCCATACCCTGCATTTTTCTCAAAACCATAGCCTGGATAGTCCTTAGCATAATATTCCATTAAACGATCCCGGGTGACTTTAGCAATAATACTCGCCGCCGCAATAGAAATTGACCGAGTATCTCCCTTGATCAAATTTTCTTGAGGAATATCTAAATCTAGCTTCATCGCATCAATTAATAAAAAATCTGGTCTAGGAGTCAATGATTCTACTGCCTGTTTCATCGCAATCTTAGTAGCTTCGTATATATTTACCTCGTCAATCACCTCATGAGAAACGAGTCCAATACCGATAGACACAGCTTTGTTTTGAATTTCATCAAATAATAGCTCCCGCTTAACTGCTGAAAGTTGTTTAGAATCATTCACACCGAGTAGCTCGACATCTTTTGGAAGAATCACCGCTGCCGCAATAACTGGACCTGCTAATGGGCCTCTCCCCACCTCATCAATTCCTGCGATGAATTGATACCTATTCTTATAGGCAGCATTTTCAAAAGCAAGCATCTCTTGAAATTTCTCTTTCATTTCTCTTTCTTTGGCTAAACGTTTTTCTGTTTGAAGAATAGCAGACTGAACCCCTTTTCGCTGATCTTCTCGGTAAAGATACAAACGTTCATCATCAAACGAATGAACAGCTTTCAATTCTTCCTTTATACTAGTAATTGATTTACTCATTTTCAGCGCTCATTTCCTCATAAATATCTAAGGTGAATCCACCAAGTTTGCCACCACGAACTTCATGTATCAACATTTCGCTCGCACGTTCATAGTCATCACGGAAACCGCGTTTTTCAGAAATCAGCATTAATAATTCAGGAGCAGGAAGAAATGTATCTTCGATTGTTAACTTATAACGTTCTACCAAGCGTTCTGGATAATGTCTTGAGAAAAATTCCAATGCATAAATAGCTAAATCATCAAGATGTAACAATTGGTCTTTGATTGCCCCAGTAAGTGCTAATTTCATTCCAATTGCTTGATCCTCAAATTTCGGCCACAAAATACCTGGAGTGTCTAATAGCTCCAAATCCATACCATAACGTAGCCATTGTTGTCCCTTTGTCACACCTGGTTTGTTTCCAGTTTGTGCAATTTTCTTTCCAACCAAACGATTCATCAATGTGGATTTTCCGACATTTGGAATCCCGATAACCATTGCTCGAATGGCACGCGACTTGATTCCTTTTGATCTTTCTCGTTCAATCTTTTCTTTTAAAACGATTTTGCTTTCAGGAACAATCTTTTTTACATTAATATTACCTTGGGCGTTAATAATCAGTGTTCTATGACCTTGTCTCATAAAATATCCTTGCCATTTTTTCGTTTGCTCTTGATCTGCTAAATCTCCTTTGTTTAATAAAATTAAACGTGGTTTTTGACCTAAAATTTGATCAAGCATTGGATTTCGGCTAGATAGCGGCAATCGTGCATCAATCAATTCGAAGACTATATCTACATATTTTAATTTTTCCTGAACCTCACGACGTGCTTTCGCCATGTGTCCTGGGAACCATTGAATTGTACTCATCTTTAAAACTCCTTTAATATCAAGACTTTGAGAGCCTTTTTTTAAATTTTTCTCTCTTTTGGGAAAAATAGGTTGATACTTTGATTTCTTCTCAAACTTAATGAAAATCTATTGATAATCCATTGGAAGTCGATTCACATACAATTTTCATTTTCCCTATATTCCTTTATAATTTCTAACTTATTGTACCACATACTGCTTCACTGGTTACTCAATTATTCTCCAGCTTCTCTTAGTATTTTATCTGTAAACACATAGACTTCAAGTAAAATTAACCCAATTCCAGAACCAATCATAATAATGTTAATATTGATAATATCTCCAAGGGGACCAAACATCACCATTCCTAGTGACATCATGACACTAGGAATCATTGTGCTTACACTAAATACACGTCCCATAAAATCTTCATCTATTTTCGTTTGTAAAATTGACATTACAGCCGTGTTGTTAAAAGACACCGAAATACCACAAAGACCCATACAGCCGAGATAAAACCAAAAATTTGTAGCTACTCCAACCCCTAATATGGTGAAACCACAAATAACATTCCCAAAGACAAAAGTGATTGTTTTATTCTTAAAGCCTCCCCAAGTTGCAAGAATTAACCCGCCCAAAATCATGCCAATGGAAAAAAGAATCTCAATTGCGGTAAGTCGCCATACGGCTGTCCCAAAATTTCTTGTCATTTGTAGCGGAGTTAAAAAATCAGCCGGAGCAAAAAGAATACTTGAAATAGCTGCAACGACAAAAAGGCGTTTAATAAATTTGTGGGCACGAATATAAGTAAGCCCTTCCTTCATATCTGATAAATAGCTTTGCTTAGGAAATGACTGCTCTTCTTGTTTCACTTTCGGAGCATGTACCAAAAAAGCAAGAACAGAGATACCAATAATCGCTGTAATTACATCAATAAATAAAATTGTTTGTAACGGGGCAATCGAGAGTAAGACGCCCGCAAGTGCTGGAGAACCTAACATAGTAAACGACTGAATACTACTGTTAATTCCGTTAATCCTAACAAGTTGACTTTTCGGAGTAATCTGAGGAATAAACGACGCAACAGCAGGCGTTTGTATCCCTTGACCAAAGCTTCGAACAATGGAACAAATAAATAACAAATAGATGTTTTCCAGACCGAATGAAAAGCATAGTGCAATAATAAGAGTCACTGCTGCAATCGAGCCATCTGCAAGATTAATCACATACTTTCGATTAAATCTATCCGCCCATACTCCACCAAATGGAGAAGTAAATAACATCGGTAGCATCGTTGCAAGAGTAAAGATTGTCATCATTACGCTAGATTGGGTCTTTAAGGTCACATGCCACATTACCGCATAACTAACGAGAGAAGAACCAACAAGAGAGACTGCCTGACCTATTAAAAATAAGGAAACATTTTTCTTCCAATGTAAATTTCTTTTAATGTCTTCCATTATTCACCTACACCACTAAACGCTTAAAAACAGTCGCCATAAATCGATTGGCTCCTTGATTTTGATTCGTATCGAAACCAGAAACAAGCTCCCAGCTATCATTCCCATAAGCATTCAATTCTTCGTTAAATTTTCCGATCTCTAATATACCACCCGCCAATCCAGTAGTCTCATGTGAAATTGTTTTATATTCCCACTTCTCGATTTTATTGAAATTAGCCATTGTTTTGCCCTCCTTATTCTACTTGTTTTCTTCAATTTAACATACTTTAATGAAATATTCTTCTTTTTTCTTTATTGCATAGAAAAAAGTTAGACAGGGGATTGTTGTCTAACTTCTAAAATATATATTAAAATCTTTTCACCGAACTCCAACACGAGCCTTTCGTTCCTCTTCCATCGCAATTCTTTTTTTCTTAGAGCTTGGAGAATAATTTCCAACTACTGAGACACTTTCAAAGACATCAATAAATGCATTCGGGTCTATCTTCCCAATTTCAGTGGTCAACTCAAAAACTTCTCTACGTGTCAAAACAACCATCAGTGTTTCACTCTCCTTTTCCTCAAAACCACCGATTGTTTTATAGATTGTTATTCCACGATGAAAATTTTCATAAATCATTTCTCGAATTTGTTTTCGTTCATGGGTTACAATAAATGCCGTTACATTTCCTTCAGAGGAATAAATCACATCAATCGCACGGGTTAGAGCAAAAATGGAGACAAAACTATACAATGCGACCTCTACTCCAAAACAAATTCCCGCAAAAAGTAGAATCATCGCATTAATGACTAACATGATTTTCCCAACGGACTTACCTGTTGTCTTATTGAAAATAATTGAAATAACATCTAATCCACCCGTAGAGAAACCGCTTTTCATACAAAAGCCTGCTGCAATACCAATAAACACTCCACCAATCACTGCATCCATTAGTATATTATCAGATAGGACAATAATTGGAAAAACCGTAGTGAAAAATGAAATCGCAAAAACAGTAAACATAGTGTATGCGGTTGCATTTCTGCCTAAAATAAAATGACTAAGTAAAAGAATTGGAATATTCACAAGTAAAATGATAATCCCGGTATTGATTGAGATATGAAAATAATTTTGAATAAAAATTTGAAGAAGCTGTGAAATCCCGCTCACTCCTGCTGAAAAAATCCCTGCTGGAATTAGAAAAAAATTTAATCCAATAGCTGAAAAAATTCCTGCTAATAAAATGGTTCCTGTACGTTTGCCGACTTCCTTCATGTAGCGCACCTTGCCTTCTTAATAAAAAATATGATTGCTCACCCTTTAATTGCCAAGTACAGTATACGCTTACTTTCAAAGAGGAAATACCAAATATTTGGGAGAAAACTGCAAGATTTAATATTAAAAAAAGTTTGAATAAAAATGATAAATAGTAACGAAAAAAGCTCTCGAAAATCGAGAACTTTTCTCCTCTTATTATAGAACCAGCTTTCAAATTAATATTCAATTCTTAGACAAGACCTTCATATCCTTGAAAGGATAATAAACCAAGCGAGCTTTTCCAAGAATCTCATTTTGAGAAACGACACCAAAAGAACGACTGTCACGCGACATTGGTCGATTGTCCCCTAACACAAAGTAGGTTTCTTTTGCGAGAGTTTTTCTTCCTGAAATCATTTCTAAATCAAAATCATTTGTGTAAAAAGATTTTGATTGATATTCTTTTTCATTTTCTTTTAAAAATGGTTCTGATACTTTTTTATCATCCACGTAAAGTTCATTATTCTCATAGGAGATAGATTCTCCGGGAAGTCCAATCACTCGTTTGACAATAATCTCATCCGTAGGTAGCTTAATCACTACCACATCAAAGCGATGAATTTTTGTAAATTTTTCCATAATCATCATATCTCCCGGGGATAAATTCTTTTCCATGGAAGAACCTATCACTGGAACAGGAATTAAGAAAAAACCTCTGATGATAAAGACAATGAAAAAAGAAACGATGAATAATTTAATGGTGAGCCAAAAACGGTCAAGCCATTTATTTGTTGGTTTTAATTTTATTTTTTTCATCTTTAATCATTCCATATTTTATCAATATTTTTTTGATTCTACTCTTTCGTTAAGACTTCAACCGCTTTTTTATAGGCTGTATCATTTTTCATTATTTTGTCGTACAATCTCTTTTCAATGGCAAATGAAGTCTGTTCGTCCACTTTACCAGTCACATGCAACTTATCTTGTTCTTGAATTGTTTTTACCGCATTTTCTGTTTTTTCGTTAAATTCATCTGTATCATCAACGTCAAAATCAACGGCTTTTAAAATTCTATTCAAATTTTTTATCTCTCCAGATTTTCCACCGACCTTCAAATCTTCTGAAGCTGTAATTCCTTTAAGATAAGCATATTCAGGATAATCTATCTTAATTGTTGGTTCTAACCCTTTTTCATGAATCCATGAACCATTTGGTGTCAACCATTTCATGATTGTCAACTTGACTTCACTTTCATCACCGAAATGATTCACTGTTTGCACAGTTCCCTTACCAAATGTTTTCGTTCCAACAATGTCGTCCCCTGCAGATTGATTTAACGCTGCTGCAAAGATTTCCGAAGCGCTAGCACTATTTCCATCAACTAGAACAACAGTCGGATCTGTCACCTTAAAACCGCCATCTAATGTTTTACTTGCTTTTTCTTTTGTGATTTTTCCTTGTTTGTCCTCAAATTCAACAATTGTTTTGCCGTCTTTCAAGAACATACTAGACATTTTTTCCACTTGGTCAAGATAACCACCAGGATTACCACGTAAGTCAATGATAAATTTTTTAGCTTCTTGTTTCCTTAGCTCTTGAACTGCCGTTTTTAACTCCTTAAAACTTGTTTCAGAAAAATTAGAAATTTGAATCTTTCCAATTGATTTTTGTTCTGAATCCATTGAATAAGTAATTGACTTGTTTGTAATGCTCGCACGAACAACACTTACTGAATGAATGTCCTCTCCACGTTTATACGTGATTTTAACAATCGTTCCCTTTTCTCCTCGGATTTCTTTCACCACAGTATCTAACGTTTTTCCTTCGGTTGATTTTCCATTAATCTTTAGGAAAACATCTCCTTTTTCAAGTCCTGCTTTGGCAGCTGGCGTTCCTTTTTCAGGAGTTTCCGCAATGGTAGGTAAATCCTCCTTAATCATCATCGTTGCGCCAATTCCCTCAAAACTCCCTGATAGGCTTTCATTCAATTCTGAGGCATCTTCTTGGCTAAAATAATTGGTAAAAGGATCATCTAACGCTTCTGTCATCCCTTTCAAAGCGCCATCTACTAGTTTTCCTTTATCAACTTTTCCAACATAATTTTGTATAATATCGTTATAAAGTGTATCTACTTTTTTTAAATCTCCCTCACTGCTTCCATTTTCGGCTTCTTCCATTTGTATTTTATACTCAAAATACATTGAAGTTCCACCCACGGCAATAATTGCCACAGCAACTAAACTGATAAGATAACGTGGTAGAGAGATGAATTTCTTGTCTTTCGGTTGTTTACGCACTTTTTCTACTCCATTCTTCACTATTTCTCTATGTCTTATCCTATCACAGTGTAGACGAGATAAAAAGAGAACATCCTCTTGTCTTTCCAAAAATTTAAATGCTTTTCTTCTTCGTTTAATCCACACTCAAAAAAAGCTGAGAAACAAATATCGTCTCTCAACTTTTCCACAATTTTTATTAATGAGTAAATCCTTGAACATGCGCTTCCTCATTCTCATGGAACAGAATATGTGCATGATTTAGTTCCTCAATACTTTGTATGAAATCTCGAATTAGCTCATCTGCTCTACTTTGTCCTAAGTCTACGCGACAAACTAGACGTTGAACGACCACCTTATCTAAATTAGCAGATAATGGATAAGCTGGAATTTGCCAACCACGCATTTGCAAACGATCCGCTAAATCATAAAGTGTCCAATTTACATTGGCATCCTCTTTTAACGTGTAACAAACAATCGGAATATTCTCACCCTCATTATACATGTGGAATAATCCAGTTTCTTCAATCGCATGAGCAATGCGCATAGCCACTTCTTTTGTCCTCGTGTGAATATTTTTATACCCATCATAGCCGAAACGGTAAAAATTATAGTATTGTCCGATAATTTGACTGGCACTTCGTGAGAAATTAATCGACATAGTAGGCATACGACCGCCAAGATAAGTCACTTCAAATACCAATTCTTTTGGTAAATATTCAGAATCTCTCCAAAGAACCCAACCGACACCCGGATAAACTAATCCATATTTATGCCCAGAAGTGTTAATTGATACCACGTTTTTCAATCGGAAGTCCCAAACTAATTCAGGATTAACAAATGGAACAAACATCCCGCCACTCGCACCGTCTACATGAATCACTAATTGATGCTTATGTGATTGGTTATACTCCTCAACCACTTGATCCAGTGCTTGTAAATCGTCAAATTTCCCAGTATAAGTAATACCTAAAATGCCGACAATACCAATTGTATAATCATCTACATAATCTAGTACTTTATCCACATCTAAATTCAAATGATCTTCATCCATTGGCACTTCACGCATCTCAATATCCCAATAAACACAGAATTTTTCCCAACAAACTTGATAACCAGAGGAAATAACTAAATTAGGTTTTTGAGCTTGTACGTTTAGACCACGCTCCTCTGCTTGATGTCGCCAACGGAATTTCATTGCCATTCCAGCCAACATACAGGCTTCACTTGAACCAACTGTTGAAGTGCCCATGAAATCATTTCCCTCTGGCACATTCCACAAATCGCTTAAAATATTCACACAAGCTGTTTCTAACGCAGCTGTTTGTGGATATTCAGACTTATCAATCGCATTCTTATCAAAAGTTTCAGACATTAATTTGGTTGCTTCAGGTTCCATATATGTTTGACAAAAAGTTGCTAAATTTTGACGAGAATTTCCTTCATCAATTAGTTGATCTTTTATTAACCGATAAGCAATTTCAGCGGGAACGGGTTCTTTGCGAAGCTTTTTCATAATGATGTCACGGCTCGCTTCGATACTTCCAAAAATAGGGATTGATTCTCCGTCTTTTTCCATTTGTTATTTCCTCCTGACAAGCTATTTTAAACAGTTTCGTTTAACTCTTTGAAATGTTCATTCTTTTTATCGTATTTAAAGATGATTGGTTCTGTTTTTGCCATTAATTGATCATTTAATACTAATTTAGTAATTTCATGATTTTCATAAGAAGTATAATAATAAGTTTTACTTTCATTGCAAGCAGAACCAACGTACAAAGAATAATCAGATTTATCCACATCTGTAACAACAATCCCTTTTGGAATACGGACAGTATTTAAAATGTGATAAGCATTGTTGATTCCTTCTGATTCATTTTTTGCAGATTCAATGGTTTCTTTAAAGAATGCTGCACGAACAAAACGTTCAGGAGGTGTGTAGCCACCTGGTAATCCAGAGGTTCCTGTTCCTTGAGAAAATGGTGTCGCTTTAAATTCGCCAAAATTTCTTGGTTCATATTGTTTTGGACGAACATTTAGATAGTTTCTCAAGTTAGTGATATGCCATTCTAATCGTGGCGTATTGGTCATGACACCAATTGGATTATCCATAAGATGCAATGTAGGTTCGGTTGGTTCAATTGCGACACATCTACCTGTTGTATCTGTAATAATCCAATGAAGTGGCGTAACAATATCTAATTCAGGAACAGCAATATTCATTAAATTAATAGAGGCAATTTCTTTTTCGACTTCATCAATAGATTGACAGTTTCCAAGTAACCACATAATCAATTCATGAGGAGCTAAATTAAGCTTTCCATCCACTTCTTTTTCTTGATAAACATCTTCACCGGGAAGATATAATTCAGCAATAGATAAGCCGTATTCATTGACCCCATCAGCGACGAAATATAAGCTTCCTAAAACGCCTCCAGCACCAATATAACTATATTTATTTTTTAAAGATTTGCTATCTACTCCAGAAGTCCATTCAAAATTTCTTGGCATAAAAACAGGTGTAGTGTCTAATGGATGAGAAAAGTCCATTGTCCGTGACAAAATATGTTTTCCATCCAACGTTGTCGTAAAAATGCTTGTACACATACAGTATCTCTCCCTTATATCTTAATTTCATTTCATGTAAAAAACAAATAAAAACAGCCAACTTAGTGACAAAAGAAAACCGATTTAAAACTAATTTACAATTGTTATCTAATTGAAATGATGAGAAACATTCTACACCAATCCTTTTACTTCTAAAAGAAAAAGCTATTTAATCTAATTCTAATAAGAGAAAACAGAACTATTTCCTATCTTTAATTTTAAGAAATTTATTCAATAAATTCAATGATAAGATTGGAACTTAAAAAATAAAATAATCTTTCTTATTTATTTTTCTAATCAGTACTTTATATCAATACTGAAATTTAAGTGATTTAATTTCATGGTTTTCTTAAAATACTTTCTAAACATTGCCTTAAGTATTTAAAAAAGCCAAGAATTTTTCAATTCTCAGCGTTCCTTACTAATGATTGTTCTCTAAATACTTTTCCCAAGCTTCATCAAACAATGTCATATCAGAAATATAATTTACTTCCATTTCTAAATAGCTCGAAATTTCATGGTAGTTTTCAGATTGTTTTGGAAAAGTAATATCATGGTCTACTTTGTTTGCTAAATAAACTTCTGCCTTCGACTCATTGGGCCCACGTTGCGTCATAAGGTAGTGATAAAAGCTTCTACGCATGTTGTTCATCCTCCCAATGCTCTTTTATAAATTCATGACGAAGAACACCTTCTTGGGCGTATCTAGCGGGATTCTTTTTATAATAATCTTGATGATAGTCCTCTGCCGCCCAAAAAGTTTGTGCAGGCTCGATACTTGTGACAATCGGCTGATCAAAACGTTCGCTAGCTTGTAACTCTGCTTTAGATTTTTCTGCAATAATCTTTTGTTCCTCACTATTATAGTGGATGACTGGTCTATAATTATCCCCGCGATCTTGAAATTGTCCAAAAGCGTCAGTTGGATCAGTCACTTGCCAATAAATTTCCACTAATTTTTCATAAGGGAAAACCTCAGGGTCGAAAACAATTTCTACTGCTTCCGTATGACCTGTTGTATGGGTTAATATTTGCTCATATGTGGGATTTATAGTATGCCCACCTGTATAACCAGAAGTAACTTTTTTAATGCCTGGCTGCTTGTCAAAGGGTGAAACCATGCACCAAAAACAACCTCCAGAAAATATTGCTGTGTCTTCCATATTCGATTCCCTCCCTCGCTTATTTTCAGAACTGCTTGTTGTTTTGTTCAAAAAAATAGCTAATAAATATCTTCTTTCCTATTCATCATACACAAAATTTCCGAAATAAAACAGCTAATTATGCCGATAATTACTCCAGAAAGGGTAAAAAGACCAAACATATCCATAATTTACCCGAAAATATTTTGAAAAGTAATTGCCTTTCTCATAGAAATACTGCTAATCAGAGAAAAAATAGTAGCTGTCTCTCCAGCATGATAATATTTATTAATACCAATAGAAATCGTCAAGAAAATAATACCAGAAGATATTCCTTGTGCAATTATTCCTAGAGCAAGAATCATCAATAAATCAAGTTTCATTACAAAAAGTATTTGTAGAAACGCTACGAGTAAATTCCTTTGAAAGAACGCTAAGTAGACATAATAATTTTATATATATTTTTTAACTAATTCAGAAAATTTTTTGATATTATTCTATCAAATTGAATGTTTAGACAAAAAAATCCCAACCGTCGATAAATCAACAATTGAGAATAGACGCTACTTATTAAATTATTCAATCTCCACATGCCGTTAACTTATTAACCACTTCTAAATTTCTCTTACGCACATCATTTTTGTTGACGGAGGGACCACACGAATGTTACTTTTATTTTGTTGAAAACAAGTCAAAACTAATCTTATCGTTGATTAAATCAATTCTATTTGCTTTGACGAAAAATTTATTATCAAATTTCAGCTCGTCAAGTCGAATGACTATTTGATCTTTGGAAGATTGAATTTCTACAAAGCTTGGGAATTTATACGAATTTTTTACAAACGATAAAATCGTATTGGTTGGTAAGCCCAATGTTCCGACAGAAATACTGTTAACCTTTAGTTGAATATTTCCATCTTCCATTTTATAAGGCTCAAAATAGATATATAAAGGAACTTTAGATCCTAAAAAAGTATAGGTTCCTTCTAAAACTGCTTGTTTATCTAAGTAAAATTTGTAAGTTGATTTCTTATCTTGATACCCTTTCAGCGTTTCATTAATTAAGCTGTTGACCTGTTCTTTGTTACTTGTTAAGGTCGTGATTTTCTCACCCTTAGCTTGTGTACTTTCGACAGTCGGTAGATTAGGTTCTCGAACGGTCATCGCCATTTTGAGACCAGTAAAAAGTATTCCAATAATTATTGCCAATAAAACAAAAAAGCCAATTTTCCAAATGTTCAGTTTATGACTTGTAGTAGGAGAAGTTTTTGGTTGCTTATTCGTTTCCGCAGAACGTCTCGGAGTTTCTTCATTTCTCATATGTACTCTCCTTCCTCTTAATGATTTATCCATCTATTTTTGGTTTGACCTAATTCTTTAACCACTGCATTAGCCATAATTTCATAACCAAGATTATTTGGGTGGAAGCTATCTCCCTCGTATAAGGCATCATTTGTGATTGTCTCAGGTTTCTGATTCTTTGAAGTAGAGCTAGAAGATGAAGTTGTTTTATTTAGCTCAGCAATGCCTTTTTCTCCGTCAATTCCCTTATAAAGCAAGTCATTAATCGGGATAAAATAAGAATTTCCTTCTGCTTCTACAACTTTTTGAGTGGCATCATTCCAATTATTAATCACATCCTGCATGGTCGTAATCTCTGGAAAGTTTAAGTAAAAGGGATTATAAATGCCAACGACGTAAATTGGAGCCTTATCGTTCAGTTCACGAATTTCAAATAATAATTTTTGTATTCTCGCTTGATACTCTACCATCGGCTTATCAAAAGATTTCTGACTTAACTTAAAAAAGTCTTCACGAATAACTTTCATTACGTCATTTCCACCAACTGTAATCGTGATGAAGTCCGCTTTTTTCATACCCTCTTTGATTTTATCTTTTTTATCTAAGCGCGATAAAATTTGTGTGCTCGTATTCCCACTCACACCAAAGTTCTCTGTTTTAACATTGACGTCGTACTTCTCTTCTACCTCTTGCTTTACAATCGGAATAAAACCTCCAGAACCCGTGGTATCTCCTACTCCCTCCGTCAAAGAATCCCCTATCGCCACGTAATAAATATCAGGTTCCTTTTTAGATTGAAGTGAAAGCTTCCCAAACTGCGCTTTTTGAGGCGTAAGGAAGATATTAAGTAAAATGATAACCAAAAATAACGTCATAAAAAAAGTTCCAAATTCAATGACATATTTCTTTTTTCGACTCATTCAGCACCCCTCTTTCCTACGCTTATTCATACTCAAAAAGTAGGCAAGTTTCCCTACCTACTTATTTATTAAATTAATCCGTGTAGTACATAATCGCAAACGCGCCTTTCCCAGTATGTGTTGCTACCACTGATCCCGTGTGTAACACGGGAATGGACATGTCTGGAAATAAATTCTGTAACTCTTTACGGAATTTTTCAGCGATTTCTAACCCATCGGCATGCGAGATTCCAATTGCACGAATATTCGGCGTTTTTAATAATTGATCTTTCAATTCTGTAAACCACTTGCTGAACGTCTTAGTTCCACGACCCTTCGCCACAGAAATAAGTCCTTCATTTATTGTTAATTCCATTACTGCCTTAATATTTAAAATATTAGAAATCAGCCCTGTTGCTCGTCCGATACGTCCACCTTTTACTAGATTATCAAGACTTGAAATCCCGATAAACAGGCGTGAATTTTCTTTCACTCGATTGACCTCGGCAACAATTTCATTCATAGATTTGCCTTCTTTTGCCATTTGCGCAGCTTTAATGACTTCAAAAGCTAGAGATTGGTCGATAAAGCCACTATCAATCACGGTAACCTCTGCTTTAGCTAAATTACTGGCTTGGCGTGCAGCCTCTGCTGTTCCGCTAAGAATGTGCGTTATATGAATGGATAGAATCTCACTTCCGTCACTTGCCAATTCTTCATACTTGTCTACGAATAAACCAATTGGCGGCTGACTCGTTTTAGGCATGGTTTCTGAATTTTCCATAAGGTTCATAAATTCTTCACCAGATAACTGGTCGTCTGAATAAATTATCCCATCAATCATTACGGATAATGGAACAACGGTAATATCCAATTCTTCCAATAATCGTGGTTCGATAGTAACAGATGAGTCTGTTACAATTTTTACATTTTTCATAACTTTTCACTCTCTCTTTTACGAGGATACCTAACTTATGTTAGAATAAAACATACTCTAAAGTTAAGTATATCAAAATCAACATCAAATTACACGAATCTAAAGTAAATTTATCAATTTTTTTAGCAAATTAATTAAATTTTTCTTATATTCTATCACAAGGAGGAACATCATGGAAAATCCAAAATTTACACGAAAGTATCTAATTTTAAATGAAGTTTTAAATGCAGTGACACATGGAATTGCGTTCGGACTAAGTATCGCAGGTTTAGTTCTATTATTAATTAAAGGAGCACATCTAAACTCTCCGATTTACACGACTGCTTATGCACTTTACGGGGCAACGCTCATTCTGTTATTTTTATCATCAACCTTGTTCCATAGCTTAATTTTTACTAAGGCAAAAAAAGTTTTTCAAGTTTTTGACCATAGTTCTATTTATTTATTGATTGCTGGAAGCTACACTCCTTATTGTTTACTAAGTATTAAAGGTTGGTTAGGCTGGGCATTATTGATAACAATTTGGGCTTTAGCGATTTGTGGGATTGTTTATAAATCAATCACTCTTCACAAAACTGAAAATGTCTCTAAAATTTCCACGATTCTTTATATTCTTATGGGTTGGATATGTGTTGTCGCGATTGAACCATTGTATCGAGCATTGGGAATTACAGGTGTTCTACTTCTCCTTTTTGGGGGTATAGCCTATACTGTGGGGGCCGTCTTTTACAGTTTTAAAAACGTTCGTTTCATGCACGTCGTTTGGCACCTATTTGTTATGTTGGGTGCGGGATTTATTTTCTTTTCTATTTTCTTCACTACCTGATGAAAACAAAAATCGTATGATACACGTTTTAAAAACGACAATCATACGATTTTTATTTTCACTTAGTGTCTACTTTATTTTACAACTTTATACAGCTCGATAATTTCTTTTGCTAAATCGACAAAAGTGATACTTGTCATTAAATGGTCTTGCCCATGAACCATGTAGATAGATACTTCGACAGTTTCACCGTTTGCGCTTTTTGTTAGCAGTTCTGTTTGACTATGATGTGCCTGAACAATAGCTGCATTTGCTGCTTGAATTTTTTCATCTGCTTGTACAAAATTTCCTTTTTTCGCTGCTTGAATTGCTTCGATAGCTAAAGACTTCGCCTCACCGCCAAATATAATTAAAGGCATTATTTCTTGCATTTGTGTATCATTCAAAAAAATCACCATTCCTCTCTAACTACAATATTTCACCATTACTAGCGATTACTTGCTGATACCAATAATAACTATCCTTGGGTGTTCTAACGAGACTTCCTTTTCCCTCATTATCTTGGTCGACATAGATAAATCCATAGCGTTTACTCATTTCTGATGTTCCTGAAGAAACTAAATCAATGGAAGACCAAGAAGTGTACCCTAATAATTCAACGCCGTCACTAATCGCTTTTTTCATCTGTTCTATATGTTGCTTAAGATAATCAATTCGATAATTATCATGAATTTTCCCATCCGAACTTATTTCATCATTTGCACCAATTCCATTTTCAACAATAAATAAAGGTTTTTGATAACGGTCATACATGTCATTCAATGTATATCGTAAGCCGATAGGGTCAATTTGCCAGCCCCATTCCGAACTTTTAAGATATGGATTTTTATTCAATTCTGTCAAATTACCCGCTGTTTTTTCTGCGTAATCCTCTGCACTTGAAACACTAGACATATAGTAACTAAATGATACAAAGTCTGAAGTATTTTCGGATAAAATTTTATAATCTTCAGGTTCAATTACTAATTTAATCTCATTTTCATGAAATAATTTACTCGCATAACTCGGATAATACCCACGTACTAAAACATCTGTAAAGAAATAATTATTTAGTTGTTCATCAACAATCATCTGCATCGCATCTTCTGGCTTAGCAGTCGCAGGATAAGAGGTGAATTTTGCAACCATGCAACCAATCTTTGAATTTGGAAATTTTTCATGTAAATCTTTCGTGACCAAACTTGCAGCAAGAAACTGATGATGGGCAGCTTGATAACAATCTTGTCCATAGTTTTCATCATTTTCTCGCAAAACACCTGTTGAAGGAAAAACATTGAATTTTGCCCCATTAATTTCATTAAATGAAATCCAGTAGCGCACTTCTTCTCCAAAATAATCAAATAGCGTGTTAGCATACTTACGATAAAACTCAATAATTTCTCGATTTTTCCATCCACCGTATTTCAGTACAAGCTCAAGTGGCATATCGAAATGACTAATCGTAACAAGAGGCTCTAAATTATATTTTTTGAGTTCATCAAAAATTTTACGATAAAACTCTAACCCCTTTTGATTGGGCAAAGCTTCCGTTCCTTTTGGGAATAAACGAGACCAAGCAATTGAAAAACGAAAGACTTTAAATCCCATTTCAGCACACAAACGAATATCTTCTTTAAAATTATGGTAGAAATCAATCCCATGACGTTTGGGATATTTCGTATTATCTAAACTTTTCTTGCCAGCTAATACTTGTTGTAGCGTCACATTTTTCCGTTCGGCTCGTGGCGTATCTTTGCTATGACGAAGAGCCACATCCGCAACGGATAATCCTTTTCCATCAATCTCATAGGCTCCTTCAGCTTGACAGGCTGCGATTGCCCCGCCCCATAAAAAGTTATCTGGGAATTTATCTGTGTATTCTTTCAACATCTCTCTTCTCCCCCTTTTTATACTTCTTGTTCTTCTTCAAGCAATGCTTGCTTATCTGCTACTTTAAAGAATGGCAACCAAACGACCGTTTGAACAACAATCAAAATAGCTTGAACCAGCAAGATTGGGAATCCCCCTTCAATCCAACCATATGCTAAAGCTGGGACGCCAAGAGACAATGTCACCCCACGAAGCGTATCAATAATATGAAATACTTGTAGTAAATAAGGAATGACAAACATTAAAATTGGACCAAAGATAAACGGAATCATAAACAACGTATTTAAAACGAGTGGAACACCAAAAATAACAGGTTCATTAATCCCAAAGAAAGTTGCTGGTAACGCCATTCTTCCCAATGTTTTATAACGTTTTGATTTTGCTGAAAAAGCCATCAAAATCGCAAACCCTAGTAATGCACCACTTCCCCCAAGACTTGTATACGTACCAATATGTTGATACGTAATCATGTTAGGTAAAGTTTTTCCTTGTTGGAACGCTTGTAAATTCATCAAACTAAGCGGAGTGAAAACTGCTTGTAAAATGGGACGAATAACCAAATGCCCATGAATTCCAAAGAACCAAAGAATCTGACAAACTAAAATCAATGTAATAAAAGCAATTGGATTATTACCCAATTTCATCAAAGGTTCTCCAATAATCGTATAAATAAATTTATTGGCATTCCCAAAACTCGTTTGTTCAAAACCAAAACGGATGATTGAAAATAGTAATACAGTCGCCGCAATGGGGATAATTGAAGCAAAACTATTGGAAATTTGAGGAGGTACACCTGCTGGCATTTTAATTGTAATCTTTTGCTTAATAAACCAAGAAAAAATGATTGGAACGGTAATCCCTAGAATAATTCCCATAAACATTCCTTTTGCTCCAAGAAACTCTGTTGAAATAGCACTTTTAACAAAAACTTCTGTCCCATCTTCTAATTTTTCTGCTGCACCTGTTGGTAATAACAATAAGAAAATAACTAAAGCACCAATTGCTGCAAAAAAGCGTTCTTTTTCATATCCTAATTTTTTAGTCATCGCATAAGCAATCGAGATGACGACATATATCCCAAGTAAATCAGTGGTTACTTTGCTAGCATAACCAAAAATCATCCCTAGTTTGGTTATTTCTAAAAATGCTTGATAAGGTGCAAATTGGATAACAGAAAGTAACGTTAAAATTGCTCCAACAATCGTAATTGGTAAAATTGCTGTAAAACCATCTGAAACAGCGGACATGTACTTGTTATCACGCATTTTCTGGCTTAATGGTAGCAACTTCATGTTAAGAAAAGTGTCTAATTTGTTCATGATATGAACCTTCTTTCTAAATATTTTTTTATTACAAGATTATGTTACCGTTTTCTCATCGTTTTTTCAGTTTCTTATATGAAATTCTTTCATTAATCAATTTTCTTTCATGATTTGAAAGAGAATAGATTAATGTCATAAAATATGTTAGAATAAACTAAAAAATGCGAGGAAAAACACATGGGGATCTCTGATGTTGGACGTAAATTACAGGATATCGTTATTGCTTCAAGTGATGAAACTAGTCTTTCACCACTTATTGCTAAACGGCTACTAAATTTTTTAGAAATTGATTTCTCCGATTATTCTTTAGAAGATTTAGCGAGTTATTGCCTTGTTTCTCCTGCAAGCTTAAGTCGATTTATCCAAAAAATCGGTTATCGTAATTATCAAGAATTTAAAGAAGCAGTTACTATCACTCGTAAGCGTGTTCACCAAGAAAGTTTCGATAAACAAAAAGAAATCTACTCCTCTAAGCTTTCTCTTTCAGAAAATAGTAAACGTTATGCCGAGTTAATTAGAGAGAGTATTCAAACGACAGAACTAGCAATTCATCCTAGTCAAATGGATAAAATTTGCCAACAAATTCATGACAATGAAAACATCTATTTATTTGGTGTTCACTCGTCTGGGGATATTTTACGTGAATTGCAGTATGCTTTTTTAGGTTTGGGTAAATTGGTTAATTATTATGATGGTCGGATAAATCAAAAAGAAATTGCGAATAGAATTGAAAATGATAGTATGATTATTGTTTTATCCGTTGGTGGAAATTTCTTTCGTCACATTAGTAATTGGTTTTTTCAACTCAACTTTGACAATTGTCAAAGTGTCCTAATTACAGCAAATAAAACCTTTAAACTTCGTAAAATGTTTGATGAAGTGATTGATTTAGGTGTACCCTCTATACAAAGTACTGGCATTTTTCAAGCTCAATTTTTGGTTGACTTATTATTTGCTAGGTATCGTGAACTTTACGATAACAAATAGAGTACTTACTCGGTAATCTTGGATAACAAAAAACTTCTCACTATTCAAGAGAAGTTTTTGTTTTTATCTAAATTTTGAATAGATGACCAATTCCATAAGTGACAAACATGGTAATTAATCCAACGACCACATTTCTAAAAACAGCAGGTTTTCTTGGTGCCCCTCCTAGCGTTGCACTAACAAATCCTGTAACAAATAAAGCAACTGTTACAGCAAAAATAGTAAAGAGTACTCGAAGATTTTCTGGGAATAGCGTAATCGTCAACATTGGTAAAATGGAACCAATCGTAAATGAAATAAATGAAGAAAATGCCGCATGCCAGGGGTTCGTATACTCTCCCACTTCTAAATTATATTTTTGATGAATGGTTGTTTCAAGGGGATGTTTTTCCATTACTTCTTTGGCAATCGTCATGGAAAGTTCAGGACTAATTCCTTGTTCTTCATAGTATTTAGCCACGCTTGATAATTCTTCCTCAAAATTTGTTTTTAGAAGTTCTTTTTGTTTAATAATTGCTGCTTTTTCAGTATCTTTTTGAGTGCTTACAGAAACATACTCTCCACCTGCCATAGAAAAAGCTCCAGCTAAAACAGCAGAAAGACCGGCAATAAAAATAGGCATAGGATCATTCGTTGCACTTGCCATCCCAACAACGACCCCTGCCACTGAGACAATCCCATCATTTGCTCCTAGAACGCCAGCACGTAAGATGTTCAAACGTTCCGCTAAATCATTTGTTTTATCCATTAAAATTCTCCTCTTAATACATTCTCACTTCATTTTAATATAAAAAGAGTAGAAGAGAAAAAAATATCTTCTAAAATCAATGAGAATCTCTATCAATTGAAAGATTTCAAAGAAAAAAGCCTAGCCCAAAAAGCTAGACTCTAATAAACGTTTCAAATTTATAAGGGTAAATATTTTTTTCATCAACTATTCCTTGTACGGTTTTGACCAATTTCCATTTAGAATAATCAAATGAAGGAAAATGCGCATCTCCTGTAAATGTGGCTTCAATCGTTGTGCGCAATAATTCATCAAGATAAGGCTCAAATTGCTTGTAAATCTGCGCCCCACCAGCAATGAACACTGTTTTTTCCGTTTCTTTTGAAAAGTTTAGTACTTCTTCTAGTGAGTGTAAAATAATCACGCTATCAGAAGCGGTATATTTTTCATCACTTGTTAGGACAATCGTTTGACGATTAGGTAAGGGACGTTTGCCCATGCCTTCAAAAGTCTTTCTTCCCATAACTATCACATTGTTTTCAGTCGTTTCTTTGAAAAATTTCAAGTCATTTGGCAATCGCCATGGTAAATGATTCTTTTTCCCGATTAATCCATTTTCATCTTGTGCCCAAATCGCTGTAAGCATAAAACGCCTCCTTAAATTAAATCGCTAAATCAAATTTCAATTGTGGTTTCACTGGTTCATAGTTTACTAATTCAAAATCTTCTGCTCGTATATCAAAAAAGTTGGTACCATCAGGAACATTTAATTGCAAAATTGGATTTTTTTCGCTTGGCGTGCGACGTAGTAACTCTTCTGCTTGTTTGAATTGATTGTTATAGATGTGAAGATTATTCACAAAGTAGAAGAATTTCCCAACTTTCCAACCAAAATGTTTCGCAATCATCATTTGAAGTGCAACATATTGCATCGCATTGATATGGTGTGCCACGAGCATATCATTAGAACGTTGCACAAGCGTAGCATCCAGATAGATTTCATCGCCCACACGACGAACGTCATACATGGATTGAAAGGCACAAGGAAGCAATCCTTCCGTTTCTTCAAAATCTTGGTATTGCCAAAGATTAATGATGTTGCGACGATTCCATGGATTTTTTTCAAACCCTTCTAGTAACTTATTGATGATGTCATATTTGCGTACGGTTGCCCCGTATCGTTGACCGATTGTTTTTCCGTCTTCTAAGACCCAGTCACGCCAATACTTCACATTATATTTATCTTCTAAAATATCGACATCATTCGTTTGGTCTTGATAAATCCACATCAATTCCTTAATTGCTGTTTTAATCGGAATTGGACGTAGAGTCGTAATTGGAAATTCTCCCTTGGATAAATCATATTCTGCAAAGGAACCAGTGATGTATTTAGAGTTGGCAATTTCCCCATTTTTATATTTTGGTCGAGCATGCTCACTCCACACCCCATTTTCTAAAATATCCTTGATGTTCTTTTTAAAAATATCATCTGCTTTTGTCATCAATCATTCCCCTATCTCTTCTTATGCAAATTCACTTAAGTATTCCCAGCGTTCATATTTTTCATCTAGCTTTGCTTGTGCTTGGTCGATTTCTTTTTGAAGTTCATTCAATTTTGCAAAGTCTGAACCATTTTGATTCATTTCTTCCGTCCACAACTCAATACTTTCTTCTAAGGAGGCAATCTCTTCTTCAATCGTTTCCCATTCTTTTGCTTCCATATAGGTGAGTTTCGTCTTAATTTTTTTCTCTGGTTCAGTAGAATTTTCTTCTATCTTGACTTTTTTCTTAGGGGTTTCTACAACATTTTCTGCTTTTTTACTTTCCAAATAATCGCTCATTGTTCCAAAAAATGCTGTAATCTGAGCATCTCCCTCAAATACAAGGAGCTTATCCATTGTTTTATCCAAAAAATAACGGTCATGACTAACTGCAATCACTGCACCAGAGAAACTATTCAAATAGTCCTCTAAAATCGTCAATGTATCAATATCTAGGTCATTGGTCGGTTCATCAAGTAGTAAAACATTCGGTTGTCCAATTAACAACTTCAATAAAAATAATCGGCGTTTTTCTCCACCAGATAACTTACCAATCAACGTACCGTGCATATGTCTAGGAAATAAAAAACGTTCGAGCATTTCCGCTACACCAATTTTACTACCATCAGAGGTTTTCACTTCCTCTGCAACTTCTTGTAGATACTGAATCATTCGTTTTTCTGGATTCATTTCTTCGTTTTGTTGCGTATAGTAAGCAAGACGCACCGTTTCCCCGACTTCCAATAGCCCAGCATCAAGTGGTAAACGCCCCGCAAGAATATTTAGCAGGGTAGATTTACCTGCCCCATTTTTCCCAGAAATACCAATTCTATCCTTTGCTTGTACTAAAAGCTGAAAATCTCGTAGCAATTGTTTCTCATCTATACGGTAATAACCATCTTTAATTTCTAAAACTTTCTTTCCAAGACGTTGAGAAGCAATATCCATCTCCACGTTCTCTTTACTATGCACTCGATTTAGATTTTCTTTTAAGTCATTAAACCGATTAATTCGGGCTTGTTGCTTTGTAGAGCGTGCCTTAGCTCCCGCTCGCATCCATGCCAATTCTTGCTTATATAGTTGCTTGCGCTTATACTCCTGTTCGACCTCTGTTCTTTCACGTTCTGCACGCTGTTCAAGATAAGATTGATAGTTTCCTTGATATTCGTACAACTTTCCATAAGAAAGCTCAAAAATGCGGTTGGTGACCTTATCCAAGAAATATCTATCATGCGTTACCATTAAAACTGCTCCTTGATAATGGGAAAGGTAATCCTGTAACCATTCAATTGCCTCATAATCAAGATGGTTCGTTGGTTCATCCAAAAGTAATAAGTCCGGGCTTTCAATTAAAACCTGAGCCATCTGCACACGCTTGAGCTGACCGCCAGAAAGTTCCTTTATCTTTTTATCCAAGGTGCTAATCCCAAGCTTTTGCAAAATACTTTTGGCGCTACTATCCGCAGTCCAAGCATCTTCCTTATTCATCAGCTCCTCTGCTTTAGCATAACGATTTTGAACTTGCTCATTCATTCCATCCTCAGCTAACGCAAGTAATGCTAGTTCGTAGTTTTTAACGGCTGCTAAAATCGGTGTATTCCCTTGAAAAACAGCTTCTGCTACTGTCCACTCAGGATTAAATGTTGCATTTTGTGAAAGATAACCAATTTGATAGTCCTTTGGTGCATGAATAGGCGACACGTCTCCGTCAGCAGTATCGACATTTGCTAGAATATTTAATAAACTCGTTTTGCCCGTACCATTCACCCCGATTAACCCTACACGGTCATGCTCATGAAGAATAAATGATACATCATCAAATAAGTCCTTTTCTCCGTACGTTTTCTTTAAATTATCTACTCGTAATTCTTTCAACTGTGTACCCTCTTCTTTTATTTTCTTTGTTGATTATATCATTCACAGCTACCAACTAGCAATCTTCACTCTTCAAAATAAATTTTCACAAACATTTTAGCCAATTTCCTTGCCATTCTTTTTCATCCAGTTCCGCAAAGATATTCTTTCCAGTGTCCAGTAAATATGCAAGTATTTCGTTATTTTTTGTGAAATATAACCAATTTTTTCTTTCACACTATCGTTCGTTTTCAGCACAATTGCTAATTCTTCCACGGCATTTCCCGTTTCTCTGAACATTAATATTTTTGTTCTAATTTCTAACTTTTCTTCTATTTCCTCAATATTCTCAATGTGACTTGTTCCCGCCACAAGTTGCTTGGTTAAGAAAATCTTTTGAGAAAAGAGCTTAGGGAGTGTCGAGCCAGAAAATTTTAATTTTGATAATTGTTGTGCATTGAAAAGTGAAAGTTCATTATCAGCCATTCCTTCGCTCCTCTCTATTTCGCATTAGCAATAATTGTCGTATATTTTGAGAACAAATCGTCAAAGTAAATGGATAGTTCCTCTTCTTTTTTGATTAATTCTGCTCGGATTTCTTTAACTTTTTCTCCATCCTCGGGTAATTCTTTTAAGGCATAAGGATAGTTAGCTTTAATTTTCTCAATTTCCCTTTCAATATTTGGAATCATCTGTGACAGTTGAAATAGCTTCATATCAATCACCCCAATAGAAAAGAACTCGCCCTCGTCTTCATGCTCTAGCTCATACATTGTTTTTAAAGCTTCCATTAATTCCAAGTCGCCGTTATCATAAGCATTCATTACTTTTTGAAAAAGTTCTTTATTTTCCTCAGATTGCTTAGGATGTAAATCTGGATGTAATTTTTTAATTAAATATCGATAAGTAGTTTTTAGTTTGGTAAAATCTTCTTTCGACAAGACATTTGAAAGACCTAAGCCAGTAGAAGTTGCTTGCTCAATTTCAGCATATTTGGATTGTAATTGTTTCTAATACTTGCACAACTCGAAATCTACTATCTCATCAATCTTCTTTAAATCAACGGATTCCATTCGATTAATTGCTGCTTGTATCAGTTGAATTTTTCTCCTAATTTTCATTATTTTTAGTTGAACTTCATTTACTTTGTACGCATAAATGCCAATGGTTGCAAGATACCGTTCTTCTAATTTAGGCAAAACATGATGAACCAAGAAATCATGCTCCTGAAAAAGCTCTGAAAATCTTATTAGTTGTCGTTCTAACGCCAATTTTTTTCTGTTCAAATTCTGCATTTTCAACGGTTTCCATATGCCACGCTTCCCCTCACTTAAAAGTTTCAGTATAATCATACCACTAGAAAGCCGCGAAAAAAGACAAGTTCAACTGAACCTGCCTTTCATTCTTGTTATTTATCAGCGTAAACATCTTCCACTGTTTGTGTTGGATTAATCACGATATAAAGAGATTTTGTTTCTTCACCAATCTTAGTGCTTTGGTACTCATTATCAATTCCTTGAGTATTTAACGTTAGCTTATCTTTATATGGGAAGTAAATCATATCAGGTGAGCCAACTTTATAAATAATATCCATTTTTTCAATATCTGGATATTTAATTGCACGTTCAAACATTCCAAGTTCCAACCCACCAAGATTAATATCTGTTGTTGTCACATGGTCAGCTTCTTGAAAAATTTCAATTTTGAAACCTTCACAAGGATGAATTTCAACAAAATCTCCACCATTAATTCGACCAAAACTTGTTGTTACTTGCTTAATCCATAAGTCACCGATATATCTTCTATCAATCGTCCATGTTTCCCCATTACGAAAATAAAATTTCAATGCACTCATTACTTTTGACATACTACAGACTTCCTTTCTTACAAAGCGCGACATACTTTTCTCATCGTACTTTCTCTATATCTATTTGTAAAACCCTTTTACAAATTTAAGTCTATCACACTGCAAAAATAGTTGGAAGCGTTTAAACTTGAGTCGCAGCAAATGAAATTAATTCATCAAAATCATTTGGTAATTCACCATTTACAACTTTTTTCTCAATTTCTTGAATGAGTATCCCTAGCCAAGGTCCTGGTTTCTTATTGAGATATTTTTGTAAATCGTTTCCCGAAACTGCTAGTTCACTTCTTTGATGAATAGTTAGCTCTTTATATTTCTTTTCGACTAAAGAAACATCTGGCACTTTTCCAACATAGGTTAATAATTCTTCTGTCAACAAAGCATTTTCTAATCCAAGATGGTAAAGCTGTTCGTTTGTCCAATCATTTTCTAAACGAAGTCTAAAGTTTTTTAAAAGACTATTTGTTTGGTGGATTACTTGATTGGATTCTTTCCAGTTTTTTAAAAAACTTTTTTCTTTTCTCTCATCGAAACGAAGAAAATATAAAAGTAAAGCCCAAGCCTGACTAGTAGCTCTAAACGGAGTCTCATTAATCGAAACAAATTTTAGCAGAGCTTCTCTATCTTGATGAGTAAGCATTGGGACATATAGATAGCTATTCGTTTCGACAAAAGAAAGCAAACCATTCTTTCTATGTTCTCCAAGTAAAAGCTTTGTAAATTCAATTTGTATCCGTTCAACCGAAATTTTTTCCAATAACGGAGCATTTTTAGCAATGGCTTTTAAGGTTTGTTCTTCAATCTTAAAGTCTAATTCACTAGCGAAGCGAAAAGCGCGCATCATTCGTAAAGCATCTTCATGAAAACGCTCGGTCGCAGAACCAACGGAACGAATCAGCTTATTCTTTAAATCTTCTTCACCAGAAAATAAGTCAATAATCTCTCCGTTGTCAGAAAGTGCAAAGGCGTTAATCGTAAAATCACGACGTTTCAAATCTTCACTTAACGAGCGAACAAATGTCACCGAATCCGGACGACGAAAATCTTGATAAGTGGACTCCGTTCTAAACGTGGTAATTTCATAACCTTCATCACCTCTTAAAATGAGAACAGTTCCATGTTCAATGCCGACATCAACCGTTCTTGGAAAAATTTCTTTCATTTCAGCAGGAAAGGCACTTGTAGCAATATCCACATCATGAATTTCTTTCCCAAGTAATACATCACGGACACTCCCACCGACAAAATAGGCTTCATATCCTGCAACTTCAAGCGTTTTTAAAACAGACTTTGCTTCAATAAATTCTTTCGGAAATTTTTCAATTCTCATAGTAAATTTTCCAGCCCGTAAACTAATTTTTGAAGAGAAATTACTTTTTGCACACCAATAGCCACACCAGTCATGAAGGATGAACGGTCATAAGAATCGTGGCGAATCGTCAATCCTTCTCCGGCGCTACCAAATTGCACTTGTTGATGTGCAACAAGTCCTGGTAAACGAACGGAATGAATACGCATACCGTCAAAGTCAGCCCCTCTAGCCCCTGGAATAGTTTCTTTTTCGTTTAGATTTCCTTGCTTTTTAGATTTACGAACTTTTTGAATCATTTCAGCGGTCTTAATAGCTGTTCCACTTGGTGCGTCTAATTTTTCATCATGATGAAGCTCGATGATTTCAACGTCTGGAAAATATTCCGCCGCCTTTTGAGCAAATTGCATCATCAAAATCGCTCCAATCGCAAAATTAGGGGCAATCAGTCCACCAACTTTTAATTTTTCAGATTCTTCGATAAGCTCTTCTACTTCACTGTCTGAAAAACCAGTCGTGCCAACTACTGGTGAAATGTGGTTTTTTAAAGCAAATGCAGTATTCTCGTATGCGACTTTAGGCATTGTAAAATCAATCCAAACATCTGGAGAAACACTTAAAACATCTTCTTTTTTAGTGAAAACAGGAACGTTATCCATTTCTGATATTTCAGCGAACGGGTCATATAGCCCGACCAATTCAAAATTTTCATGCTCTTTCACCATGTTGACCACGGTAGAGCCCATACGTCCTAAAAATCCAGCAACAACAATTTTAATCATGTAACTTTCCATCCTTTCGGTCATATCTATATTTGTCACGTTTTGTGAACTTATCCATATTTTTCTTGTATATCTCGGTAATATCCATATCTAAGGAATTAGCTAAAATCAAGCAAAGAATAAACATATCCCCTAATTCTTCCGAGATACTTCCATCTGCCTCTGTCGCTTTCTTTTTCTTATCTCCGTAAACATGGTTCACTTCACGAGCCAACTCACCCAGCTCTTCTGTAAAACGAACTATCTGTGACATTGGCGAAAAATATCCTTCTTTAAATTGTCCAATATACTCATCAACTTCTTTTTGCATGTCGCTTACATTCATTTTAGAAAATTTTCCAGTATCTAACATCTTCATTACCCCTTTCCTAGATTATAGAGAAAATCCAGATATTAAGCAATCGCTTCTCACGCCTCCTCACTAAATTAGTCAATCAGGAAAATATTTGCTATAATCAAGGGAGTGAAAATAGATAAAGGAGATAAAGATTGTGGGATTTAAAATCATTTCTGACCGTGATAAAGATGGAAACTTCATTGCAAGTTCTGACGCATGGACGCCTGAGCGTATTGAAAAATTGCTAGATTTTTATTATCCAAAACGCATAGAAAAGCGAAAACAACATGAGGCAATGGAGCAAGCTGAAAAAAAAGAAAAACAAGAAAACAGCTAGTAAGAGTAAGCTTAATCTCTCTTGCTACCTGTTATTTTTTTCAACAAAAAGATTTCTAATAAAAATGTTCAAGCTCAGAAAACTTTCCAAGCTTGAACGTGAGAAGATGAAACAACCCTACTCTTTGGTAAAGGCTTTCCAATCCTTCATAAACGAAGCAATTCCAGAATCAGTCAAAGGGTGTTTCATTAACGAACCAAATAAATTCCCGGGAATGGTTGCAATGTGAGCTCCTGCTAATGCAGCATTTTCCACATGCTCCATATTCCGAATACTTGCCGCAATTATTTCTGTTTCAAATCCATAGAAGTCAATGATTGTCCGCAAACGAGCGACTAAATCAATCCCTGAAGTTCCGATATCGTCTAACCGTCCAACAAATGGGCTGATAAAGGTTGCTCCCGCTTTGATAGCTAATAACCCTTGAGTTACTGTAAAAATTAAAGTGACATTTGTCTTAATTCCTTTTTGAGATAACACATGCACCGCTTTTAAGCCTTCTTTTGTCATAGGAATTTTAACGACAATATTATCTGCCCACTGTGCAATATTTTCCGCTTCTTTTATCATTCCATCAGTTTCTAAGCTTATGACCTCTGCGCTCACGGGTCCATCTACCATGGAGCATATTTTTTTGATAACAGTTTCAAAATCTTGTCCTTCACGTGAAATAATTGTGGGGTTTGTCGTTACTCCATCTACAATACCTAATTGATTCATTTCTTCAATATCTTTAAGGTTTGCTGTATCTAAAAATATTTTCATCTAATCGTTTCCCCCTACGCTAATAAAGTTTCTAGTCCTACAAACATCATATCCTTGAAAGTCGTCTGACGTTCTTCAGCTGAAGTCTGCTCACCAGTCACCAAAGAATCAGATATGGTCATAATTCCTAAAGTTTGAACGTTATATTTTGCTCCAAGATAGAAGAGAGCTGCTGCTTCCATTTCCACTGCAAGAACACCCATTTCGCCAAGTTTCATCGTCGATTCCCCCATGTCGTTGTAAAATAAATCTGCACTTAAAATATTTCCAACATGTGTTGTCACCCCATGATCTTTAGCAATATTATATGCCTTATGCAATAAATCAAAATCACTGATTTGTGCAAAATCATATTGTGGCCAATCATTTTTAATAATATTTGACGTTGTCGTTGCAGCTTGTGCTAACACCAGATCACGTATATGGATATTAGGTGAAATAGCCCCCGCTGTTCCAACACGGATAAGTTTTTTCACCCCATAGTCCTTAATTAACTCTGTGGCATAAATAGAGATTGACGGAATGCCCATACCCGTGCCCATCACTGAAATACGCTCACCTTTATAAGTTCCAGTAAAACCAAGCATCCCACGAACTTGATTAAATAAAACTGGGTTTTCTAAAAAATTTTCTGCAATGAATTTAGCACGTAAAGGGTCTCCTGGTAATAAAATCTTATCTGCAATTTCTCCTTGTTTTGCTTCAATATGAATACTCATAGTTTCCTCACTTTCAGCTGTCAAGTTGTCCTAATGTTCTCGTAGACAGTGTTTCATCGTATTAAATTAATTGATTTAAGAAGCTTTCACCATTTTCAGTTGCTGGTACATCGAAGTTTTCAGCGATTGTTGCTGAAATATCTGCATAATGTCCTTGAGGGATTACGCCAGCATCTTTGAATTTTTTACTAAACATTAATAACGGAACATATTCTCTAGTATGATCTGTTCCCGTAAAAGTTGGATCGTTTCCATGGTCGGCAGTAATCATTAATAAGTCATCTTCTTGCATAGCATAATAAATTTCAGGTAATCTTACATCAAAATCATCTATCGCTTGTCCGTAACCTTCTGGATCGCGACGATGACCATATAAGGCATCAAAATCGACCAAGTTTGTAAAGCTTATTCCTGTAAAATCTTTCGACATTACCTCAAGAAGTTTGTCCACTCCGTCCATATTACTCTTCGTACGAATTGCTTCGGTTGTTCCATGACCGTTAAAAATGTCATTAATTTTTCCAACAGCAATCACGTCTTTTCCTGCTTCTTTTAATGAATCAAGAACAGTATGACCAAATGGACTTAAGGCATAATCATGTCGACCTGCTGTACGAGTGAAATTACCTGGAGTACCAATATAAGGGCGAGCAATGATGCGCCCAATCATATATGGATCATCTAAAGTTAACTCACGGACAAATTCACAAATTTTATATAATTCTTCAAGAGGGATCACTTCTTCATGCGCGGCAATTTGTAATACAGGGTCGGCAGAAGTATAGATGATTAATTCTCCAGTTTCCATTTGACGTGGTCCAAAATCATCAATGACTTTCGTTCCAGAATAAGGTTTATTGGCTTCACGAATAATTTTTCTTCCTGAAAAGGCTTCTATTTTTTTCAACAAATCTTCAGGGAAACCATTTGGAAATACACGGAAAGGTGTCTTGATATTTAATCCCATAATCTCCCAATGTCCTGTCATTGTATCTTTTCCAACTGAAACTTCTTCAAGTTTTGTTACATATCCAGATGGATTATCCACTTTTTTAACGCCCTCAATAGCAACATCTCTTGGAATATTTCCTAAGCCTAGCTGTTCCATATTAGGTACCTGAAGTCCAGCCGTTGAAGAAATATGCCCTAGCGTATCTGAACCGACATCACCAAATTTATCGGCATCCGGTGCTTCTCCAATTCCAACAGAATCCATTACTACAAGGTGTATACGTTTAAACATTTAATCAATCCTTTCCTACTTCGTTTTAATATAATTCACCCCATCTGCTTTTGGTGCAGAGGCTTTTCCTAAAAAGATAACCAAGACAAGAATCGTCAAGACATAAGGTGCGACTTGAAGATAAATTGACGGAATTGTTCTAATCCCCGGTAATTGTCCGCCAACTACTGCTAAACTTTGCGCTAAGCCAAAGAACAAGGAAGCACCCATCGCCCCAAGTGGATTCCACTTACCAAAAATCATCGCTGCCATAGCAATGAACCCTTGACCAACAATTGTAGAACCGCTAAAGTTTACTGAGATGAGTTGAGCAAAAATAGCTCCACCAATTCCTCCAAGAAATCCTGATAACAATACGCCAGTATAACGTAGCGCAAAAACATTAATTCCCAATGTATCGGCTGCTTGAGGGTGTTCCCCTACTGAACGTAAACGTAACCCAAAACGTGTTTTGAAGATGACAAACCACGCAACAAACGAAACAAAGATTGCTAGAAAAGCTGGTAAAACAGTTTTTTCAAAAAGAATAGGTCCTAGAACAGGAATCTTCGATAAACCTGGAATGGTTGTATAACCAAATTGTTCTCTGATATTGTCCGTTTGTCCTTTTCCGTAGATAACCTTTACTAAAAAGACTGCTAATGCCGGTGCCATTAAATTAATTACTGTCCCACTGATGATGTGGTCAGCTCGTAAGGTAATAGTTGCCACCGCATGAATTAGTGAAAAAACAAGACCGACAAGACCGCCGACAATCATTGCTACCCAAGGAGTGGCAGAACCCAGCTGTGGCGCAAACGTCAAATTGAAAACAATCGCACCAAAAGCTCCCATCACCATGATTCCTTCAAGACCTACATTGACTATTCCGCTTCGTTCAGAAAATGTACCGCCGAGTGAAGTGAAAATCAGTGGGGTAGCATATACTAAAGTCGCGGATACAATAATCGTAAACATTGACATAATTGACATTAATCTGCACCTCCATTTGTTGGTTGAACCACTTTTTTCTTTTCAGGTAGTTTAGAAAGTATCAACCGAATAAGATAGTTTGCTCCGACAAAGAAGATGATACTTGCTGTAACGATATTGACAATTTCTGGTGGTACTCCAGCTAAGCTCATACCTGGTGCCCCTATCTTCAAGATAGAGAATAATAAGGCTGCTAAAAGAATTCCAATCGAGCTACCTGCCCCTAGTAGTGAAACTGCCATACCGTCAAACCCAATGGATAATGAAGAACCTTGAACAAAGAAGTTTTGGAATGTTCCAAGCCCTTCCACAACGCCACCAAGTCCAGCTAACATTCCAGAAATAACCATAGATAGAATAATCGTGCGTTTACTTGAAATACCCGCATATTCAGAAGCATCTGGGTTTAACCCAACCGAACGAATTTCAAAACCAAGTGTTGTTTTCTTCATTAAGAACCATACTGCGACCAATGCTACAATAGCAATAAAGGCACCGATATTTAGCCGTGAACCGTGTGTTAATTCGCTCAACCATGGAACACGCAAGGTTGCATTCTGACTAACTTGCACGGTACTATCAATTGAAACTAAGATTTTCTTAGAAAAAACATTGTGAATCAAATGTGAACTTGTATAAAGTAAGATATAGTTCAACATAATTGTCACGATTACTTCACTTGTTCCAAAATAAGCACGTAGGAACCCTGGAATCGCTCCGATAAACGCGCCAGCTAATGCTCCAATAAGAACAGAGAGTATCACTAACATGATTCGTGGCATATCTGGGTTTGATAGTGCAAACCATACGCTTGCTACCCAACCAGCCAAAGCTTGACCAGAAAGCCCGATATTGAAGAATCCTGCTGAGTTTGCCACCGCAAAGCCTAATGCTGTAAAGATAAGAGGAGTTGCTTGTCGTAAGGTTTCCCCAATACTTTTAGGGGTTCCAATCGCTGCTTCCAACATTGAAGAGTAACCTGAAAGTGGATCATAGCCAAAAATAAGCATGATAATAGCTCCTAGAAGTAAACCGAAAACAACAGATAGGGCGGGAATAGCAAACTCTTTAAATTTAATTTTTTTAAGCATTTTCTACACCCTCCTTCATTTTTTCAAGCTCCTCTCTGGCTTTTTCTAGGGAAGAACCCGCCATTAATAAGCCAAGCTCTTTTTCTGAAGTGCTTTCCGGAAATACAGTTCCTGAAATTTTTCCTCCATGAATAACAACAATTCTGTCCGATACATTTAAAATTTCATCTAGTTCAAAACTGACAATTAATACTGCTTTATTTTGATTTCTTTGTTCAATCAAACGTTTGTGAATGTACTCAATTGCTCCAACATCTAGCCCACGTGTTGGATTCGCAACGATTAATAAGTCTGGGTTTCGGTCAATCTCACGAGCAATAATTGCTTTTTGCTGATTCCCACCAGATAAAGATTTTGCAGGAACAAGTTCACTCACCGTACGTACGTCAAATTCTTCAATTAATTCACGCGCATGACTATTGATGTAGGAATAATCAAGAACCCCATAACGACTGTTTGGTTCACGATAATAAGTTTGTAAGGCTAGATTTTCTGCTAGAGATAAATCAAGAATTAGCCCATATTTATGTCGGTCCTCTGGCACGTGGCTCACGCCAGTTTCCGTGATTTGCCGTGGTGTTTTATTTGTAATATCTTCACCATTTAATGTAACCGTTCCACTTTCTGCTTTCCGTAAACCAGTAATTGCTTGAATTAATTCAGATTGTCCATTTCCGTCAATTCCCGCAATTCCGACTACTTCGCCCGCGCGAACTTCTAAGCTAAAGCCTTTCACAGCTTCAATTCCACGGCTTTCCTTAACAACAAGATTTGAAATGGATAGGACCACTTCTTTCGGTTGCGCTTTTTCTTTTTTAGTATGGAAAGAAACTGCCCGCCCAACCATTAAATCTGCCAATTCTTGATGCGTTGTATCTGCTACATTTACAGTCCCAATACTCTTTCCCCGACGAATAACTGTACAACGGTCTGCCACCTTTTTAATTTCATCTAATTTATGCGTAATTAGAATGATAGATTTTCCTTCAGCAGCTAATCCCCGCATGATTTCCATTAACTCGTCAATTTCATTGGGGGTTAATACCGCAGTTGGTTCATCAAAAATTAAGATGTCTGCTCCTCGGTATAAAATTTTTAAAATTTCTGCACGTTGCTGCATACCTACAGAAATATTAGAAACTAACGCTTCTGGGTCAACTGACAAATGATAACGTTCGGATAATTCTTTGATTTCCTTCACCGCTTTTTTATAATCAATCACACCGTTTTTAATTGGTTCACTTCCAAGAATAATATTTTCAGCGACGGTAAATGCGTCAATTAACATGAAATGTTGGTGAACCATCCCGATACCAAGCTCATCTGCAACGGTCGGGCTGGTTATTTGAACGCTTTTTCCATTAAGTAAAATTTCACCGGATGTGGGAGCTAATAAACCCGATAAAATATTCATTAAGGTTGATTTTCCTGCTCCATTTTCACCTAACAATACGTGAATTTCTCCACGGCGAACTTGCAAATTAATATTTTCATTGGCCTTGAAATCACCAAAAGCTTTGGTTATGTTTTTCATTGCAATTACATAAGGTGCCTCTGCCATTGTTTCACTTCCTTTTTCATTACTAGGAGGAATTTACCAAGTTTCTTTCTTTTTATTCCTCGTTTACAACTACTTAAATAAAAAGTCCGTCACCTCTCCCTAACACACAACAAGCAAAAAAGAGATGACAGACAACTAAGAAACTAATCTTTTTTTAAGGTTTTTCTGGAACTTTAATATCTCCATTTATAATGCCTTCACGAGCTGTTTTCACAAGTTCCATTGTTGCATCTGGTAAATTATCTTGCGCTAGGTCAACCCCACCAGCTTTGATCCCGTATTTCTTCACTTCTCCACCTGGGAATTTCCCATCTTGAGCAAGCTTCGTCATCGCAATCAATGCTTCGCCAACACCTTTAGTCGTTGAGCACAAAGTGAAGTTACTTTCTTTACCATCTTTTGATTTGTACTTACCTTCTTCGATTTGGTCACGGTCAACACCGATTACCCATACTTTATCTGCAGCATCTGCATCTTTTCCTTGGTTAATTGCACTTGCTTCAGAAAAGACTCCCGCACCAGTACCACCGGCAACTTGGAAGATAATATCTACATTACTAGAGTACATAGTAGAAGCAATCGTTTTCCCTTTTGCTGGGTCACCATAAGATTCTGCATATTTCACTTGAACGTCAATAGATTTATCAACTGAAGCTACACCAGCTTTGAAACCAGCTTCAAAACGTCCGATAACTGTTCCTTCTGTTCCACCGATAAAGCCGATTTTTTTCGTTTTTGTTTCATGTGCTGCGGCTACCCCTGCAAGGTAAGAACTTTCATTATCTGCGAAGATTGCTGAAGCTACATTTTTCTTTCCTTCAATAACATCATCAACAATTGCAAAATTTGTGTCTGGGTTGGCATCAGCTTCTTCTTTAATCGCTTCTGCTAAGGCAAAACCAATACCATAAATAACATTAAATTTACCAGCAATCGCTTGGTCGATATTGGAAACATATTCAGATTCGCTAGTAGATTGGAAGTAGTCATAGCCACCAACACCTTTTTTCAGACCATTTTCCTTCCCCCATTTTTGTAGCCCTTCCCATGCGGATTGGTTAAATGATTTATCATCAACCCCACCAATATCTGTTACAAGTGCTGCAGAAAAATCTGATTTTTTGTTACTATCATCTGATTTCTTTGAGCTGTTACCACATGCACCTAATACCAAGACAGCAGATAATGTAACTGCCCCCAAACCTAATTTTTGAAACATTTTCATCATTTTTCCTCCTAATTGAAATTATTTTAATGATGCTTGTTGTCTAGTTTAAATCCTTTTTAGAAAAGGCATAGGGGAGTAATTCTCCTACGGTTGTTTCCTTGCGTACTCTATTTTTTCCAATTAAAATAACTGGCATGTCACTTGAACAAAATTCCACCATTACCTGCCGACAAGCGCCACATGGGGAAATTGGTTCCTCTGTCTCTCCACTGATAATAAGAGCTTTAAAATTATACTTTCCTTCTGAGATTGCTTTGAAAAAAGCGGTTCTCTCGGCACAATTGCTAAGTCCATATGAAGCGTTTTCAATATTTCCAGCTAAAATAAGCTCGTCCTCATTTGTGACTAGACAGGCACCTACAGAAAATGAAGAATACGGTACATAGGCGCGCTCTTGTGCAGAAATAGCTGCTTCAATCCAATTTTCATCAATTGTCACGATTACTTGCCTCTTTCCTCAACCACGATAGCAACACCTGCAGAGGTTCCAATACGTGTAGCACCAGCTTCAATCATGTTTAACGCATCTTCAAGCGTGTAAATTCCGCCAGATGCCTTTACGCCTATGTCAGAGCCGACAGTTTGACGCATTAATTTTACATCTTCAAGCTTAGCACCTGAAGTTGAAAAGCCTGTTGATGTTTTAACAAAATCTGCACCCACTTCAACAGCTAACTCGCAAGCTTTGATTTTTTCCTCATCTGTTAACAATGCCGTTTCAATAATCACTTTACTTAGTGCTCTTCCTTTTGCTACCTTTACAACTGCTTCAATATCTTTTTTTACCGCATCATCTTCACCAGATTTTAATTCACCGATATTGATGACCATATCTACTTCGTCTGCTCCTTTTTCAATCGCATCTAAAGTTTCATAACGTTTTACTTCGGGAGTGTTTGCACCTAATGGGAAACCAATCACTGTACAAACTTTAACACCCGTTCCTTTTAGTACTTCTGCCGCATAGCCAACCCAAGTTGGATTCACACAAACCGACGCAAACTGGTAAACTTTTGCCTCCTCAAGTAGTAATGTAATGTCCTTTTTTGTAGCATTTGCTTTTAACAATGTGTGGTCAATATACTTTTCAATCATTCTACACGAAACCTCCTAATTAATCTGTAATCACCGCATGTATGAGTGGTGGTTCGACTGCTTTGTCACCAATTTTGATATTTTCATATAAAAGATTCTTCACTTCTTCTATATTTTCACTATTTGAATAGATTGTTACAAGACTTTCTCCCACTTCAACAATATCTCCAACTTTTTTGTGGAGAATAAGTCCAACGCCAAAATCAATGGAATCTTCCTTTGTTTTTCTTCCCGCACCAAGTAACATTGCCGCAACGCCGATTTTATCCGCAACTAATTTTGTCACTACGCCTGATGTTTTCGCTGGCAGTTCAAATTGATAGTTTGCCGTCATTAATAACTCTGGACTTTCGATAAAGGAACTATCCCCGCCTTGATTTTCAACCATTTCTCTAAATTTTTCGAGTGCTTTCCCACTTGCAATCGCCTCTTCTAACAACTGACGAGAAACCTCTGTTGAAGTTGTTTTTCCTGCTAAAATCAACATCTGGCTTCCAAGAACAAGAACCATTTCTCTTAAATCATCTGGGCCGCCACCTTTTAGTACGTCAAGAGCTTCCAAAATTTCCAAAGAATTTCCAATCGCTTCACCTAAAGGTTGGCTCATATCAGAAATTACTGCGACTGTTTTTCGTTTGGCTAGATTTCCTAATCGAACCATGATATGTGCTAGTTTTTTGGCATCTTCGACATCTTTCATAAACGCCCCTTCACCAGTTGTCACATCAAGCACAATCGCATCTGCTCCTGATGCAATTTTTTTAGACATGATAGAGCTAGCAATCAGTGGCATAGAATCGACAGTAGCTGTCACATCACGAAGCGCATAAAGTAATTTATCTGCTGGAGCTAGATTGGCAGATTGACCAACAACGGCAACCCCAATATCATTGACCGACTGAATGAATTTTTCTTCGCTCATTTCAACATCAAAGCCTTTGATTGCTTCAAATTTATCAATCGTGCCTCCTGTATGACCAAGTCCACGCCCACTCATCTTCGCTACTGGTACACCGACTGAAGCAACCAATGGAGCTAAAACCAAAGTTGTTGTATCTCCAACGCCCCCCGTTGAATGCTTATCTACTTTTATCCCCTCAATACCCGACAAGTCAATGACATCGCCAGAGTGTGCCATAGCAAAAGTGAGACCGTTAACCTCTTCATCTGTCATTCCTTGAAAATAAACTGACATTAAAAAGGCACTCATTTGGTAATCTGGAATTTCTTTTTGAGAATATTGCTCAATCATCCAGCTAATTTCTTCTTTTGAAAGTTCACTTCCTAATTTTTTCTTCTCTATTAGTTCCACCATTCTCATCTATCTACACCTCGTGTTAATTATTCAAAAATAATTGCATTAATTTTATTTAATAATAACGCTTTCATTGAAAATGCGATGCAAGAATCCACGATTTCAAATCACGAATTTTTGCTTTTTTCTATCTTTTCAACAAGACAATTTCAATAATTGTCTACTCATACTTTTCATGTATCTAGTTTACTAATAAGTCATTTGAGAAATTTCAGTTTCTTGTTTGTATAGTCTAGTTCTTGACAAGCAATCATTCTTCCAATGATTTGCCTAGCAGTTTCAGCGGTAGTTCCACTATTTTCAGCGATTTCTTTGTAAGTAATCGGGTAAGGAATGGTGATTACCCCGTCCTCGGCCCTTATACCGATTCGTTCTTTTAAATAGAGTAAATTAGATTCTACTCGTCCGCTAGTACTTCTTGATAACATCATTTGAATACGTGTTTCATAATCCTTAATAATCCGGCTTAAAACCTTCATTGTATAAAGTGCTTGATTTTGATTTTTAAAAATAATATTTTCCAATAAGGCGGTCGGAAAGCTATAAACATAAACTGTTGTCATCGCCTGTGCGCTAAAGTTGTAGGTTTCTTGCCAACAAAGCCCCTCAGACGGAAAAACATCCGTTCCATTAATATAGTCATAGTAAAAAGATTCCCCATCTTGACCGTAGCTTTCAAAGCGAATCACGCCGTCAATCAAAAGAAAAGCACGCGTCATAGGATCGCCTACATCAAATAATGTGTGCTTCGGGTGATATTTTCTTAAAAGTGCAGCGTTAGCAAGTGTTTCAAATTCATCATCCGTCATATTTTCAAAATATTCATGATTTCTAAAGCTTTCAAATGACGCAACTTCTTGGCTTTTTGATACCAACATGATTATCACTCCTACACACCAAAATTCAAACGGAAAGTTTCTCGCTCACCAAGACTATTATAGCAGAAATTTGTTATATCTTTATAATTATTTAAAACTTATCGTTCACTTTTCATTTAATTATTAACTTTTTAATAATCATTTTACTTAAATTTGCATCGCGTTTTTAGGAATCTTACTTATTCCCATATTGATTTTCATTAGTCTACAATTTATTCTTTAACGTAAAAACGCCTGTAATCTCAAAATCAGAGATTACAGGCGACTTTTTATTGTTGTGCATTATAATCAGCGACAGCTTTGTTTATTTCCGCAACTGCTGCATCATTTTCTTTAGTCAGTGAAGTGGATAACTCTTTTGTCGGCTCTCCTTGGACAAGAGTGCTGATAACATTATCCATTGGTTCGCTTTGGTCAATTTCGATTACCCATTTACCAGCCATGTTAGTAAAGACTACTTTTTCTTGTTTATTTGACTCTATCGTTGACAAGTTTTCGTAGGTTTTCGTTAACTCATCTTTTAAAATGCCGTTCATTTTTGCTCTATCTGTCGTTATTTCAATATCTTGTAAAATAGCATTTTTCCAATTTGTAAGCCCTGTTTTTACAGCATCTTCTTCATTTAAGCCAGTTAGTTTAAAGGTTACCGTAGATTTATGTTCTTTTTCATCTTCTTTAACGGAGACAATTTCATACTTTGTTTTCTCAGCCAATTGCTTTTTCACGCTCTCGATAATTTTATTTCCCTCATCCTCTGTCATCTCGGGAACAAATCCGTTAAACGTCCGCTTATAACCTTCTATATAAACGGTCGTAGAGTCTGAAAGCTCTTTTAGTTTTTTAGGATTCTCAAAATGTTTATCAAAATCCTTTGCTTCCTTATTGTAAACTACATAATCAATGTACTCTCTGGCTGCTTGCTTTGCAGAAATTTCATCTTTTGACTTTTTATTTCCAGCACACCCAGCCATCATGATTACCAACACAATCAAACTACTCAACAAGCCTAATTTCTTTTTCATTGCTTTCTCCTTTGTTTACCGAAAACGACTAAATATCTTTTCCGTCAGTTTTAACGACAGAAGTCACCTTATAACCTGCTGATGTTAAAATCTCTTTCACGGTTTCTTCATCAGTGGATAAAAGTTGAATTTCAATCACCGTTTTAAGTTTAGCCGGAGCGACAACAATCGTCAAGATGTTCAATGATTTTTCTGCTAAGATTCTCGTAATATCAGCTAAAACACCAGGGTGATCCTCGGTAATTTCAAGGCTAGCTCGCACGCCTTCTTTGCCATAGCCAGTAATTTTCAAAAAAGCATCGAAAATATCTTTATCCGTGATGATTCCTACTAATTTTTCACCGTCTAAGACAGGTAATACACCAACATTTTTAGAACGCATTAAATAAATTCCGTCCTCTAACAACGCATCAGGCGAAATCGTTAACACATCTTTAATCATCACATCCGCAACAGTCGTCTTGTTTAATAAATAGTTCATCTCATAAACGGATAAGCTAGTTGCTTTTGATGGACTGGCTTCTTGTATCGTGCCCTCAGTAATTAAACCTACTAATTTATTTCCGTCCATAACTGGAACACGGTGAATATCATGCTCCTTCATCACTTCACTAGCACGAGAAATTTTCGTTTCAGGCGACACCGAGATTACTTCTGCTGTCATAAAGTCTTTTATAGCCATTTTCTAACCTCCCAAGTAAGCTTTTTTCACTTCTTCGCTATTCAACAATTCTTGACCTGTTCCGCTTAACACGACTTGACCCGTTTCCAAAACATAACCACGGTTAGCAATTGATAACGCCATTTTAGCATTTTGTTCGATTAATAAAACAGTCGTTCCTTGTTTTTGAATTTCTTGAATAATATTAAAAATTTCTTTGATAAAAATAGGAGCTAATCCCATGGACGGCTCATCGAGTAAGAGTAATTTTGGTTTACTCATTAACGCTCGCCCCATTGCAAGCATTTGCTGCTCCCCACCAGAAAGTGTTGAAGCGTCTTGCCCTTTACGTTCTTCAAGGATTGGGAAACGTTCAAACACATGTTTCAAAGTTTCAGCATTCTCAGCTTTATCTTTTCTCAGAAATGCGCCCATTTCAAGATTTTCCATAACGGTTAACCCAGAAAAAACGTGACGACCCTCTGGAACTTGTGAAAGACCACTAGCAACGATTTTTTGTGGTACAGTTTTTTGAATTTGGTTATTTTCAAAAGTAATTGTACCGCTACTTGGACGAATTAGTCCAGAAATTGTGCGAAGAATCGTTGTTTTTCCGGCACCATTTGCACCAATTAAGGAAACGATTTCTCCTTGATTGACTTCAAAGCTTACATCATGAACCGCTTGAATGACCCCATAATGTACAGACAAATTTTCAACTTTTAACATTATAGTTCACCTCCAAGGTACGCCTCAATCACTCGTTTATTATTTTTGATTTCCTCAGGTGTTCCTTTGGCAATAATTTTTCCATACTCTAAAACATAGATACGTTCACAAACTTCCATGACTAAGCTCATATCGTGTTCAATTAGTAAAATGGTAATTTGAAACTCCTCTTGAATTTTTTCGATTAATTCTGTTAAATCTGCTGTTTCTTGAGGGTTCATACCCGCTGCTGGCTCGTCCAAAAATAATATTTTCGGTTCTGTTGCTAAAGCACGAACAATCTCCAGTCGACGTTGTTCTCCATATGGAAGATTTTTCGCTAAAGTGTCTATTTTTTCTTCCATGCCAAAAATTTCTAAAAGTTCAATCACTTTTTTCTTCATTTCAGCTTCTTTTCTATAAAAGGAAGGAAAGCGCAAAATACTTGAAACCACACTTTCTTTCTGCTTGCTATTCATCGCAATTAATACATTATCTAATACAGTTAAATCTTTAAAAAGGCGAATATTTTGAAATGTCCGTGACAATCCCAAATCAGCAATTTTATAAGGGGGTAACCCGTTTAAAACCTTCGAGTCTGACAAAGTGACTGTTCCCTCGCTAGGTTCGTAGACACCTGTTAAAAGGTTAAATAGAGTGGTTTTCCCTGCACCATTGGGACCAATCAGTCCAACCAACTCATTTTCCTCTAGCTCCATATTTACATCACTTACAGCAGCTAATCCACCAAAGTTTTTTGTTAAATCTTTGACTTCTAATAAAGACATTATTGTACGCCTCCTTTAGCCTTTGTTTTTCGTTCAAAAAGTTTCTTAATTGAAAATTCTTTAGTTCCAAGTAAGCCACCTGGTTTGAAAATCATGACAATAATTAGCGCTAACGAATAAATAATCATGCGCAAATCGCCAAAATCTTGTAAGAACATATTTAAGAAACCTAGGACAATCGCGGCAATAAACGTCCCCGTAATGGAACCAATTCCACCAAATACCACGATAATCAAAATATCAATTGATTTCATAAACGTGAAATCTTTTGGGGTAACCGTTTGGATAAAGGTAGCGTAAAGAACCCCTGCAACAGAGGCAGTCATTGCCCCAATCACAAAAGCAATCACTTTATATTTAGTTGTATTTACACCCATTGCTTCAGCAGCAATCTCGTCTTCACGAACAGCAAGTGTCGCACGACCTGGACCAGAATGAATGTAATTAACTGTTACTAACGTTGTGACAACAAGAAAAACAAAAACCGTTTGCCAGTTTGTAAACGCAGGAATTCCAAACATCCCCGCAGGTCCATTAGTAATACTCTTCATATTGATAATAATAATCCGAATAATCTCTGAAACTCCTAATGTCGCAATTGCAAGATAATCCCCTTTTAAACGCAATGTGGGTACCCCGACAACTAACGCCACTAAGCCAGAGATGACAATCCCAAGCAAAATTGCTTCAAAAAAGCCCGCATAGGTTGGATTTTTAATCGTCACTATCGCACCACTATAAGCACCAATTGCCATAAACCCAGCATGTCCCAATGAAAACTGACCAGAAAAGCCGATAATCAGATTTAAGCCAACAGCTAAAATGATATTTATCCCAATCTGAACAATAATCTGCTCAATAAATAAATTAATAACTCCAACACCTTGTAACGCCGTTAAAATCGCGTAAAATGCTACTGCAATAAGTATCCATAGTCCATTGATTTTTAGATTTTTTCTCACAATAATCACCTACACTTTCTCTTTCACGTTTTTGCCAAGGATTCCCGCTGGACGAACCAAGAGAATAATAATCAAGACGGCATAAACCACTGCATCTCGATAATCAGATAAACCAATAGCACTTGTTAATGTTTCAAGCAGACCAATCACAAAACCACCAATTGCCGCACCTGGAATCAGACCAATTCCGCCGAGAACCGCCGCAACAAAGGCTTTAAGTCCGGGAGTCACACCCATTAACGGGTCAATCGAATTGTAGTAAAGACCAATAAGCACCCCACCCGCACCAGCTAAAGCGGAGCCTAAAGCAAAGGTAAAACTAATTGTACGGTTGACATTAATCCCCATTAATTGAGCGGCATCAGAATCCACTGAAACAGCGCGCATAGCTTTCCCCATTTTTGTTTTCTTCACGATTAATTGAAGTAAAATCATTAAAATAATAGAGGTAACTAAAATAATCAATTGAACATTAGATACTTGAATTGCCCCTACATGAAATTGCTTCAATTCAATTGCTTGTGGAAACGACCGTGTTTGACTGCCAAAAAAGTAAATCATTAAGTTTTCAAGTAAAAATGAAACCCCAATCGCCGTAATTAATGCGGCTATCCGAGTAGATTTTCGCAAAGGGCGATAAGCTAAGAACTCAATCACTACACCTAAAATCGCTGAACCAATCATCGCAATAATGAGCGACGGAAAAAAGCCTAGATGTACTTTAGAAATCAAAAATGACCCCATAAACGCACCAACCATATAAATATCCCCATGCGCAAAGTTAATTAACTTAATAATTCCATAAACCATTGTATAGCCTAAAGCTAAGAGTGCATAAATTCCACCTAGAAAAAGACCATTTACTATTTGTTGCACCCATTCCATAAATCTCACTTCTCTTTCTGTTAAAATCGGACACAAGTCCCAATGACTCCTGCCCGATTATTTTTTTCATTAAGGATTTACTGTATCTGCAGAAGATTCTTTCCCATCTGTAAGACCAATAACGACTGCTGATTTTTCAGGATTATGATTTTTATCTACGGTCATTTCCCCAGTAACTCCGACAAAATCTTTCAATTCCGCTAGACCATCTGCAATATCTTTGGAAGTCTTAGCTTTTTTATCTTCTGTTGCTTGTTTAATCATATAAACGGCATCATAGCCAAGTGCGTTGAATGCTGAAGGTTCCTTCCCATATTTTTCTTTGAAGGCTTTGACAAACCCTTCCACCTTGTCAGTAGCAGGAGCTTTGGTTGAAAATGCACCAGTGTAGTAAACATTTGATACATTTTTCTCACCCGCTGTTTCTACAAGTTTTTCATCACCAAAACCATCTGCCCCAAGGATTGGTTGAGTAATTCCTAAATCACGCGCTTGCTTGATGATTAAGCCAGCTTCCGCATAGTAGCCAGGAACAACTAATACATCAAACGTTTGGTTTTTAATTTTTGTTAATTGGGCTTGGAAATCTTTATCTCCTGCAACAAAGTTCTGTTCAGAAACAATTTCACCTTTATAAGCTTTTTTAAATGCTTTTGAAATTCCTACTGCATAATCCGAAGAGTTATCACCAAGAATCACAGCTTTATCCACCTTTAAGTTTTCAGAAGCATATTTCGCTAACACAACCCCTTGGAAGCTATCTTGGAAACATGAACGGAAAACATAAGGCTGTACCTTGCCATTTTGAACAGTTAGACTATCATCAGTTCCAGAAGGAGTAACTAATGGGACACTTGCTTTCGTAACGTTAGGTGTACTAGCTTTTACTGCCCCACTCGTTGCAGGACCAACAATCGCCACTACTTTTGAATTAACGGTTAAGTTTGAAGCAACTGACGCAACTTCGGCATTGTCAGATTTATTATCTTTTTCAATCCATTTGATTTTCTTTCCATCAATTCCACCAGCTTTATTAATTTCTTCAACTGCTAATGTGGCACCCTCTTTTTCAGCACTACCGTACGCCGCAACTGCACCTGATAATTCTAAGTTTGCCCCAATTTTAATTTCGTTCTCATCAATTTTATCTCCAACCGCACCACTTGGACCTGCCGAACAAGCGGATAATAATACCAGCGCTGCCGCCACACCAAAAAGTAAGTTCATTTTTTTCATAATAATTCCTCCTAAAATTAAAGAGCGTTGACTATTTATAGCCTACTCATCTTGTTAAATAAAAACTTATTGATACGAATATAACACTCTTGAGAATTATTGTAAACAGAATTTTCAGAATATTTAGCCAACTTTTTTATTTTTTTAATAAATTTGCTAAAAAAAGCCAATAATGAATAAATTTGGCTCTATAATTTTTGGTGGTGGTGAATCAGTCACTATCATTTTTTATACTTAAAGAACATCTATTATTCTGATAAAATTGAAGTAACCAAACAATAAATTTATAAAGGAGAATACAAGGTGCCCTACTTTATACTTCTTACTTAACTTATAACACCATGTTTTGTGACCATTGTGGTGAAGAAAATAAGCAAACAATCCATAAATGGGGATGGGACTGGCTATCCTTAGAATGGGGGTCAATCCTTCCTTTGTAAAACTCCATAAGCAACGATTCGAATGTCTTTCCTGTGGCGTTCGGTTTACTGCGAAGACAAGTTTTGTTGAATCTAGTTGCTTTATTTCTAACTTATTAAAAGTTGAGATTCCACAAAAATTAGCGATAAAAATATCAATGGCAGACATTGCGAGAGAATTAAATGTTTCTACTTCTACCGTTTATCGTTCATTCAATACGTATTACGAGGACCATCAAATCAATCCATTTAAGCTTTTCCCGAGGTTCTTTGTTTCTATGAATTTAAATCTGTTAAAAATGTTGCTGGTTCGATGAGCTTTGTCCTGTTGGACTGGAATACAAAGAAATTAGTGGATATTGTTTCGGATAGAAGATTGGCACAACTTTGGAAGTATTTACACCTGAGGCGCGAGAAATGGTTCAATTTGTTGTTATGGGTATGTATCGTCCTTACATGATACTTGTCAAAGAAATATTTCCAAATGCTGAAATTATCTTAGATAGATTCCACATTATTCAACATTTATCATGTGCTTTTTCAATTACACGGACTCAGATTATGAACAAATTAAAGAAAAATGGAGGGGAAGGGGAAAAACAATATCGTTGCATCAAATGATGAAACGCTGAAACAACACTATGATGTCTACCAATAGTTACTTTATGCTTTTCATCACAACAACTACAAAGAACTTATCAATTTAATAGACCAAAACTACTCGCTTGTAAATTATAATTTTAAAACAGTCTTTAATACATTCAAGAAGAAGCACCAGTTCATTGAAAATGCACTGAAACACAACTATTCAAATGACAATCAAAATAGCGACTCCATATGATTTTCCATGTGAAGCCGCCTAAGCTTTAGTTTATCAGATTTAGGTGCTACCACCATCATTTGACAAAGAGCCTGAATAATCAACTTGTACGTTTCTTCTATTTCTTATAATCTTCGGCTTTTTTATCCTGTATTTGTCCTTCTCCCTGTCCTTCTGGTACTTCACTAGGGTCAATAATTTCTGTCTTAAAGCTTCCACCACCGTCAATTGTTCCCTCATCAATAACTTTTCGACCATTTTCCCCAACATCTGAATCTGGAGCAGGTGATACTGGTTTTTGAGTGGTATTGTCGGAGGACCTTCCCTCTTTGACTGTTGTAACTTGCATTCCAGCAATAAAGCCAACGACTAAAAATAACAAACTAAAAACAAAAATCCGATAATCCATCTTTGAAAAAAATTGCTTCACATCATTATTCATTCTATTCTCCCTCTCTTCCTATAAGACAAGAATAGCGGAATTAGCTTAATTGGAGCTTAAATAGGAAAACTTTTCAAAGTTGCTTTGCTATGTAAGTATCTCCAGAGAAATTATTATGATAAAGCATTAAGAACAGTGAGTAATTACCGGATAGACATTACCCAACTCTATAAAATGTCAAATAGGATTCATTTGTTTAATTTCGCAAAGAACAGAGCATGGAATTTTTCACTCCTGCTCTGTTCCTTTTTTTAATCTAAAACCACTTCTTCTTCACAAAATACCCTGTTACAAGCACGCTGAATAAAAATGAAATGCCAATAATAATCCAAAAACCTAACGGACTATTCGCAAATGGCATACCAATCCCATCAACATTCATTCCATAAGCAGAGAAAACCATGGTTGGAATACTCATAATAATCGTAATCAAGGCTAAAACTTTCATCACCGTATTTTGATTATTTGAAATAACAGACGCAAACGCATCCATCATCCCACTAAGGATATTTCCATAAATACTTGCCATTTCCATCGCTTGTTGATTTTCAACAATCGTATCATCCAGTAAATCTTCATCATCTGGATATTTCTTAATTGCTTTTAGTCTTACTAATTTTTCAAGCACCCGTTCATTTGTACGCAAAGAGGTCGTAAAATAAACCAAGCTTTTTTCAAGCTCTAAAAGTTCAATTAATTCTTCATTTTTCATAGATTGGTGTAATTTTTGTTCTACTTCATTACTTTTTCTATCAATAGCACGCAAATATTGCAGATACAATTTTGCATTTTTATAGAGCATTTGGAAAATAAATCGTGTTTTCATGAATGTATAAAAATCTTTGACACTTCCCGTAGTAAAATCTTTTAAGACATTTGTTTCTTGTAAACACGTTGTGATAATTACTTCTTCTGTTACAATAATCCCCAGTGGAATCGTCACATACCAATCCTTATTATTCCGATTTTCAAGAGTGGGTACATCAACTAAAATCAATGTATAGTTACTTTCAACACTCACCCGAGAACGTTCCTCACTATCTAGTGGCGCCCGTAAATCTTCTATGTCAATATCAAACTCATTCGCAACTTGTATCATTTCATTCTGAGTTGGGTTCACTAGGTTAATCCAACTTCCATTCTTCGCTTCTTCCACTTCATTAAAAGTATCCACAGTTGATTGATAAATTTTTTCCATCTCTATTCCCCGCTTTCTCGAAGATTTTCAAAACTATTCTTAACCGAGAGGCAAAAAAGCCACATCAAACGCTTGACGTGAGCTTTATTCATTACACACAAATAAGCCAACGTTCAAGCTTTGGCACTAAGGGACGTATGAAGTAGTTACTTCAAGTTATTCTAAGGAAAGCCTTCATTCGACAATCCCTGTTCTACTCGTTGGCGTCTCTCGACATTTCCGAGTGATAACCTATGTTCCATTAGGAGCCTCACCTAACAACTTTTCTTACAATATAGAGTGTACCCTTAGAGATGGTATTTCGTCAAACATTGTTCTATGCTTTCTCAATATTTGAAAATAATTCTTCTTTCTTTTTCGATGCACAGGATTGAATGAAAACATATTGCTGAATAATTGGTAAAAAATAAGAGGAATATCCTTCAAGTTTTGCTGTACCAACACCCTTGCATTCTAAAAATTCTATCTCATTTTGTGGGAGCTTTTTACAAAAATCTTCTAAGGTCGCATTACTAAATATCCAAAATGGTAGAATTTGTTTCATTTATGCTAATTCTCGACGCTTTTCTTAAGAAGTGTTAGCAATTCTAAATCAATCGTTTTTTTCTCCGTTATAAAACTTTTCTTTACCAAGGCGGTTTTTTCACCACTTATTACTTGGTAAGTTTTTTCATCAAGAGAAAAAAGACCGAGCTCATCCATTCCTCTTTTTAAATATTTTTCATAATGCAACCCAAGAATTAAATCATACAAATATTCTTCCTCTTTCTCCCCGCATTGCTCCGTAACTTGGTAACCGTTCCACACCCCATCGTAAAATATTTTTTCGCCTTGACGCCAATACCACTTGAATAATAATCGAACTATCAACTAAGCCTCCAAGCTCATCAATACATTGGAAGATTTTTTGGCCTCTTCTGTAATCTCCATGTATTCGATCTCTTTCATTTCCTCCACGTCATCCGTTTTTTGATTGGTAACTAATTCTCCACTTAATAGTTTTTCTAAATTTGTACTCATCCTCTTTTTTCTCCTCATCCTCAATTAGACAAAAATGTCTTACTCTAATACATTACGCAAAAAGAGAGAAATTTCTTCCTCTCTCTTCAAGACTATTAGAATAAGCCGATAGCATTTCCATTTTCGTCAACATCCATATTCAAAGCAGCCGGTTTTTTAGGCAATCCTGGCATCGTCATCACATCGCCAGTCATTGCCACAATAAATCCAGCGCCAAGCTTTGGTACTAACTCTCTTACAGTAATTTCAAAGCCTTCTGGACGACCAAGTGCAGTTGGATCATCTGATAAAGAATATTGCGTTTTCGCCATACAGATGGGGAACTTATCCCAACCGTATTTTTTTAATGTAGCCATTTGTGTTTTTGCCTTCTTCTCGAAAATAACCCCATCGCCACCGTAAATCTTCTTCACGATTGCTTCAACTTTATTTTCAATTGTATCCTCTACATCATAAGTCGAAGTAAATTCTAAATCGTTTCCTTCATTTTCTTTAATAATGTCAACAACCGCATTTGCTAGGTTAACGCCACCTTCAGCGCCTTTTCCCCAAACACTTGTCAACTCCACTCGTACACCTTTTTCTTGGCATAAACGAGTTAACTCGACAATTTCTGCCTCTGTATCTGTCACAAATTCATTAATTGCAACCACCACAGGAATATTAAAACCTTGGATATTTTCAATGTGTTTTGCTAGGTTAGAAAAACCTTTAATTAACGCATCCACATTTTCTTCTTGCAAATTATCTTTCTCCACGCCACCGTGCATTTTAAGCGCACGAATGGTTGCCACAATCACTACGGCATCTGGAGCTTTTGGTAAGTTTGGTACTTTAATATCTAGGAATTTTTCAGCTCCTAAATCTGCTCCAAAACCAGCCTCTGTTACTGTATATTCTCCAAGTTTCATGGCTGTAGTTGTCGCTAATACCGAGTTACAACCGTGCGCAATATTGGCAAATGGTCCTCCATGAACGAATGCGGGTGTTTTATAAATTGTTTGGACTAGGTTAGGCTTAATCGCATCTTTCAAAATAAGCGCAAGCGCCCCCTCTACTTTTAGGTCCCCAACTGTCACTGGTTCACGAGTGTAGGTATAGCCCACAACAACACGTGCTAAACGTTTTTTCAAGTCAGTAATATCCGTTGCTAAACATAAAATAGCCATGATTTCACTAGCAACCGTAATATCAAAACCATCCTCACGTGGTACCCCTTGAACTGGACCGCCCAAACCAATAATCACTTTACGCAACGCACGGTCATTTAAGTCCACCACGCGTTTCCAAATGGTACGACGTAAATCAATATTTAACTCATTGCCTTGTTGCACATGATTATCAAGCAGCGCAGACAACGCATTATTCGCCGTCGTAATCGCGTGCATGTCTCCAGTAAAATGAAGATTAATGTCTTCCATTGGCAACACTTGGGCAAGTCCACCGCCCGTTGCACCACCTTTAATCCCCATAACCGGTCCTAATGACGGTTCACGCAAAGCAATCACAGTCTTTTTCCCAATTTTATTTAGCGCATCCCCTAAACCAATGGTAACTGTTGATTTCCCTTCCCCAGCTGGCGTTGGATTAATCGCTGTAACTAAAATTAATTTCCCGTCTTTTTCATTTTTTAAGGAATTAATTTTTTCCATACTAAGTTTTGCTTTATACTTCCCATATAATTCAATATCATCTTCACTTAAACCAATTGTTGCAATAATATCTTTAATCGGAGTAAGCTTCACTTCTTGTGCAATTTCAATATCAGATTTCAATTTATTTCCTCCTATACGAACAATTAGATAGATTTTACTACATTTTGTTAAGATAAAATCATTATAGCGAATATAAGATTAAAATGCATTAATTTTTCATTTCTTTTTCATGAAATACTCCGGAATATTCGGATTATGAAAAAAATAAGCAAATGAAGAATACCCTCACTCACTTATCATTTAAATCATCCAACTTTAAATGTTTGATTTTTTCAAACTTTGCTTGTACTTCTCCATGTTTCATCAATTCCTCGATAAAAGGTTCTTTATGCCATTTTCTCATGTAAAAAATACGGCCACTTTTCCATTTTGTCGAAAATATTTCTATTCCCTTTTCACCAATGCGTATTTTTTCAATAGATTGAAGCGGAATCTTCTCTCTATGTCGTGGTGTTAAGGCGATAATCTGGAGCATGTTATCCTCGGTAATCACAAAATATCGATGAAGTCCGATAATGGAAAGAACCAAAAATGCGAAAAAAACTGCAAACGTAGTAGTATAAACATGCGTTTTTTCTAAAGTAAAAATTAAACTAAAAAAAAGTAAAGAAAATGTCAGAGACCAATAAATAATACTTGTGGCGAGCTCAGGCTGCCAATGATATCTAATTTTCCCAAATATTTTAATCATATGTTCCCTCTTTAATTATTTGACTTTCATCCAAAAATATAAATTTATCCAACCAAATAGAAATTCACATGGTATAATTCTATCACAACTTCAAATTGAAACAAACTCTCAGGAGGTTAAAAGAATGTTAAGTATTTATATAGATGCGTCCACAAAAGGTAATCCTGGGCCAAGTGGTGCGGGCATTTTGATAATCGAAGATGGAAATCAGGAGCAATATGCCTATCCACTTCAAAAAATGAGCAATCACGAGGCAGAATTTCAAACACTGATTTTAGCTTTAAATTTAATTTTAGAACAAGGACGAGAGGGGCAAAATATTCTTATTTACTCCGATTCAAAGACAGTGGTATCAACGATTGACAAAAATCATACAAATAATCCGTTATTTCTCCCTTACCTTGAAAACTTTCAACGGTTGGAAAGAAACTTTTCTCTTCTTGTTGTCCAATGGATTCCAGAAAGTAAAAATAAAGGGGCAGATAATCTAGCACGGCAAGGACTTGCTAAAGCATTGAAAGCTAAATAAATTTCTCACATTATGTTAAAATTTACTTACTGAAAGTGATGAGATTGAACATTAGAGAGGAAAACAATTTATTGAAGAACTAGACACTTGGGCAATCAATGAAAAAATGGGTCGTTTAGAGCTTGCCGTCATTACTGAAAATGTTGCTGTAAGAAAACTTTATAAAAAAACAGGATTTAAGATTGAGGGAATGAGAGAGAAATCCTTATTTTCTCAAGGAAAACACTATGATGAATACTCTATGTCAAAATTAATCACTGAATAGAGGAAAGGAGAAAAGTATGAACCTCATTTATAGCAATCAACGTTGGAACCAAGCTGCAGCTTTTTTCGTTCGGATGAATGTTTTTGTCATTGAACAGAAAATTTCGATTCAGGACGAGTTTTCACAAATTGACCAAGAAGATACGCGCTATTTTGTTATTTATGATAACGAAAAGCCCGTTGCTACTGCTTGTTTTCAAGAACTTGAGGGAAATGCCATTCAACCAGACCGTGTCTGTGTACTCAAAGAATATCGCAAGCTAGGTCTTGGAACACAACTTCTAAATGCCATTGAAGCACATACTGGTGCGAAATTTTCAAGACTTCATGCCGAAATTTCAGCAATTGAATTTTATGAAAAATTAGGCTATAAAATTTCTGGTGGGTATTTTAAGGAAGATGGGATTCCAGTGGTCCGAATGATAAAACAGCTACGTTAAAAGGGCCCGAAGCCTCGAGTCCTCTTTTTCGGTTCATCATGTTCTATTGTTGATTTTCTAATTATCTCATTTAATTTAGAGGATAATTGATCCTAGTATCGTACCTTTGTAATGCCCACAATTGTTTCTCTTCTAAGGTAACTACTTTCATAGACCTCACCTCATCTCAATAAAGTTTTTATTACGAGAAATGACGATGATTCCTATTGAAATAGCTACAATATCAATACCAGTTCTAAGAGTTAAATCAACAACGCTAAAATCAAATACTAGCAACATAAAGCTATTGAAAAAGAATAAATTCATGGCATAGATGAACAAGCCTTTACTTACTGAACCTCCTTGCTTAACAAGCCAGCTCACTACTAAGCTAGAAACTACTCCTACTGTAATACACCAAAGAATCGTTTTCAGTGGTTCGCCATCAAATGAGGAATAAATACCTAACACCTTATACTGAATCAATCTTCCTAATACGAATAATATTGTAGGAACGAACAACAAAAGTAAGGTTTGATTATTTATTCTGTCACCATGTATCTTTTCTTCACTTTTAAAGAATACACCTAAAAGTAACCCCATGAGGATAAGCGAAATACTATCTGTCAAAACATAAGCTATGCTGTCTTTTAGAATAGAAATCGAATGGGGTAGTGGTTCAAATAAATATACCGACCAAAGAAAACTTAAAGAAACAGCATACTTTAGTCCTTGTTTCATACTTGTGCCAGAAATACCTGATTTCACAAGCAGGAACATAGCAGCAATCACACTATAAGCAACAATCGCTAAAGCACTAAACGCAAGCGGTAAAGTACCGTCTTTTACAAATTGACTTGGGCTCAACACGGTTTGCGTGCTACTTGGCATTAATAGTTGAATGACAATACGAAAGATGGTCGTAATCAAACCAATCAATAGTATTTTGAAAAAGTTCTTCATTGCATCATGTCCTTTATGTAAGTAATTAAGGGGTTAATCATTTCTTTATCTGTAAAATTAATAGCTTTTCCATATGTTTCAAGAATAGCCTTCCCTTCGGTTGACATCTCAACTTCCGATTTTTTCTCAATTGTCTTTTTTAGCAATGCCATTAAACCACGATGGGTTAAATTTAGCCTTTTGTAGTCAATTCCACCACGAAAATGAAATACCTTATCTGGTTGAAATGCCTTATTTGGAAATCCCTTAGCCATAATTTCCGTATAGTCTGTCATGCTTGGATCAGCAAGCCCAACGGTGAACACCACGAGATGTTTAAATTTATCTTTAGCAACCAAGTCTACACCTAGTATGCCACCTGCATATAGCCCACCACCATAGATGACCATGTCATATTGATTAAACACTGATACTGATGCCTGTTTTCTCTCAACCAATTCAGCACCAAGTTCTTCTGCAATCCACTGGGCATATTTTTTTGTTGTCCCATAATGCGATTGATAAATCACTGCAATTTTATTCATGTGCGTCACCAATAATGCCTTCCATAAAATAATCAATATGCTTTTCAACCAATGTCACCGCATTTTCTTTATCTC
>JAISJD010000007.1 GCA_031261705.1 Lactobacillales bacterium
CATTTAAAGTGGCAGAAGTCGATATTATGTACGGAGAAGGAATTTCTCAAGAAGGTGAGCTTATCACAATGGCAGTTGAAAAGGACATTGTGGATAAATCAGGTGCATGGTATGGCTACAAGGGAGAACGTATCGGTCAAGGGAAAGAAAAAACCAAAGCCTATCTACGTGAACATCCAGAAGTGTTTGAAGACATCAAGGCTCGTGTTCGTGCAGCGTATGGAATTGGCGATGTAGTAGAAGAAGAGATTACTGAGGGAAAACCAGAAGCGAAGAAAAAAGAAACAACAAAAAAAGCAGATGACCCAGAAGAAATCACATTAGACGTAGATGCTGAAAAATAAATTTTCTGACTGAGTGGGAGACTACTCAGTTTTTTATTAAATCCAAGGATAATAAAAAATATTTATTTTTTGTCGAAAATTTCAAAAGATGTGAATAAATGAATGATTTTGCCCTTATTAATGAGAGAATTAATTTTTCTTTACATTGACATGTACTGCTCCTTTCGATAAAATTAAGACGTGCCGTTGTGCACATTTTTGAAAAAGTCGGTCGTAGGGTGAAGTTTATCTGAAAGCCTTCTTAAATATACGAAATAGTAGAGGTGTACCGAAGATGAGTAATGTGTTAGTTACTGTTGTAGTTGGTGTTATCCTCGCTATCGTCGGATTAGTTGTCGGTTTTTTAATTAAGCAATCGCAGGTAGCTTCAGAGCAAAAGCGTCAAGAGCAAGAGCTGGACGGAGCCAGAAAATCCGCATCAAGTATCTTAGAAAGCGCTAAAAAAGAAGCTGAAACACTGAAAAAAGAGGCTTTATTAGAAGCAAAAGAAGAAAACCAGAAATATCGTTCTGAAATTGAAAGTGAGCTGAAAGAAAGCAAATTAGAGATTAAAAATCAAGAAAATCGTTTGCTACAACGTGAACAGTCGTTAGATCGTAAAGATGACTCTATCACGAAACGAGAAGGCTCGCTTGAAGAAAAAGAAGAAAAACTTGGCTCAAGACAACAATTAATTGACGAGCGAGAAAAGAAAGTTGAAGAATTGATTGACGTTCAACAAGATGAGTTAGAACGAATTGCAGGTCTATCAAAGGACGATGCAAAAGATATAATCATGAAATCGACCGAAGAAGAACTTAGTCATGACTTAGCTGTAATGGTGAAAGAGTCTGAGCAACGGGCAAAAGAAGAAACTGATCGGAAAGCGAAAAATATCCTATCACTTGCAATGCAACGTGTCTCAGGAGATCAAGTATCTGAAAATACAGTTTCAGTTGTCAACCTACCAAATGATGAAATGAAAGGGCGCATCATTGGGCGTGAGGGTAGAAATATTCGCACGTTAGAAACGCTTACTGGGATTGATTTAATTATTGATGATACACCAGAAGCGGTTGTTCTTTCGGGATTTGACCCAATCCGTCGTGAGATTGCTCGCATGACGCTAGAAAAATTGATTCAAGATGGACGGATTCATCCGGCTCGTATTGAAGAAATGGTAGAGAAATCTCGCAAGGAAATGGATGAACGTATCCGTGAATACGGAGAACAAGCTGCCTTTGAAGTGGGCGCACATACGTTACATCCTGATTTAATCAAGATTATGGGACGTTTACATTTCCGTACGTCTTACGGTCAAAATGTTTTGAACCACTCAGTAGAAGTGGCAAAATTGTCCGGTGTACTTGCTGGTGAGTTGGGTGAAGATATTCAACTTGCGAAACGTGCAGGATTTTTACACGATATTGGGAAAGCACTCGATCATGAAATCGAAGGCTCTCACGTAGAAATCGGGGCAGAACTTGCAGCGAAGTATAAGGAAAATCCAGTAGTTGTCAATACCATTGCTTCTCACCATGGGGACACAGAAGCAACTTCAGTGATTGCCGTATTGGTTGCAGCCGCTGATGCGTTATCAGCCGCTCGTCCTGGTGCTCGTAGTGAATCCCTTGAAAACTACATTCGTCGTCTACAAAACCTAGAAGCTATTTCAAATAGTTTCCCAGGGGTAGAATCAAGCTTTGCAGTTCAAGCGGGACGTGAAGTACGTGTTATGGTGAAACCAGAAGAAATTGATGATTTACAAGCCGTTCGTCTTGTTCGAGAAATTCGTAAGAAGATTGAAGACGACCTAGATTATCCAGGACACATTAAAGTAACAGTTATTCGTGAAACAAGAGCAACTGATTACGCCAAATAAAATCATTAAAAGCCTTGAGAATTTCGGTTCCCAAGGCTTTTTATAGTAGTTCGTTAAGCAGTCATTTTTCTATTTTCGTAGTTCTCTGATTGGCAAATTCAAGAGAACGACTAAACCCTTGTTTGAGTAACTCAGCTTGAGTTAGTCGGATATTTTCCCCTAAAAGCTGACCTCCTACCTGTTCAACTTTTAAAACGATTTTCTTGATTTTTCATTTTTGCTGAACTACTGGTCTAACGTGCGCCGATTGGTAACAGGCTTAGGGAGAATATCGAGCTTAGCTAGGCGGTTTTCTAGCAGTTCGAGTAATTAGAAATAGCGTTCAACTTTTCCCAAGCTATTTCCCATAAATGATCGAATTTACCGTAGATTTATCAAGGCTACGCAAGACTTGGACTAACAATTCTTGAGCAGCTTCAAAGTCGGCAATGCTAAACAATGTTTCATGAGAGTGAATATAGCGACCGGGAACACCAATCACTGCACTTGGTACCCCATTGTTTTTCAAATGAGCGGCACCAGCGTCCGTTCCACCTTTTGCCACATAGTTTTGTACAGGAATGTGGTGTGTTTGCGCAGTATCGAGTAAAAATTCACGCATATTTTTCAGCATGATATGCCCAGGGTCAAAAATTCTCATTAGTGTTCCTTGACCAAGACGACCATAAGCATTTGGGTCACTATCTATGTCATTAGCTGGTGAGCAATCGACGGCAAAGAATAAATCAGGCTTAAACATTGTCGTGGAAACTTGTGCACCACGTAAGCCGACTTCTTCTTGAACATTTGCTCCTGCAATCAATGTATGCTTTAATTTTTCATCCTTTAAGGTTTCTAACGCTTCAAGCACCATCGTACAACCATAGCGATTATCCCATGCTTTAGAAAGGATATTTTTCTTATTTGCAGTATAAATGGTTTCAGTAATAGGTACAATATAGTCACCAGGGCGAACACCATAGCTTTCTGCCTCTTCCTTGGAGTCAAATCCAGCGTCAAAAAGTATGTCATCTATTGTCAAAGCCTTTTGTTCCCCTTTACCACGTAATAAATGAGGAGGAATAGAAGCAGATACGACTGGATACTTGTCTCCCTTGCGTGTAATCAAGGTAAAGCGATGCGATTGTACGACGTTTGGATTCCAACCGCCAAGTGGTACGACACGGAATAAGCCATTTTCTTGAATCGCTGCAAGCATGAACCCGACTTCGTCCATGTGTGCTGCTACCATAATGCGTGGGGCATCAGGGCTTTCATGGTGGCGGAGCCCAAAAATGCCTCCCAAGCCGTCTGTTTGTACCTCGTCAACGAGTGGTATCATGTGCTTACGCATATAGCTGCGTACTTCATCTTCTAAACCAGATGGTGCTTGTAGTTCTGTTAATTCTTTGATTCGTTGAAATAATCTCTCGTCCATTTTTTTATCTCCTTTGTGCTATACTAAACATTTTTATTATAGCACAGCAAAAGCGAGGGAGAAATCTAAAGAAAAAAGAGAGCAATTTTCCGGTAAAGCTTGTGAATATGGTATGATATATAGGTAGGAAGTAGTAATGACAGTCTAGTGTTAGGGCGAGTGAAATTTTGTAGGATAAACTTGCTGTTAAAGGTGCATAGTAAATGTAGCTCTGTGAATTAGGAGGAGAGGAAAATGAAACAACAGAAGAAAATCACCTATTTAAAAGTCGGATTGGGAGCAGGAGTGATTCTAGGGCTTGCCGCAGGGATTAGCGCGACACTTCTGTTTAAGCAAAAGAAAACCTTAACCTCAGAAGATGTGCTCAATCAAGTGAAACATGAGTTCTTAAAAGAAGGACCGATTGAGGCTTCTTGGATTCATGAAGAAAAAGAACCGTTAAATAAATTTGCTATCCATACGAAAAATTATAAAGGTGGAATTATTCGCAAAGAAGGAAATGAGACCGTCACGTATGAATTTGTAGCAGATGCAAAAACGGGAACGGTGATTGAAATTCATCGTTTAGAAGAACCCGTAGCATAGAAAAATTTACTAGGTGTTTTTTTAGAAAATGGTATAATAAACCTGTAAATAATTTTCAATGATAAGAGGTATAATGATGATTTATCCAAAAAGTTATGAAGAAATTGCTGAATATGTAAAAAGAGGGAAAAATATTTTCTTTTTTACTGCCGGTTGGTGTGGGGATTGTAATTTTATTAAGCCACGTATGCCAGAGATTGAGGTAGAATATCCAGACTATACATTTATCGAGATTGACCGTGACAAGTTTATCGACCTTGCGATTCAGTGGAATATTTTTGGAATTCCAAGTTTTGTGATAGTAGACAATGGGAAAGAGCTTGGACGGTTAGTAAATAAAAATCGAAAAACAAAAGAAGAAATCACGACTTTCATTGATTCCGTGAAGTAGTAGAACCAGTGAACCTCAATAGATTTGAATGGGGGAACTTTGAATGAGTAACGAAGGACAAATGGAACAAGAGTACAAAAAAATATTAGTCGGAATCGACGGGAGCCCACAAGCAGATTATGCGTTTGATTCTGCGGTAGAAGTCGCTCGCCGGAATGACGGACAAGTAATTGTGGTGGCAATTATTCAAAATCAAATGTATGATGTGATTGGTTATAGCAACGTGAATGATTCCGTTTTAGAAGATGAAGCGCAAGAATATAAAAACTTACTCGATAAATGTGCTGAGCGTGCTAAAAAAGTTCATTTTGAAAATGTGAGAACAGAGGTTGTTTTTGGCTCACCAAAAGAATTATTAGCTCGCGCTCTACCTAAAAAATATGATATTGACTTAATTATGGTTGGTCAATCAGGGTTGAATGCAGTGGAACGGTTCATGGTTGGTAGTGTTAGTCGCTTTGTCATTGCGCATGCACCGTGTGATGTGCTTATTGTACACCCTAAAAAAATAGATTAAGAGGAGAAATTTTAGCAATGATTTTCAGTTATAACCCAAAACATGTTGGCGATGTTCTAATGGTGATTGTCGCAAATGCAGCAGATAGAAAAGTGGATGTGGAACGCAAAGGCAATGTTGCACGTGTATTCACCATTGATGATAAAAAAACAGTGGCGTGGAACTTTTTTGAGGTGTCAACAATGATTTCAACCATTGAGGGAACAGGTCAAGTCTTTCTAACAGAGGAACAAGTGGACGCATTGAACGAAGAAATGAAAGAATCTGGTTTTGAAGAACGCTTATTCAATGATAAAACACCGAAGTTTGTTGTTGGTCAGGTGAAGGAGCTAAAACCGCATCCAGATAGTGACCACCTAAACATTACGCAAACTGAAGTCGACGGTGGCAAAGTGTTACAAATCGTTTGTGGCGCACCAAACATTGAACAAGGACAAAAAGTAGTTGTTGCTAAAACTGGCGCAATGATGCCTGATGGAACAATTATCTGGCCTGGAAGTCTGCGTGGGGTTGAAAGCAATGGAATGATTTCTTCTGCACGTGAATTAAACCTGCCAAACGCACCAGAAGTACGTGGTATTTTAGTCTTGTCAGATGATGTGGAAACAGGTGTCGCTTTCGATGTGACAAAACACTGGAAAAAATAATGACACTAATATTTTTATAAGAATTAAGCTTGGAAATCTCGCGAATTGTTGAGTGATTCAAGCTTTTTTGCTGTTTTTTCATCATGGAACTATCTCTGAAGTTTTATTCTATTCTCGTGAAATGTATTCGTTTTCATTGTAGAATTGTCACATAAGCAAGGGAAAAGAGGAAAAAGTAATGAATCAAGTAGCATTAGTCGGCAGACTTTGTCGAGAACCAGAATTAAAATATTTAGAAAATGGAAATGCCTCTGTGTATTTCACATTAGGCATCACGCGAGAGTACAAAAATAATAAGGGAGAATATGATTCAGATTTTGTAGAATGTGCAATCTTTGGAAAATCAGCGGAAGCTTTAGCAAGTTATACTGGCAAAGGCTCACTCATCAGCGTGAATGGAACCATTCGTAGTTATAAGACAGAAAAAAATGGTCAAGTACAATATCATCAACAGGTTTCTTGTCGCCAGTTCCAAACCTTAGAATCCAAAGAAGTAACACTTGCTCGTAAAGCAAAAAATCAAGAAGCGGGATTCAATACCGTTTATAGCGGGCAGCCGATTGAAATTTCGGTGGATGATTTACCGTTTTAATCTTCACTTACAAAAATACAGCGCCCTAGCATCATACTAAGGCGCTGTTTTACATGAATTTTATTTATCAGTTAAGGCTTTGGTATCAATAGATAATTTAACATCTACTGTTTTTTCTTTATCTTGATGCCAGAAAGTAATCTTGATTGTATCGCCAACTTTGTGTTTGTAAAGAGCCGATTGTAAACCTGTAGACGAAGTGACTTCATCATCGTCAATTTTTGTGATGACATCATATTGTTTCAAACCTGCTTGATCTGCTGGAGTGGCTGCTTGTACTTTTGCTAAGACTGCCCCAGCTTTTACAGTTGTTGGAACTTTCAATATTTCTTTGATTTGTTGCGTAGATAAACCACTTAAATCAACCGTTGAAACACCAAGTGCTGGACGTTGAACAGAACCATCTTTTTCAAGTTGATTGATAATATTCACCACATCATTTGACGGAATCGCAAAGCCAATCCCCTCAATGCTACTTCCTGAACCAGAACCAGCGATTTTTGAAGAGTTGATACCAATAACTTGCCCGTTAATATCAATTAATGGTCCACCAGAATTTCCGGGGTTAATTGCGGCATCAGTTTGAATGGTATTGATATTGATTTCTTTTCCTTCTTGATTCTTAATTGTAACTACACGGTTAAGAGAAGAAACAATGCCCTCAGTCACAGAGTTAGCAAATTGAGAACCTAATGGAGAGCCGATTGCAATAGCAGGTTCTCCAACTTGAAGTTTAGAAGAGTCCCCAAATTTAGCCGTTTCTTTCACATCTTTTGCATCAATTTTAATCACCGCTAAGTCAGAGTAAGCATCTGCTCCGACTAATTTTCCTGTAACTTTTGTTCCATCAGCGAGTAAAATTTCCAAACCCTTTTGTCCTTCAACCACGTGGTTATTTGTGACAACATAGGCAGTATTTCCATCTTTCTTATAAATCAACCCAGAACCCTCAGAAGCTGGTTGTAATTCATCTGATGAAGAGTCCTCGCCTTCTTCACTTTCACTGCCAAATATTCCGAACGGGTCATTACTTTGTGCTTGAGGTTTTTGAAGGTTGATAACAGAAACTACAGCAGGTTGCACTTTTTTCACCGCATCCACAACGCCACTACCGACATTATAGGTCACATTGCTTACCTTAGTATCTCCTTTTGTTGAGCTTTGCGTGGTGGTGGCAGGCTCACTTGTGTTATTCCCATTAATCGCATAGTTCCCACCGACAACTAGTAATGCTCCGACTAAACCTCCAGCAATACCCATGCCAAAGCTTTTCCCAGAACCAGATTTTTTATTTTTTGATGACATCTCTAAATTCCTCCTTAATCATTGAAAGGTATTATTACTTGTACTCGCTTTTTTGAAGTACATAATTTTTAAATCCATATCAACTATATTATAACACCTTTCTTAATTGAACCTTATATTTAAAGCATAACAGGTAAATTTGAAAATAATGTGAATATTGAAGAAAAATTTTAAAAAGTTGTGCATAACTTTGTGGATAATCTGTGGAAAAGTGGATAAAGTTATCAACAAGATGTGGATAAACCTGTGTAGAAAATATGTTCTTCCACAAATTCGCTAAAAAATAGGCTAAAAATCAGAACAGAGGTGTGGAGAATAGCTGTTCCCTGTGCGTAATTCTGTGGATAAATGTTTTGTAGAATGTTAAAATAATTGTGGAAAAATAATAAAATGGGGATAAAAAATGAATATTAAAATAATTACCGTTGGAAAATTAAAAGAAAAATATTTAGTTCAAGGAATTGAAGAATACGCTAAACGTTTGAGAAGTTATGTAAAGTTAGAAATGATTGAAGTACCTGATGAAAAAGCCCCCGAAAATCTAAGCGAGGCGCAAATGGTTCAAGTAAAAGATAAAGAGGGTGACCGCATTCTATTAAAAATAAAGGAGGACGAGTATGTTTTTGCGCTAGCAATCAAAGGGAAGCTCCCAAGCTCTGAAGAATTTGCGGAAGATATTCGTCAGCTAGGCATTCGCGGGAAAAGTCGCTTAACCTTTGTTATCGGAGGTTCTTTAGGTCTAAGCGATGCAGTGCTAAATCGTTCTAACGAAAAAATTTCTTTCGGACGACTCACTTATCCACACCAGCTCATGCGGTTGATTTTGATTGAACAAATTTATCGGAGTCAGCGGATAATTGCTAGGGAGCCTTATCACAAGTGAGAGGGAAAGGTCGAAAACTTGTTTTTATAAAGGGAATCAAATCTTAATAAGTAGTTGCGTGATGAGTTTTATCTTATTTGTGGAGGGATTCTGGTTTTGAAACGGATAGATAAGATTTTGAATATCCTTGTGTTTTTCTAACAACTTAAATGATTTATTAGTGAAAGAAAACGACACTCTATTGGATATAGTGAAAGCAATGCCTAATATAACTAGAATAAAATAAAAAGAGGGTGAAGTCATGACTTCTACAGTTGAAGAAATTAAAGATAAAGTAATTCCAGTTGTGAAGAAATGGCGGGAACCTGAAATCTATCTCTTTGTTTCTTATGCACGTGGGGATAATAATGAAACATCAGACGTAGGATAGCTCACTTATTCGAGGCTTAATTAAGCTTAATCGTTTTAAGAGAGAACTTGAAGAAGCTCTAGGAACAACTGTTGATGTTCTTGATATTAAACAAATCAAAGAAAGTGATTCAGGAAAGTTATCATCAAATTTTGAAAGAGATAAGGTGAAAATTTATGGATAGGGTTGAACGTGATTTATCATATATTGATTCAATGTTAGAAAATGCGAGAAATACCGAAAAAGATAAAGTTCGTTTGCTTAAACTTGGCGTTCCGCTAAATGATGAGATGACGATTCGGTTGTTTTCCTTTAGCTTGGCTCAAATTGGGGAACAAGCTGTTCTCAACAAAATTTCAGAAGAAACGTTTAAGGCATTTCCAGAATTTCCGTGGGCAGATATTAACGCCTTTAGAAATTATATTAACCATGATTATGGTGAGATTCGTCCCAAAATATATTAGATTCAGTTGAAGAGGAGATTCCAGAAATGATTGAACAGCTAGAAAAAATCCGAAAATATTTACAAGATAAACTTGGAGATTAGTTTACGAAAAGGAACCGCAGAAGAACAGAAAGTTTTAGATATGCTTAAAATTATTCAAGAAAGAAACTTTATTGAATGTAAGAACTAAAACTTCATAAGTACAAAAAGCAGAGCCTACCAAGAGCCCTGCTTTTCAAATCCTCACAATTTCAAGCTTAAATATTCATATCCTAAATCAAAAAGTATCTTTTCAAAGTCATGAAACTGAATCATTAAGGTTGTTGTATTCACATTTGGGTGAAATCCGGCTGTATCCTCATGGTTGATAGAAGAATCTACAACAATTTGTAGCTTATGTTCTGTATCATTTGGTAAGGCTAATGGTGTGACCGTTCCGGGAACAACCTTGAGTAAATCATAGAGGTTTTCCTCAGAAGCAAAGGATAACCGATTTTCACCAAGTCGTTTGGCTAAATCTTTGATATCTGCCATCTTTTCATCTGGAAGAATAATCAGATAAAAAGCACGTCCCTTTTTTGTTTTTAAGACTAAATTTTTGACTTGAGGGCCGGGAAGTTCAAAAGGCACATTTTTCACCGAAGTAATCGCAGGATGATCTACACGTAAATAAGGGATTTCTAGCCGTTCCAATAAGTCATAAGCTTCTTTTTCAGTCGCAAAATCCATGAATTTTCCTCCCCAACATTTCTTATTTTCTAAAATTATTTTAACACTTTTAATCTTTTTCACAATCTTTATCCTATATTTATTTATAAATTAAAAAATAGTATACACATAACAGTATATATCGTTTATAATAATCGTAGTTATAAATGGAAACGTTTACCAAAAAACGTTAATAAAAAGGGAAGAGAGGGAAGAAATGAGTCTATTAGTCATTGATATTGGCGGTTCGAGTGTTAAAAGTGCGATTTTCGAGGAAACATTGAGTGATTATCGAACGTTTCAATCGCCGAGTAGTTGGGAAGAAATGCGTGAGAAATTAGACGAAACGATTGTTTATTATTTAGAAAATTACGAGGTGTTGGCTCTTTCGTTTAGTGTGCCAGCGATTCCAAATCAAGAAACTGGAGAGATTAAAGGGGCAAGTTCGCTTCGTTACATTCATGGGTTCTCCTTTAGAGAATATTTTGAAAAGAACTATGGACTGCCTGTTTATTTTGAAAATGATGCGGTATGTGCCTGTAAAGCCGAGACGTCTTTAGGGGCAGCTAGAGGGGCAGAAAATGCGCTGTTTTTGGTGATTGGTACAGGAATTGGCGGAGTGATTCTTTCAAATGGAGAAGTTCAGCCGGGTGCTCATCATTTTAGTGGGGAGTTTGGAATGATGCTGATTGATAAAGGCAAAGAATGGAGCGAATTAGGTTCAGCGGTGCATATGGCGAGGAAATTTTCCAAGCTTAAAGGTAAAGAATATCAAGGGAGAGAAGTTTTTGCTTTAGCAGAGGCAGGAGATAAAGATGCGATTCAGGCAACAGAAGAACTTTATTACTACCTTGCCCTTGGAATTTATAATCTTCAATATATGATTGACCCAGAAAGGTTTATTTTGGGTGGCGGGATCACAAACAATGTGAAATTAATCTCTAACATTGAACGAAAGCTTTCTGAAATCATGAGTTATGGGCAACGTTGTCCGATTACTCCAAAAATTGTGAAAGCTGTTTTTGGAAATGATGCAAACTTAATTGGTGCGGGGATTCTCGCAATAGAAACTCAAAATAAATAGATAAAGGCGGAAAATAATGAATACAAATGTAGAATGGTTTAAGGAAGCAAAATTTGGGTTAATGATTCACTGGGGGCTGTACTCCTTATTAGCGGGAGAATACGATGGTCAATCCTCAAGTAACTATGCAGAATGGATTCAATCAAAATTTCAAATTCCTAATGAGGAATATGAGAAATTAGCGGACGCATTCAATCCTCTTTATTTTGATGCGGATAAAATCGTGAGTTATGCAAAAGACTGGGGGATGAACTATTTAGTAGTGACCACAAAGCATCATGATGGGTTTGCGATGTATCAATCAGAGGTAGATGCGTACAACATTGTAGAGGCAACGCCGTTTAAGCGCGATATTTTAATGGAGCTTTCTGTGGCTTGTAAAAAGCAAGGGTTGAAGTTGGGCATTTATTATTCACAAGATTTAGATTGGCACGAGGCAGACGGTGGAGGATACTTGTCTAACCATTTGGAAACAGCAGGTACAACTTGGGATAATAGCTGGGATTTCACAGGAGAAAAGGATTTTTCTCGTTGCTTTGAACGCAAAATTCTACCACAAATTAAAGAAATCATGACAAATTATGGAGAGATTGTGACTGCTTGGTTTGATATGCCGATGACTCTTTCAGAGGAACAAAGTCAACAGATATATGATACTGTGAAGGAGCTACAACCCAATTGCTTGATTAATTCTCGGTTGGGAAATGGGAAATATGACTATGTTTCTTTGGGGGACAATGAAATTCCTGAAACGACGGAAACAGAGAACCAAGAAATTGATTATAATTCTGTAGATGGATTGAAACCTTCTCCGTCCCAGTTATATGAGACTGCTGGAACAATGAATGATTCGTGGGGCTTTTCTTATCACGACCAAAATTGGAAATCTCCTGAAACGATTTTTAACTATAAAACTCATTTGAATCAGTTGGGTGTTAATTATTTATTAAATGTCGGATTAGATGGACTGGGACGTATTCCTATGGCTTCGATTCAGACGTTGAATGCGGTGCGGGACATGGAAAAGGTAGCACATTAACCCAAAAATAAAAGTATGCGAAGCAACAACTTTCGCATACTTTTTCATTACTTAATTAACTTAAATTGGTTTAAAGGCCAATAAGCAAGTTTAACTTCTCCTTTGAGACTACTACTTGGAACAGGGCCAAGTTCACGACTATCTTTAGAGATTAGACGGTCGTCTCCCATTAGGAAGTAGTGACCTTTAGGAACAGTCACAGAAAATTCTGTTTTTCCGTCAGGCGTTGTTGTAAAGGCTTGGGCGCTTTGAGCAATGGATTGGAAATAAGGGTCAAAGCTGTATTCTTTTTGAAGCTTTTCATCTTTCCAAAGCTTTTTATAGGAATCAAGATAAGGTTCGTCATATTTTTTTCCGTTGATAGTTAATTGGTCGTTGTTAAACTCAATGGTGTCTTCGGGTAAGCCAATCACTCGCTTGATGATGTTCTTTTTTGGCTCGCCAGGTTCTTCGCTTACCGCAATGTCAAAACGGTCGATTTTCGCTGTTTTCAGCATAATCATGCGCTCACCGTTTTGTAGGGTGGGGTCCATTGAATGACCGTCCACAATGATTGGACTAAAAACAAATAAACGAAGGACAAGAAGTAGGATAGCCACAGCAAAGACTTCCCACCAGTTTTTTAAAAATTTAATCATAGTTCTCACTCTTTCTCATAATAAATTTTGTGCTTTTTTAGTGTTTGCAAAGTGAAGTTTTGCGTATTTTCCTAATAATTCGAGTCCACCTTTTTGCAAAACTTGGGCGGCGATACTATCTACATTTTTCCCAGCACCGCTTGGAACAATGATTCCTAATTCGTCACTTTCCTTGTCTAATTCTTCTAAAAAGGCTGCACGACTAAGAATAGAAGCAGCAGCAACTGCTAGATGATGACCTTCTCCTTTGGTAGCAAAATAAATTTTTTCGGTGACTTGATTTTTTTCGCTACGCACATACTTACTATAATTTGCCTCAGGAGTGAATTGGTCAATCAAAATTGCTTCAGGTTTTTCTGGAGAAATTTTTTTCAATAATAAATAGATTGCTTGATTATGTAAAGCAACTTTCATATGCACGGCATTATAGTTTGGCTGAATTTGATTATACTTTTCAGGTGGAACGACTAGCAATTGAAAAGGAATTTCTTGCTTAATAATTTTCGCTAACTTTCTGATTTCTGTATCGGTCATAGCTTTTGAGTCACGAACGCCAAGTGATTTCAGCCTTGCCAGATGATTTTTGTCGACATAGGTAGCCGCAACCGTGACTGGACCAAAATAGCTCCCGTTTCCCACCTCGTCACTACCGATTACGGAAAGCGAAGAAAAACCAGCTGGTAAAGCGCTTGATGTTGCTTTTTTTGCGGGTTTTGCTTTAGCAACGCCCCAGCGACTTGCTTCTTTTTCAGCACCAATTCCTTGAAAGACAACTTTTCCAGAAGTATAGGCGGTAATCACTGTATCATTTTTCTTGGCACTAAACTCTGCATAGGGAATTTTTTTATTTTGAATAAAGCGTGCATAGTCCACCAACATTTCATTTATTTTTGTTTTGGGAACTTGTATAACAATCGTGTTCAATAGTTTTCTCCATTTCTTTCATGTTTCACTTTAAGTATACCACAGGATAAAGACAAGTGTTTTCAAAGTCACCGATTTTCGGGTATAATGATAATTGCGGGTATTGTGCTTAATTTTTACGCAGGAATACAACGATATATTTACTTTTTTATAAATTTAAAAATTGAGCAAGACAGAGAAAAAAAGCGTGACAACTAATACTGAAAGGGAGCTTTCTACATGGGAACGGATAAAACAAGGTACAAAGCCAATATCGCTGGGAGTACGTATACAATCATTGGCACAGAAACAAAGGAACATATGGATATCGTGACGCAGCTAGTCAATGACCAACTAAAAGAAATTCGTCACTTGACACCAGAAGCATCAGTGGAACAAACTGCGATTTTGGCAGCAATTAATGCGGTCAATGACCAACTGAAAAAACAAGAACAAATTTTAACCTTACAAAAGGAATTAAATGAGTTGCGACCTGTTGCCGAGCGTGCAGAGGAATTAGAAGCAAAAGTGACACGCATTGAACAAATGGAGCAAGAAGCAAAAGAAGCCTTGAAAAAAACAGGGTATGAGGAAGCGCTAGTGACCAATCATGTCGATGCTCAACAAGTCTTGAATGCCAGTGCGAAGAAAAAAATTCGTGAAAAAAATGGGCAACCCAAGACTGCTTTTGAAGCAAAACAAGAAAAGTCAGAGGTGTAGGTAGTCTGAGAGGGAAATTTTTGATTTTCCTTAACTTTGTACGTAAGGAGTAGTTATGTTAACAATTTTTATTTTACTATGCTTCGCTTGGGGTTTTTATACAGGATACCGTCGTGGGTTAGCTTTGCAGCTTGTTTATATCGTAGGATATATTTTTTCGTTTATTCTTGCAATGGTAAAATATAAAGAGCTAGGCAAACGCTTGGAATTATGGGTACCTTATCCGTCAGCTACTGAGGGAACGAAGATGTTTTTCTTTGATGAAAAGACGACCTTAGATTTAGATATGGCTTTTTATGCGGGGGTGGCTTTTGTGCTGATTTATTTTGTTGGCGTGTTAGTGGTTCATCTGTTAGCTATTTTTGCTCATCATCTGCAGTATGTTCCTCTATTAAAGGGAAATCATGGAATAATCTGGGGTGGTGCATTGAGTGCACTGTCTGTTTATTTTGGCGTTTTTTTACTCTTGTATTTATTGTCAATGGTTCCTATGACGAGCTTGCAAAATTTATTGGGAAATGACCCGTTATCTCGGGCGATGATTGAGCGGACACCGTTTTTTTCAAAGGCTTTAGGACGACTATGGGTGGAAAATATTTTGAACTTAAAGTAAAGAAATTAATCAGCTATGAACCATGGAATTTATTTCTTTCAATCTGTGGTTGGTAGCTGTTTTTATGTAGAATTTGGGGTGAAGGAATAAATGAATCAACGTATTTTAGACGTGTTGGCTTTCGATAAGGTGAAGGGGCAATTAGAACAATTTCTTGTCACGGCACTTGGAAGAGAAGAAACGGAAAAATTAGTGCCTATTACGGCGACAGAAAAAATACAAACTTGGTTAGATGAGACCGAGGACGGAATGAAGCTTCAACGGTTGCGTGGAGGAATTCCTGTACCAAAATTAGAAAATATTCGTCCACACATGAAACGAATTGAAATTGGCGCCAACTTGAATGGTTTAGAGTTAGCACAGGTGAGTCGTGTGCTACGGACAAGCTCGGAGCTTAGTCGTTTTTTCGAAGATTTAAAGGATGCTGAAATCGAGCTAATGGAGCTTTATCAGTGGGAAGAGCAGCTCGTTCACACACCTGAGATTAACCAACGCTTGCGTGAAGCAATTGACGAGGACGGTTTTGTCACAGATGAAGCCTCACCAGAATTAAAAGGGATTCGCCGAAATATTCGTCGGACAGAACAGACAATTCGGGAACAGCTAGACAGTATCGTTCGAGGGAAAAATGCGAAATATCTAAGTGATACGCTGATTACCATGCGAAATGATCGCTATGTCATTCCAGTAAAGCAGGAATATCGTGGAGTTTTTGGTGGCGTGGTACACGACCAATCTTCGTCTGGGCAAACCTTGTTTATCGAGCCAAAGCAAGTGGTGGAGTCAAATAATCGTTTGCGCCAACAACAAATTGCGGAACGTGTAGAGGTTGAACGAATTTTATCAGAGCTTTCCGAGATGTTGCGCCCTTATCGCAGAGAAATTTCACATAATGCGTACGTTATCGGACATTTTGATTTTGTACAGGCAAAAGCGCGCTTGGCAAAGGAATTACGAGCAGTCGTTCCAAAGATTAATGAGCAGAACTTTGTGCAATTAAGACAAGCACGTCATCCGATGTTAGACCAAGATAAAGCGGTCGCCAATGATATTATGATTGGGGAGGATTTTCAAGCAATTGTTATCACTGGTCCGAATACAGGTGGGAAAACAATTACACTAAAAACGCTCGGCTTATTGCAGTTAATGGGCCAGGCGGGGTTAGCGATTCCAGTAGCTGATGAAAGTGAAATTGGAGTGTTCTCTGAGATTTTTGCGGATATTGGCGATGAGCAATCCATTGAACAAAACCTGTCGACTTTCTCCAGTCATATGACGAATATCGTGTCGATTTTAGAAAAGGTGAACGAACAAAGCTTAGTTCTATTTGATGAGCTTGGTGCGGGAACCGATCCGCAAGAGGGAGCAGCTTTAGCTATTTCTATTTTAGATGAGGTGGGGGCAAAAGGTGCTTATGTCATGGCAACAACGCATTATCCTGAACTGAAAGTATATGGCTATAATCGTCCTGGAACAATCAACGCTTCTATGGAATTTGACGTAGAAACGCTTAGTCCAACCTATCATTTATTAATTGGGGTGCCTGGTCGTTCCAATGCGTTTGAAATATCTAAGCGGCTTGGTCTGGATCAACACGTGATTGACGAGGCGCGACAAATCATGGACGGGGAATCGCAGGATTTAAACGAGATGATTGCAGATTTAGAAAATCGTAGAAAAATGGCTGAAACGGAATTTTATGAGGCACGTGCGAACGTGGAAGAATCTGAGAAGCTCTTGCAGGACTTGAAAAACGCTTATGCGATGTTCTTTGAAGAACGGGAAAAAGAATTGGAAAAAGCACGCAAAGAGGGGAATAAGCTCATTGCCGAGGCAGAAGAACAATCAGAGAAAATCATTCACGACTTACGAGAAATGCAGAAACAGGCGGAAAATGCTGGCGGTGTGAAAGAACATCAACTGATTGACGCACGCACACAGCTTTCTAATTTGAAGCAAGAAGAAACACATTTGACAAAAAATAAAGTGTTGCGTAAGGCTAAGGAAGCAAAAGTGTTGAAACCGGGCGATGAAGTGATTGTCAATGCTTATGGTCAACGCGGAACGCTGATTAAACAAACAAAAAATAAAGAGTGGCAGGTTCAACTTGGCATTTTGAAAATGAATGTGGCAGAGGAGGATATGACTCCTGTGGCACCAGAAAAAGAAGAAAAACAAAGAATTACAGTACGAACTTCAGAGACTTCAAGTGGCCCACGTGCGCATGTATCGACACAGCTAGACTTACGAGGCAAACGCTATGAGGAAGCACTGGCAGAGGTTGACCAATATTTAGATGCAGCAATTTTAGCGGGCTATGCTCAAGTCACGATTGTTCACGGAAAAGGCACGGGAGCGCTTCGTCAAGGGATTACCGATTATCTAAAAAATCATCGAAGTGTAAAGAGCTTTGAATTTGCCCCAGCAAACCAAGGTGGGAATGGTGCAACAATTGTGAAGTTTCAGTAACGGTTAAGAGTGAACAGACATGTCACAAGCAAGATATTTTTCTCTTTTTCATCGGTAGTCTATAATAAACCTAGTATATTTGAAAAAACTAACTCAATGGAGGGAATATAACAATGACAGCAGCAGTAACAGATAAAACATTTGCAGAAGAAACAGATGAAGGGTTGGTCTTAGTAGACTTTTGGGCAACATGGTGTGGTCCTTGTCGTATGCAAGCGCCAATTTTAGAACAACTTTCTGAAGAATTGGACGAAACAGAATTAAAAATTGTGAAAATGGATGTGGACGAAAACCCAACCACTACACAAGCATTTCAAATCATGAGTATTCCAACTCTTGTCTTGAAAAAAGATGGAGAAGTCGTTGAACGTGTGATGGGTGTTCAATCAAAAGCTCAAATTAAAAATATGATTGCTAAACATAGCTAATCTGATGAATAGAAGATAACTGGGGACTCTTGGAGTTGCCAGTTTTTTTGCGTTCACTAGCGAAAATCCCTTTTTATAGTTACAAACTATAAGAAACTATTGGTAATAACTATTGTATAAGATTTCTGGAAATTGCTACAATGGAACGAAAAGGATTGTGATTTTCAGAAATTTCGCAAATAGGGGGATTACACATGTCAAAAGAACAACAGCAGTCAATCGAAACAATATTAGCGCAAATTGGGGCGAGAACGGATAAAGCTACCGGCGCTTTAAACTCACCGGTCTATTTTTCAACAACCTATCAACATCCAGAGTTTGGAAAATCAACAGGATATGATTACACTCGGACAAAAAATCCAACACGTGCCATCGCAGAAGAAGCTCTTGCAACACTTGAGGGCGGGGCAGTTGGCTTGGTTACTAGCTCGGGGATGAGTGCGATACAGTTGGCAGTGGAATATTTTCCATTAGGTAGCGAAATTATTGCCTGTCGGGACTTGTATGGTGGTTCTTATCGTTGGTTTAATCAGTTGAATGAAAAAGGAGCTTATAAGTTTAAATATGCAGATTCGGAAGAAGATTTTTTACGGCTAATTAGTGAAAAAACAGTTGCAGTTTTTGTGGAAACCCCCACGAATCCTTTAATGAATGAGCTCGATATTGAAAAAATTTCAGAAGTTGCTCATAACAATGGGGCTTTGGTGATTGTGGATAATACTTTTTACACTCCGATTATCCAGCGCCCACTAGAACTTGGAGCAGATATTGTGGTTCATTCAGCGACAAAATATCTTGGCGGGCACAATGATTTATTGGCAGGCGCAGTGATAACAAAGGATGAAAAAATTGGCGAACAGCTTGGCTTTAATCTCAATACTACCGGACAGGTCTTGAGTCCCTTTGACAGCTGGTTACTGATTCGGGGAATGAAAACCTTGGCACTACGGATGAGCCGACATGAAGAAAATGCGGCAAAAATTGTTGCATTTCTGGAAAAATCTGACAGTGTGAAAGAAGTGTTGTATACGGGGCGTGGTGGCATGATTAGCTTTAAAGTGACAGAGGAGCAAACAATTCCAGCATTTATTAATTCACTAAAATTATTTACCTTTGCGGAAAGTCTTGGCGGAGTGGAAAGTCTAATCACCTATCCAACCACTCAAACACATGCGGATATTCCAGCAGAGGTGCGTGAAAGTTACGGTCTAACAGATGATTTATTACGTCTTTCAGTAGGAATTGAGGCACCAGAAGATTTGATAGCAGATTTAGAACAAGCATTTTTAGCTAGTGGGGATTAAAAAAATGGCAGACAGGTCGAAAAGACTGTTTGCCGTTTTTCGTTATTATACGATTATTTTTTGGGTTAGTTTTGTTATTTCAATTTTCGATAGTAAATTTTCAACGACATCAGGGTTCACTTGTCCTACGCCACGCTCCATTGCATTTGCCATTCCACAAGCCATACCGTAACGCAAAGTGGTTTCAAGATCATAGCTACAATCTAACGCATAAGCAATTCCCCCAACTGTTGCATCACCAGAGCCAGTGGAATTTACAAGCTCAACTTCGGGAATAGATAAGTCGTAGATTTCTTCACCTACTCGAACGATTGCTCCCTTTGAACCGCAAGAAATCATTGTCATTGGAATGCTTGAAAATAATTTATTCTTGCTCAAAATGTCGATAACTTCCCTTTTAGTTGTAATTTCTACTTGTGAAAGTTCAGATAACTCATGGATATTTGGTTTAATGAAGTCGGGACAAATATCTGAGTTCAATAAGTTTGTTAACTGAGTTCCAGAAATATCCACAAGAATTTTTATAGTATCTCTGAATAATTCTTTTAGCACAGCAATAAATTTGGTGTATAAATATTGATTCGTCATGTTGGCAGAACCAGAAATACAAATGACACGGATATCTGGATTTGCATCCCAAATGTTCATTATTTTATTTAATAAGTTTGTAATTTCCTCTTCTGAAATCACTGGGCCTTCTTCCACCACTTCGGTATGAAGGTTATCATGCATAAAGGTTGTAGCGTTTCTTGTTTCTCCTTCCACTTGTAGAAATTCCTTTTGAAAAGGTTCTTGGTAGAGCAATTCCTTAGCTAATTTTCCAGTAGTACCTGCTAAAAATCCAGTGGTAATAACCTTCGCACCAAGAGTTTGAGAGGTTCTTCCGGAGTTGATTCCTTTTCCGCCAACCATACGAACTGGGTTTTCTAATCGATTTAATTTGCCCAAAGTAAGATTTTCAGTAATGTATAAGGAATCTATTGAGGGATTGAATGTCACAGTTAAAATCATTCTGTTTCCTCCTGATATTTTATTTTTACAAATGATTCGTATTGATTAAGTAATGTTTCGGAAATACCATTATCTGTGACAACATAATCAATATCTGTTAAATGATAAAAGGTATAAACGTCAGATACATTAAATTTTGAATGGTCTGCAACGATTGCTTTTACTTTGGAATGAGCAAAAGCCTCTCGCTGTACTCGACCTTGATTAGAACTAGAAGTAGTAATATTATTTCCGTAAATTCCATTAGTTGCGGCGAATGCAATATCAATATTTAGAGGAGTAAAGGCTTTTTCAGTGATTTCTCCAGTAAATTCTTCAGTTACTTCTGCATATTCCCCGCCAGTAAGTATTACCTTATAATCGGTATTTTCCTGAACATATTGAAAAGCAATCAAACTATTTGTAACAATTAATAGTTCTTTTTTTGTGATATTCTTGAGTGCATGTAGGATAGTTGTTCCAGCACCTAAGTAAATGGTGTCTCCCTCTTTAATTAACTGATTCATCACGTTTCCTATATATTGTTTATTTTCTTCATTCCAGCACATTTTTTCTTGAGTAGAATACTCTCTATCCTTTAAAGAAATTTTTTGCGCTCCACCATATACTCGAATCAATTTATTTTTTTCGGCTAATTCATTGACATCTCGACGAATTGTCATAGGAGTAACATTTAATAATTCGGCAATTTGATTCACATTTAGAAATTCTTGTTCATTTATAAGCGATACGATTCGTTCCTGTCTTTCTGTTTTTAGCATAATACCCTCCTATATGTTACTGTTTGTTCGACTTTGTTTATAGTATAGCTTCATATTTTTGAGAAATCAAGTATTTATGTGAAATATAAATTTATAAAAATTCTTGATAAAAGTTGATTTTGACTTAAAAAAATATTTATTTTTTTATTGACAACATTTGTTATGTGAGGTATTCTTGTCTCAGAAAGAACAAAGTTGAACATTTTATGCGCATAATATGAACAAAAAAGAACTTTCAAGAAATATTCGATTTATTTTATTCGGGGGTGAAATTGTGACACATGATAATTTATTTCAAAAAGAATTGATTGACTTAGAGGTAAAAGTTCATTCTGAGGAAGAACTCTTTCAGCTTATTTCTAAACGTTTGGAAGAAAAAAACTGGGTGAATAGTGGCTATTTTCAAGGGTTAGTAGATAGGGAGAGAAAATATCCGACAGGTCTTGCAACTCAATTTTTAAATATTGCTATTCCTCATTGTGATACGCAATATATTGAAAGACCGTTTATTTACGTAGTTCGTACGACACAGGATCTAACAGTTCGGCACATGGGCTTAAACGAAGAAATGAAAACGGATACATTCTTGTTCTTAGGAATCAAGGAACCCTCTAAGCAAGTGGTGTTCTTGAGTTTACTAATGGATATGTTTCAAGATTCAGAGTTTGTTTTGAATTTAAGGTCATTACGGGATGAACAAGCGGTATATCATTTATTTATAGATAAAATAGTGAAATCGCAAAAAGTATTGGAGGAAGTTTAAATGAAAAGATTAATTGTAGCATGTGGTAGTGGAGTGGCAACAAGTCAAACAATCGCTTCAAAAATAGCGGATAAATTTGAGCAAGACGGAATTGTTGTGACAGTGGATGCAGTGGATTATAAATCTATTGATGGAGAGCTTGGTACTACGAATATTTACGTTTATATCATGCCTCCAGAACAAGAATTAATTGAAAAAACAGAGGAGTTAGGAATTGATGTTTTTCCTGGAATCCCTTTTCTAACTGGAATGGGCATGGATGAAGTCTATGAGCAGATTGTCGAAGCGGCGCAAAAAAGCTGAGGAGGGTGAACAATGAGTGTTTTGAAAGATATCATTAATTATATTTTGGGATTGGGTTCCGCAGTATTTGTTCCTTTGATTATTTTAGTGTTTGGGTTGATTGCTCGAATGAAATTTAAAAAAGCCTTTGTTTCTGCTTTGACTCTGGGGATTGCTTTTACAGGAATGTCGATGTTAATCGGGTTTCTATCTGATGCAGTGGGACCAGCTTCAGAGGCAATGGCAAAGAATACTGGAATTCGGTTGCCCGCTCTCGATTTAGGCTGGACTGGCGCAGCAAGTATTACTTGGTCGTGGTCGTATGCGTTTATTTTCTTTGGTGTGACAATTGGGGTCAATATTTTAATGCTAGTATTGAATTTTACTAAAACATTGAACGTTGATATGTGGAATGTTTGGGGGAAAGCATTAACTGCCTATCTAGTCTACTTTATTTCGGGGAGTTTGATTGCTGGATTTATTGTTGCTGCTATTCAAGTAGTTTTGGAATTAAAAATGGGTGATATGTTCCAAAGACATATTCAAGATTTGACAGGAATACCATTAGTTACCGTCACTCATTTGATGAATATTTCTGCAGTATTGTTGTTACCGTTTAATATGATTATGGATAAAATTCCGTTTTTCAATAAACGAGCAGATGCGACTTCTTTAAAGAATAAGATTGGAATTTTTTCTGAAAACTCCGTAATGGGCTTTGTCATTGGATTATTATTAGGTTTTGCAGCCGCTTACGGTGTCTCGGGTTCGTTGAATCTAGCGGTAAAGGTAGCAACCTCTCTGGCCTTGTTCCCAATGATTTCTAAAATGTTCATGCAAGCTCTATCACCGTTAGCAGATGCGATGAGTAGCATGATGAAAGAAAAGTTCAAAGGACGTGAAGTTTATATTGGTTTAGATTGGCCAATTTTAGCAGGTCGTCCAGAGGTGTGGGTGACAGCGATTCTCATGGTACCAGTGTTTATTGGATATGCGTTGATTTTGCCTGGAAATGAAGTCTTACCATTAGCTGGAATTATTAATTATTCTATTGCGGTTGGTGGCTTACTTCTTACAGGTGGAAATTTGTATCGTATGTTAGCACTTGGAGTGATTTCAATGCCTTTATATTTATACTCCGCAACATATTTTGTCCCAATTCTAACAGGTTTAGCGAATAAAACTGGTGCCGTAGAGGGAATTAAAGCAGGGCAAAAAATCACGTGGTCCTCGATTGAAGGTCCAGAATTTAGAATTTTGTTTGCAGAATCGGCTAGAGGAAATGTTCTAGCAATTGTGGGGATGATTATTTTTATCGGACTATTTGTTTTACTTTATAAGTATATGATGAAAATTCCCGTAGCTAGTCAACGGTATAATGTCGAGCATCAACAAAAAACTAAAACAGCAGCGGTGAAAGGGTAATAGGAAGTAGGCGAACCAGATGAACCATTCTGAAAATAAGAAGCTTAAAGCAAAATATCTCTTGATTTTTATGACTGCCTTGATGAGCTTCTTGCTTGGCTTAGTAACAGGAAAAATGATTTTTGATTTGTTCACTACCTTGGCAATTGGCTACATTATTTTGAAAAAGGGAGACAAACTTCTTTTGGAGGAATATTACGAGAGAAGAAGAAAGAAATTAGAAGAACTTGAAATAGTACGTAAAGCATCAAGAGAGGTTATTCAGTCGGGGAGATTATTTGGAAAAGAAAGGAAGTAGGAATATGACAGCAGGAAGAATTATGTTTGAACGTGAGCGTGAGGAAATGGCGAAGCTAGTAAAATTAATTTTTGATAGGAAGAATACAAATGTTGCAGGGGGGAATTTTTCTTTCAAAGCATTAGATGAAAATGGAAAAGAATACATCATTATGACTCCTACGATGATGTCAGAGGCTTATTTAGGAAATTTAACACCGAGTCAAATTTTAGTTGTTGAGCCTCACACGAGAAAAATTGTGGCAGGAGAGGGGAAATTAACCAGAGAAATTAATATGCACGAAGCAGTTTACGATACAAATAAAGAAATTCGAGCTGTGCTCCATGCACATGCGCCAGAAAGTATGTTTTGGGCAACAAGTGGGTTAGATATGCCAAATCTTACTGAAGCAACACAAAAGGTGGGTTATGTGCCAGTTTTACCTTTTGCTCCAAATTGTTCTGAAGAATTAGCAGAAATTGTTAGTGATTATATTGTCGCTCATCATCTTAGTGTGCCACACGAATTATTGCTTGACAGTCACGGTGTGCTTATCAATACTTCTGGAGCTGACGGTGTAGAGGCGATTCATAAAGCTTTAGCCATTCTTGATACAATGGAATGGAATGCTAAAATTGCACAGCAACAAGCAGTTTTTCAATCATTGGGCTTATTAGACGGTTTTTATTCCAAGGGGAGAAAAATTGGATCCATTGAGGATATAAAAAATCATCGGCCGATTTATAATCAAGAACCAATTTTTTCTGGTGGGGACTAATAATAAAAGCGCTTCAAGCGGAAACTTTTCTACTTGAAGTGCTTTTTCATCATGTTTTACCCCAAAACCACTTCCCAAATTGCCTTAGCCACTCCGCTATCATTATTAGAAGTAGTGTGAACATCAGCGATTGCCTTGACGTTTTCGGTCGCATTTGCCATAGCTACTGCGGTTCCTGCAGCTTCAAGCATAGAGAGGTCGTTGTCTGCGTCGCCAATTGCCATAGTTTCAGAAATATCAATTCCTAATTTTTCTGCTAAGGCGATGAGTGCAGCCCCTTTGCTGGCTTTTTTATTTAGAATTTCAAAGTAGTAAGGTGCGCTACGAACGGTAGTGAATTTTTCCTTAAATGAGTCTGGGATAGAATGAATCACTTTTGTTAAGATTTCTTCTTCATCAATCATCATCATTTTTACAATCTCAAATTCTTCAGTGATTTCCTCTTGTGTGCGATAAGCTAAAGGCATGTTGACAAGAAAGGCTTCATGCACAGTGTAAGGAGAAATATCTCGATTGGATGTGTAAATCGTATCGTTTGTTGTCGTGTGCAAGTGAACATGTAGTTTTCTTGCTAATGCGTCAATTTCTAGGTAGTCATCATGTGTTAGGGTGTAGCGGATAAATTCTTTGCCAGTCTTAGTTTCTTGGACTAACCCACCATTATAGGTAATCACATAGTCACCCGCATCCTTTAAGTTTAATTCTTCCAAGTATTTTTCTACGCCGGGCATTGGACGTCCTGTTGTAATTACGATTTTCACACCTTGTTGCTTTGCCTCTTGAATTGCTTGAAAAACCTCTTGCGTGATTTCCCCAGTATCTGTGATAAGTGTTCCATCAATGTCGATTGCTACTAATTTGATTGCCATGTGTCTGTTCTTCTCCTCTGTTTTTTACTCTGGTTTGATTAATTCCCCGTTATGAATGTAGCTAGAAAATTCCTGATAGCTTTCATCAAATAAATCTATTTGTTTCTTGGCTGGCGCAATCATTTCTTTTGGGAAATAAAAGCGTTGGTCTCCCTGACTTTGTCCAGCTAAGGCTTGAACGAGTGGGCTTAATGTTGAAAGTTCTTTCAGTGTTCCATCTTGTAAAATAATTTCAATTTGCGTGCGTTGGTTCGTTGCTTGCGGACGATAAAAATCATAAGGGAGATCCCAACTAGAGTTAATCGCTGTGTAATACTTAGGATTATACCCTACTCGTTCAATTATTTCTTGCATTTTTGCCAATTGATTCCGTGTTTCATCACTAAAGGTAATGGACTTGAACGGATGTCGATTTAGAAAGCGATTGGCTAAATCACTTAAAATTGAATCAGAGTAGTCGCTCCATTCACTAAAATAAGTGTTCAATACACCGTCGTCTAAGCGTAAATAATCTTCCAAGGAGTAATGATCTTTGAAAAAAGGAACTAAGCGTTTGCTCACTCGTTCAAAATACTCGGAATCACTTTGGTAAAGCTTGTGCGCACGTTTTAACAAATGGTCGAGAATCACTTCCATTCCACGACTGACAGGGTGAAAGTAAATTTGCATGTACATTTGATAACGACTAACAATGTAGTCTTCGACAGCATGCATACCGTTTGCTTGAAAGGCGATTCCACCTTTATAGGGACGAATTACACGAAGAATGCGGGTTAGGTCAAATTGTCCGTATTGGGTACCCGTGAAATAAGCATCACGCAACAAGTAATCCATGCGGTCAGCATCCACCTGTGAGGAAATCATCTGTACTACTTGCGGATTCGGGTATTCTTTTGTAATCACACTTGCGACTTTTTCTGGAAATCCCTCCTCCACTCGATTTAAGATTTGGTAAATCTCTGTTTGAGGATTGGTAATAATATCCACCGTTACCTGCTCATGATTCGTATTGAAAATATGTTCAAAGGTGTGGGAATAAGGCCCGTGTCCAACATCATGGAGTAAGGCTGCACTAAGAGTAACCAAGCGCTCGCTATCATCCCATCCATTTTCATCTAATTTTTCCTTTGGGTATTTGCGTACAAAAATATCAGCAATTCTTCGAGCATTTTCATAAACGCCTAAGCTATGAGAAAAACGGCTGTGTTCTCCACCATGAAAGGTAAAGCTAGTGGTTCCAAGCTGTTTGATTCGGCGTAAACGTTGCACTTCTTTGGAGTTAATTAAATCAAGAATCACCTGATGTTGTACGTGAACATAGTTATGCACAGGGTCACGAAAGACTTTTTCATTTTCTAAAAGCTGTTCTTTGTAAGGTATGGGCATCTGTTTTCTCCAATCATTTTCGTTAACGAAGAAGTTCGTTACGTTTTTCCATTTTTTCTAGGTTTTGTAAGATTTTTTCTTGTAAAAATTCTTGATTTGGTAATTGTTCTAAAGTGGTAAAAGCGATATTTGTTTCATTTTTGAGCGGTCGAAGCAATTGTTCCTGTACCTCGTCAATCGTTAATTCTTGGTTTTTAAGGCGACTAAGTGTGGTCATGACCTCTGGAGCAACATTCGGGTAACCAAGCGCTTCTGGTTCTTCCCCATTTAAAGCTTCTTGATAAAAAAGGCGAACACTTTCCCCACGATAGTGTTGATTTCCATTAACACTAAGATATAAGCTGACGCTGATTCCGTTTTTCACTCTTCGTTGTGCTAGTCCGGCGATTTTTAGACCGTCAACACTTAAATCATATGTTCCTGGGCAATAGGAATTTGTGATTTCATAGGCTTTAATTGGCAGCGTAGGAAATGCCTGTTTCACCCACTGAAAGACCCATTCATATGCTTCGTCAATCGACCAATTTTTTGCTTTATTTGAAAAGAACACGCATAGGTTCAACACTCCGTCATCAGAAATAACCCCTAGGCCACCTGAATTACGTAAGACAGGAGAAAACGCTGTCTGTGTGATTGCCTGCAAACCTTTGTGAAAATCGGGTGTTCGTGTATCCTTCATTCCCAAGATAAAAGTGTTTTTTAATTGCCAAAATTGAATCATCGGTTGTTCAGTTTCAGCGACATATTCACAAAGTGTATCCATTTCTGCAAACGGAAGAAGCGCGTTCGTGTATGTTTTTATTGGTAAAACGAACCAGGTTTGATGATGAAATTGTTTTCCTTCGGTTAAACTCATGTTTTTCTCCCCATTACTTGTAAGTTGTGTACCTTCATTATAAAGGAAAGTACGAAAAAAGGTTGATTAATTGATATGAAAATTTATTCAAAACTTGAGAAATTCTAACGTTTTGGTTAGGATTCCTTTGTGAAGCTTGCGAAGAATACGGAAAACCGATAAAATTTTACTTAACGATTGTTTAAGGTTATTTTATACGAACATGAAAATATCAAAAAGAATGAAGGGACAAAGAATGCAGACAAAAGTAGAGAACACGGAAAATCTGGGGACTTTCCAGCTTGTCCATCTGCTTGATGAAATGTGGAAAATTCGTATTTTTGAAGAAACACTGCACGAATTATATGGAGCAGGAAAGGTGTATGGCACACTGCATTTATGTATCGGTCAAGAAGCCACGGCAGTAGGGGCTTGTGCAGCTTTGCGAAAAACTGACTTGATTACGTCAACCCATCGCAATCACGGTCATTCCATCGCTAAGGGAACCGATATGCGGGCAATGTTTGCTGAAATGCTTGGAAAGATTACCGGAACCAACAAGGGGAAGGGCGGTAGTATGCACATTGCCGATCCAAGTGTTGGCAATCTAGGATCAAACGGCATTGTCGGAGCAGGATTCCCAATTGCAGCGGGTGCGGCATTAACCGCACAAATGAATCAGACGAACCAAGTCGTCCTCTGTTTTGCAGGTGACGGAGCAACAAATGAAGGAAGTTTTCACGAAGCTCTCAATTTAGCTTCTATTTGGCGTCTACCAGTGGTTTACTTTATCGAAAATAATCAGTATGCGATGAGTAGTCCAGTTGGCGATATGGTGAACGTGGCACATATTTCTGACCGTGCAGCAGCGTACAACATTCCCGGTGTCACAATTGACGGAAATGATGTCTTAGCTGTGAAGTGTGCGGTAGAAGAAGCAGTGACTCGTGCTAGAAAGGGTGAAGGGCCTACATTGATTGAGGCTTTGACCTATCGACATATGGGGCATTCTAAGTCAGATAAGCTTCTTTATCGAAGTGAGGAAGAGTGTGAACGGTGGAAACAAGAAAATGATCCTATTTCAAGGTTTGAAAAAGAGCTAATTGAAAGAGGGGTCACGAACAAAGATGAGATTCAAGCAAAAGTGGAAGAAATACGTGAAGAAGTAGCACATCTTGCACAGCTTGCGTTAGAAGATGAAGAACCAAGCCTGGAAGAACTTTATAAAGACGTTTACTGTGGAAGTGTGGGTGAAATGAATTGAGAGAAATTTCTTACATTGAAGCGGTAAGAGAAGCACTAGATGAAGCTTTGGCTAGCGATGAACGTGTTTTTTTAATCGGTGAAGATATTGGCATTTACGGTGGAGGCTTTGGCGCAACAACTGGACTTGAAGAAAAATATGGTTCTAAGCGTGTTCGCTCAACGCCTATTTCGGAAAGTGCGATTGCAGGAGTTTCTGTAGGCGCGGCGATAACAGGCATGCGTCCTGTTATGGAAATACAATTTTCTGATTTCATTACGATTGCACTTGATCAGCTTGTTAATCAGGCGGCAAAGATTCATTACATGTACGGTGGGACGATGACCGTTCCATTAGTTATGCGGGCGGCGGCAGGTTCTGGCACGGGAGCGGGAGCGCAACATTCTCAAAGCTTGGAAAATTGGTTAGCACATATTCCGGGCTTAATCGTGGTGCAACCAGCCAATGCGTATGACGCCAAAGGGCTACTTCATGCGGCAATTGCAAATGAAAATCCTGTAATGTTCTATGAGCATAAGGTATTGTATAAAGAAAAAATGGATGTACCAAGGGAACCTTACGAAATTCCATTAGGCGTAGCAGAAGTGAAACGAGTGGGCAAAGACGTGACGATTGTTGCGACAAGCCAAATGGTTCAGTTTTCACTAAAGGCAGCAGAGATTTTGGAAAAAGATGGACTATCTGTTGAAGTTGTTGATCCTCGGACACTGGTTCCGCTAGATACGAAAACAATCTTGACTTCTGTAGCAAAGACTAAGCGACTTTTAGTTGTCACTGAAGAAGTGAAGCAAAGTGGGTTCGGTGGCGAAATTGTTTCCGTGGTTGCAGAAAATGAAATAAGTTCGACCTTACTTGCGCCTATCAAGCGTTTAGGCGGAGCCTTTGTTCCAATTCCTACACAGCAGATATTAGAAAGACAGGCAGTGCCACAGGTAGAAACGATTATTGACGCTGTGAGAGAATTAGTCGGAAGGTAGGGAACATAAGTGGAATTAAAAAATGGAATACCGGTGAAAATTCACCTTGAAACAAAAGTAAGACAAGATGGTGAAACCTCTGCCTTTGTATTTAACGAGCCCGGTCAAATGGTGACGGTAAATGGAACGATTTATTTACGCTATAAGGAAATCTTGGAAGCAGAAGGACAAACACTTAAGACCTCTGTGACCATGAAAATTGAGCCAGACGGTCGTTTACAAATTATTCGAAACGGACAAGTTCGTATGAAATTACGCTTTGAATACGAAAAACTGGTCGCTACAAGCTACCGTACGCCGTATGGAATTTTTCCGATTACGACGTATGCTAAAGAGCTACATGTTAGCTTAAAGGATACACCACTTTCAGGACAAGTGACTCTTGATTATAATTTGTTTGCTGGGGAAGAATTACTCGGCGAATATGAGTTGAGATTAAATTTTATTAGTTAAGATAGATAAAAGAGAGGAAGCCGGTGTGTTTTTATCTCTTTTTCTCCGTGATTGTCGATTAATTTTCTGAAAAAAAGAGTTTTGTTTGACGAAGGTTGCTCGACATTCTATAATGGGGAGAAGACTATAGAGGAGCGTGGAACATTTGGAAATAACTGCATTTAAAGGCCAAAAACGTGACGAGCTTTCAATGATTGAAGTTGCTCACGCAATATTGGAACAACATGGTGAAGTCATGGAATTTTCAGACCTTGTAAACCAAATCCAAAACTATTTAGGGAAATCAGATATTGAAATTCGTGAAAACTTATCTCAGTTCTACACTGACTTGAATATTGACGGTAGTTTTATTTCTTTAGGGGAAAACCGTTGGGGCTTACGTTCTTGGTATGCGATTGATGAAATTGATGAAGAAGTAACGCATGTAGATGAGGAAGAAGATACACCTCGTCGTAAAAAACGTAAAAGAGTCAACGCATTTATCAACGATCCTAACGATGAAAATGCAATTGATTACAATGATGACGATCCAGAAGATGATGACTTTGGGGACGATTCTGATGATGATTTGAGCTATGACGATGATGACGATGACGACGATGATGAAGAAATCGTTGCATACGATAATGATTTAAAAGAAATCGTTGTAGATGAAGTCGAAGAAGATGTCGATGTTGACGAAGAAGATGACGAATTTGCCGACGATGATGAAGACGATGATGAATTTGAAGAATCTTCAAAATAACGTTTTCACAAACATTGAGGCTTGACCGTTTGAAAAAAAATGTGTATAGTACTGTTTGGGCACCTTTTAGAAGGTCAGAAGGCTTAAGTGTAAATAGCAAGCTCCCTATTCATTTGGATAGGGAGTTTTTCTTTGTTTATTAAGTTGACCCGTAATTTTCAAAGTCGAATAGAAAGCATGGAGGAGAGTATTTTTTATGACAAAGTACATTTTTGTTACAGGTGGCGTTGTTTCATCAATTGGTAAAGGAATTGTTGCAGCTTCTTTAGGACGTTTGTTAAAAAATCGTGGACTAAAGGTAACGATTCAAAAATTTGATCCGTATATTAATGTTGATCCAGGAACAATGAGCCCTTATCAACACGGAGAAGTTTATGTCACTGATGATGGTGCAGAAACGGATTTGGATTTAGGACATTATGAACGTTTCATCGACATTAATCTAAATAAATATTCCAATGTAACGACTGGGAAAATTTACTCAGAAGTTATCCGCAAAGAACGCAAAGGAGAATATCTTGGGGCAACTGTTCAGGTGATTCCACATATTACAAATGCGTTAAAAGAAAAAATTACTCGTGCAGCGACAACAACAGATAGTGACGTGATTATCACTGAAGTTGGGGGAACTGTTGGGGATATTGAATCTCTTCCATTCCTTGAAGCCTTACGCCAAATGAAATCTGATGTTGGTAGTGACAATGTGATGTATATTCATACGACACTTATTCCTTATCTAAAAGCAGCAGGAGAAATGAAAACTAAACCAACGCAACACTCGGTGAAAGAATTGCGCGGGTTGGGGATTCAACCAAATATGTTGGTCGTCCGCACAGAACTACCTGTTTCTCAAGGAACAAAGAATAAATTAGCTCAATTTTGTGATGTGGCACCAGAAGCGGTGATTGAATCTCTTGATGTGGAACATTTATATCAAATTCCACTGAATTTGCAAGCGCAAAACATGGATCAAATCGTTGTTGACCATTTGAAACTAGATGTACCAGAAGCAGATATGACCGAATGGACAGCTATGGTGGATAAGGTGATGAACCTTAAAAAGACGACGAAGATTGCACTTGTCGGAAAATATGTGGAACTTCCAGATGCCTATCTTTCAGTGGTAGAAGCCTTAAAACATGCAGGGTATGCGCATGATACAGCGATTGATTTGCAATGGATTAACGCCAATGATGTGACAGAAGAAAATGTTGCAGAATTAGTCGGCGATGCAGATGGAATTATCGTACCAGGTGGATTTGGTCCACGTGGGACAGAAGGTAAAATTCAAGCAATCCGCTATGCACGTGAGAATGATGTACCTTTCTTAGGTGTGTGCTTAGGGATGCAATTAACTTGTGTGGAATTTGCTCGTCACGTTGCAGGGTATGCTGATGCAAACTCTTCTGAACTGAATCCAGATACGAAAAATAATGTCATTGATTTAATGGCTGACCAAGAAAATATTGAAAATATGGGTGGCACACTTCGTCTAGGTTTATACCCAGCGAAATTGAAGAAGGGAACACAAACTTCAAAAGCCTACAATGATGAAGAAGTCGTACAAAAACGTCATCGTCACCGCTATGAGTTTAATAATAAATACCGTGCTGAATTTGAAAAACTTGGTTTGGTATTCTCCGGTGTATCTCCAGACAATCGTTTGGTAGAAATCGTGGAATTACCAAAACACAAATTCTTCGTGGGTTGCCAATATCATCCAGAATTAACAAGCCGTCCAAACCGTCCAGAGGGATTATACAAAGCATTTATCGGTGCTTCTGTAGAAAATCATCAGGGATAGTGAGTGAGAGCTTAGGGGAAATTCCCTTAAGTTCTTTTTTTTGCAAAACGATGGAAACGGTTTTAAAAATGGGATTGTTCTGTTTTTTGTAAATCTTTCAATTAGAAACACGTATTTTCAGAAAATCGCTGTTTAATACTAGCCAAATATTAGGTGGAATGATAAAATAATAATGTTGGTTGAGCAATTATGCTTAACAAAAATAATCAGTTATACATTTAGGAGGAAATTTACAATGGCAATCGTATCAGCAGAGAAATTTGTCAAAGCAGCGCATGAAAATGGCTATGCCGTAGGTGGTTTCAACACTAACAACTTAGAATGGACTCAAGCAATCTTGCGTGCAGCAGAAGCTAAAAAAGCTCCAATCCTAATCCAAACTTCTATGGGTGCAGGTAAATACATGGGTGGTTACAAAACTGCTTATAACATTATCGTAAACTTAGTTGAATCAATGAACATCACTGTTCCAGTTGCAATTCACTTAGACCACGGTCATTTTGAAGATGCAAAAGAAGTTATCGAAGTTGGTTATACTTCATTAATGTTTGATGGTTCTCATTTACCAATCGAAGAAAACTTAAAATTAACTCGTGAAATCGTTGAATTAGCGCATGCTAAAGGCATTTCAGTAGAAGCTGAAGTTGGTTCAATCGGTGGTGAAGAAGACGGTATCATCGGTGAAGGCGAATTAGCACCAATCGACGATGCAGTTGAAATGGTTAAAACTGGTATTGACTTCTTAGCAGCTGGTATTGGGAATATCCATGGTCCTTACCCAGCTAACTGGAAAGGTCTACACTTAGATCACTTAGAAAAATTAAATGCCGCTTTATCTGAAGTTGTTCCTGGTGGATTCCCAATCGTATTACACGGTGGTTCTGGTATCCCTGATGACCAAATTCAAGCAGCGATTAAATTAGGTGTTGCTAAAGTTAACGTAAACACTGAATCTCAACAAGCATTTGCTGCTGCAACTCGTAAATTCGCTCAAGAATATAACGAAAATGAAGCTGAATACGACAAGAAGAAATTATTCGACCCTCGTAAATTCTTGAAACCAGGTATTGACGCTGTTCAAGAAGCAGTTGAAGAACGTATCGACGTTTTCGGTTCAGCAAACAAAGCTTAATTTTAAAAATACAGGCTCTTTGTCAAATGATGGTGGTGACACCTAAATCTGATAAATAAAGCTTAGGCTGCTTCACATGAGAAATCATGTGGAGTAGCTTTTTTAATTGTCATCGGTTGGTCGCCAAAGACAATCATGATTCGTTTTTTGAAATTCATATAGTTTCTATATCCATAGGCTATTCTTTTGATAACTTTGATATGGTTGTTGAAGCATTCAAGAGGACCGTTTGAATACTTGTATTTTAAAGAGTTCTTGATGAAGTTACGATTCTTTTTAAACGTGTTAAATA
>JAISJD010000009.1 GCA_031261705.1 Lactobacillales bacterium
GAATAGCCTACGGATATAGAAACTATATGAATTTCAAAAAACGAATCATGATTGTCTTTGGCGACCAACCAATGACAATCAAAAAAGCAGCTCCACACGATTTCTCATGTGAAGCAGCCTAAGCTTTATTTATCAGATTTAGGTGTCACCACCATCATTTGACAAAGAGCCCATAATGAAGCGCTTTTTTTGTTTATTCATCTTCATTATTATCATAATTTGTTGGTGTTGTATCATAGCCATCTGCTGTAGCTAAAGAAGTCGAATCATCTGTGGTTGTGTAACCTGTTGAACCATCTGGACTATAACCATATTGTGATTCATAAGTGATTTGATTGCCATTTAGATATTCAGAGGTCGGTAAATCTAATTGTGTCTTGATAATATTTTGAACTTCAAGTAGCTCTGCTTGAGGTAATATTTGGAAAGAAACTCCAGAGATTTCTGTCCCAATTCCTTGAAGCTGTACATTTTCTACCTTATCAAAGGCATCTCGATAGCTTTGAGCCAGTAGCTTAATATCGTTCAATGGAATATTTGTTTTCATATTCTTTTCAATCGCTTTTAAAACTTTTTGATATTGAGAAAATCCATCTACTGAAAGGAGCTTGCGAGCAATCAGCTCAACTACTTCCCGTTGTCGTTTTTGACGACCAATATCACCCGTTGGATCCTCATGACGCATACGTGCATAGGCTAGACCTGTCTCCCCATTCAAATGAATCTTTCCAGCAGGGACAGTTGTTGATCCATAAGGTCCATCTTCAACAGTAAATTCACCCAATTTATTATTAACATCAATACCGCCAACTGCGTCTATTAAATCGCTCAAGCCTTGCATGTTTACCTTTGCAAAATAATTCAACTTAATATCTAGTAGCTGTTCAATTGTCGCAATTGTCATATCTTCGCCGCCATAAGAATACGAATGGTTTAGTTTATCATCAATCCCATTATACTTATTATCAGCAGGTCCGATAATGTCTACCAAGATATCTCTTTCCAGACTCACAACAGTTGTCGTCTTTTTCACAGGGTTCACGGTTACTACCATCATAGAATCCGAACGACCATCCCATGTTTCCTCACGACCAACTGCACCGGTATCAATTCCCATTAACAGGATAGAAATTGGTTTCGTAGCCTTTAGCGCTTCCGAATTTGTCTTTGAAACGCTTTTACTTACTGGTACATAAGTCTTATCTAATGATTTCTCCGCATCCTTGTATACTTTCACACCGTACACGGTCACACCTGCTACTGCAATTGTCACAAAGCTAAGCACGCAGAGGATAATTTTCTTTGCTAGGCTCATAATACACACCCTTATTGTTATTTATCAGTTCTTCCACTAATAAAAGTATTTTCGCACAAGATAGACTTTTGGGCAACTAATTTTGGCATACTTAATACAATTGTAAATAAAATGAAACGAAAATAGCACCTTTTCGTTAAAATTTGCTTAATTAATCATTAAGGACATTAAATGAACAGGTAGAAATTCACCGTTTTCCGCTATTGCTCCACGTTCCATGATTGCTTCTGTCTGAAAGCCTAATTTTTCATAAATATGAATCGCTCGATCATTCCTATCTTGCACAGTTAGTTGCAATCGCCGAATAATTCCAGATTCACTTGCCCAAGCAATCGCTTCTTCCATAAGAATTGTCCCCAAACCATAGCCCCAGTGTTCTTTTAAAATACTAATGCCTATTTCTCCGATATGAGCAACCCGAGGATGATAATCAGCATGGATAGAAATCGTCCCAACAATCTTTTCATCCACAATCGCTAAAAGTAACGCATTATTCACAGAGTCAAAAATTCGTGCAAGCATTTTTTCCTCTTCTTCTACCGAAATTGAAATATCTGATTCGTCCATGGTTAAAAAATCAGTTTCTTTCCGAATTTGATTCAATACTTGTAAAATTTCCGCCGCATCAGTAGGAATCGCTTCACGAATAGTCAACTCCACTTTTTGTTTTTCACTCATTGCTATTTCCCCGCTTGCTTAAAATTCTTGTTTCAAAAGCTTTACCGGAATCTCCAATAACTGAAAATTGAACTGTTCGCTCAGAATCATCAAGTCCTTTTTTGATGAATAATTCTAAATAGCTATCAGGCAATTCCTCCCCAAGCATACGCCCCCATTCAACCACCGATAGACCATCCCCTTCAAAATATTCATCCAAACCAAGCTCATCTGCTCCTGATTCCACACGATAAACATCCATATGATATAGGGGGATTCGACCAGTTGTATACTCACGAACAATTGTATAAGTTGGGCTTTTCACCATTTGTTCAATCCCCAAACCTAGTGCAATCCCCTTGGTCAAAGTTGTTTTCCCAGCACCCAAGTCGCCAGTTAATAAAATGACATCACTAGCTGTTGCCACTTCCCCAATTATTCGCCCTAATTTTTCAGTATCTTCAAGACCATTTAATTTTATCTCATTCATTCTCCGCACTCCTTAATTTCTCATAGCTTCATTATATAGTAGTTTTCATAAAAATTGGGTTTCAAGGTGTAAATAATAAAGTGCCAATGAATAAAAAAAAGAAACAAAGAATTACCAAAGTTTCTAAAGAGTTTATGAAGCCACTTGCCGGGCTTGAACCGGCGACCCCCACCTTACCATGGTGGTGCTCTACCTGCTGAGCTAAAGCGGCATATATGAATTGCACAAGATATAGAATACCTGAAGTTCTTCATACTGTCAATATTTTTATACAGATTCCCAAAACAAAAACTATTGCCAAACAACCAAAACACTGTTACCATAGTAATACAGTAATGAAAAAATAAAATTAAATAGAACATCATCACAAGGGGAGCCAATTTGGCTGAGATTAAGCGATTGCTTTAGACTCTTTGAACCTGAACTTGTTAGCACAAGCGTAGGAATGTGATTATTTTGCTTACAATTGTTTATTTGCGGAAAATTTGGGCTCTTTGTCAAATGATGTGGGTGAGAAAACTCTCTAAAAGAATGAGTCAGTGGAGGAAGGAGAAATCCTTTCTCCGTTTTTTGTTATAAACGAATAACTAAGCGACTGGTTTCAAGA
>JAISJD010000037.1 GCA_031261705.1 Lactobacillales bacterium
TCTATTTTACTGACTCATCATAATTCTATAGGAAAGGAAGAGAAGAAGATGAAAAAGAAACTATGGATAGTTTTCGGGGCGATGTTTTTATTCCTTATCACAGGGACAGCGACTCAGGCTTTGAGTTGCAAATAAGGGCATAAATTAAGGAGATAACGAAAAATCATCTCCTTTTATGGTAGACCGTAACGGTGATTGCGATAGAAAACCTCACGTTCAAGAGTGCGGTAGTCATTTGGAGAAAAGCCAGTCTTCTCTTTCATCAGGCGGTAAAGGCTACTGGTATCGGAAAAACCGTATTTTTCAGCAATTTCAGAGAGGGACATGTCCGTTTCACGCAAAGCAACCTTAATTTGTTTAAAGCGAATAGACTTTGTGAAATCTCGCCAAGAAATCCCAGTTTGTCGCTTGAATTTATTACGAAAACCAGATTCAGAAAGATGAAAGAAGGACGCAATATCTGCCAATGTATAGTCTTTAAAGGCTTCCACTTGCAGGAATTGTTCACATTTTTCCATAAATTCCTTATCCTTTAGCTGTTCTTGAGTAGGTGTGGTAATCGTCAAATGGAAAAATTCCGTTTCCCCCGAATCCTCAACGATAGCCAGCGAGCGAAGAAGTTCTTTTTTGATAAAACGGCTCACCTTATCGAAAAAAAGCACGGCGTCCTCTGGTAGTTGCAACTCTTCAGAGCAGTCAGTTAGTAGCGCTAAAAATTCTCGGTCATCGGTAATTTGAAACTGCGGAGAATTGCCAAAAGCCAGACAACATAAGAGCTGATGATTGACGAAAATCGGGAGTGTCCGAAAAAAGGTTCCATTATAGTTGAGAAAATAGAGAGATTTCTTCATATGAAAGGATTCCAGCACACCGTGGCGATAAAAAACTTTGGTCCGTTCGTTCTTTTCGTCGGTTTCATGGAGACCACTTGGTGGGAAAATGAAATTTCCAACAATATTCAAGGTTGCTACCGTCAATTGAAATTTTTCAGCGAAATCGTTTTGGAACTGTATCCATTTTTCTGAATGAACAAAATCTTCAATAATCATCCGTCCCAGTCTCCCTATCCGTCTTTTTTTATTAATCATAACATAAATAAGAAAGAACGAATCAATTTTTTTAGAAATTTTGACCATTTTTTCAAAAAGTAGCGCTTTTGCAATGTTTTTTTGAAAAATTTAGCGCTTTTACAATGGTGTTCGATGCAATTTATGGTTATACTGGTTTTGAAAAACAAATCGGTTTCATTTAAGAGGAGAGCTGTGCCATTTCCTTTGTGGTGTACCATGAAGTGTATCTTATAGATTTGCAAATGGAAAGAACACCGTGCATTCGACCCCCAGTAGAATTGTGCGGTGCTTTTTATTCAATGAGGAAATGTCAAGCTTGATGACAAGGGGGAGTGACATGTTAGAAAAGCTAAAGAAAAACAAACGCTTATTTATCGCATTCTCGTTATTTTTAGCCTTGCTTTTTTATGACCGCTACTTATCTGGAAAGCGTGATATAGCCTTTTTGGATGGGACGTGGCATTCGGATACACGCAATGAGGAGATAAATTTTTCAGTTAATGGGAAAAACATTCGGACGGAAAATCAAAGCTATCAATTCTCGTATAATGAAGCGTTGGAGCGTTTTGAATTTCTAGCCAAAGAGGAGAATCTCCCCATCTTAACAATTGATAAACAAGATGCCACACATATTTTATTGGGATATGAGGGCGCCAATGAAGTAGTTGAGTTTCATAAAAAATAACAAAGATAGACCATTTAAAGGAGGAATGCTAGAATGAATCAACAAAAGAATGCAGATATTTCTAGAAAACAAGCCTATTTTTTTATCTTTATCTATTACATGTTACCTAAACTCCAATTAGTAAAATACGAATTTTCTTTTGATTTATTTGGAATCGTCTTTTCAGTAGTCACGGGAACTTTACTTGTTTTAGCAATATTGAAATATCAATATCATAAATTTCAAAGGTTAAATTTTAAAGATTTATTAATTGGCGCCTATCTCTTGTATTTTATCGGCTCTGTCTTTCTTCCGATATTTCCGGAGATTCTTTAACGTTTTTAAGCGTGCGCCACGGCATTTTCTTCAGAGGATAAGAACTTTTACATACCTTGTAAGCATTGATTAATTGGGACTATTACGAAATTTTCGTGCGGGCGATGCTTATTTTCAAAGGGGTTTGAGTCAAGGGAGAGTGGTGCGGTGAAAGATTCAAAAGAGGAGCAAGCGATAACGCTCCATTTAATTCTGTTTGGGATGATTTTTGGTTGTGTCATTGGGGTCATCTGTTGGTTTATTTTTCGTTCAATATTTTTCATTGGAATGGGCATTTTAATGGGGCTTTTTCTTGGAACCATGAGCTATGCAATTTTTAGCGAAATTGAGGAAGAATAAACAAAGAAACACTGTCAAACTCTATTTTTAGACTTGAGTCGACGGTGTTTTTTTTAATGCCTTTCTTAAATCATTTCTCCAGTGATTTTCACGGACATACATATAAATTTCTTCCCTAATAAAATAATAATTCACACTATAGTCGACAAAACCGAAAATTCTAACAAACAAGAAGAACTCTACTTAAAATTGGGAACTATTGTTCTAAAATAGGGTTGTGGGGTACATAAGTGAATAGACGGTAGCCAGATTTTTTTGAAAGAGGAAAGGCAACTTATGACATTATTGGAAGTTATAGTTCTGCTTGGTCTGTTGCTCAGCTTCGGAGATTTCATGCTCCGTGCGATTGAGTTTACGGCAAAGTTGGTCGAAAAACGGAAGATAAAAATAAGACCGTCCTAACTTTAGCTGGTTAACGGTCTTAAAAACTGTTTCATTGGCTACCGACTTTCAATCGGTGTCCCCTCATTTATTATTATAGATTTTACATAGAGAAAGTTAAGTTGGAGTTACCCCCGCACTTGTCCCTCTCCATAAACAATATACTTAGTAGAAGTCAACTCAGCAAGTCCCATTGGCCCACGAGCATGAAGTTTTTGAGTGCTAATGCCGATTTCAGCGCCAAAACCAAAGACAAAACCGTCTGTAAAGCGGGTAGAGGCGTTGATATAGACGACTGCAGCATCAATTTGTTGTAAGAATTTTTGACTTGCCATGTAGTCGTTTGTGATGATTGACTCAGAATGCTTGGTATTATAGCGATTAATGTGTAGAATGGCTTCCTCCAAATGATCTACGGTTTTAATCGCAAGAATATAATCTAAAAATTCTGTTCCCCAATCAGCTTCGGTTGCGGGAATCGCATTTTTAAGGAAAGGAAGGGCACGTTCATCCGCCCGTAGTTCCACATGCCAAAAAGCGAGTGCTTGTTCAACCATTGGAAGAAATTCCGCCAGAACGTCCTCATGCACCACGAGGGTTTCCATAGCATTGCAGACAGAGGGGCGTTGCGTTTTGGCGTTTACTACGATATTTTTTGCCATTTCAAGGTCGGCATCTTGATGCACATAGACATGACAGTTTCCAGTGCCTGTTTCAATGATTGGCACGGTGGCTTGTTCTTTGACGGTGCGAATCAGACCTGCTCCACCACGAGGAATTAAGACGTCAAGATAGTCGGTTAATTTCATCATTGCTGTAGAGCTGGCACGTGTTGTGTCATGTACGAGCTGAATGGCTCCCTTAGGTAAATGATTTTTTTCTAAGGTTTCTTGCATGATGTTGACGAGCGCAAGGTTGGAGTGGAAGGCTTCTTTCCCTCCCCGCAAAATCACAGCATTCCCTGTTTTAAAGCAAAGCGAGGCAGCATCTGTTGTGACATTTGGACGACTTTCAAAAATCATGCCAATCACGCCGAGAGGGACACGTTGTTTTCCGATACGCAGACCGTCCTCGTTGACCCACATTTTTTCCACTTCACCGATAGGATCCGAAAGCGCGGCAACTTGACGTAAACCGTCTGCCAAGGCGTGTACTCGCTCTTCATTTAGTCTCAGGCGGTCTTGCATAACTTCGCTGATTCCATTTTCCTGTGCTTTGGCTAAATCTTGGTCGTTGGCAGCTAAAATAATGTGGCTTTTCTCAATCAAGGCATTTGCCATTTGTTCAAGTACGTTATTTTTTTCAGAAGTAGAAAGTAGTGCGAGTGTTTGTGCAGCGCTTTTTGCTTGTTGCCCTAGTTGGTTCAATTCTTCCATGAGTTTGCCCTCCGTTCGTTGAATGGTTATTTTTCAGTAAAAAGTGTTCCGATTGCTTCACCTGTAAGTATTTTTTTGATAATTCGTGGGTGCTTACCTCGAGCTAGTACCATGGATTGATGTTTTTTCATCAATCGTTGCGCAGCCTCAAGTTTTGAGCGCATACCTCCCGTACCAAAGCGACTACCAGAGCCTCCTGCAACCTCCATTAATTGTGGATTAATTTCATGAACTTCACGAAACAGAGTCGCATGGGGGTTTTTGTTTGGGTTGGCATCATAAAAGCCGTCAATGTCCGAAAGCATAATCAGCACATCCGCCTTGACTAACAGCGCCACAATCGCAGAAAGCTGATCGTTATCGCCAAATTTGGTTTCATGGTCGAGTTCGTCTACTGCCACGGTATCATTTTCGTTAACGATAGGGATAATGTGCATTTTGAGTAGCTGTTCCAAGGTGTTCACAACATTTTGACGACTTTCAGGGTATTCAATCACGTCACGAGTCAATAGCACTTGGGCGATATTTTGTCCGTACGTCACGAAACGTTGATTATAAATATTCATCAGCTCCGCTTGACCCACTGCAGCGACTGCCTGTTGCTCGGGGATAGAGGTCGGACGTGTGGGAAGCTGTAATTTATGTAAACCGGCACCGATTGCCCCAGAGGATACCAAAAGAACTTCTTTTCCTTGATTTTCTAGGTCGGTCAAGACAAAGGCAAGCTCGTCAATCGCTTCAAGATTGATTTTTCCATTGGGGTAAAGGAGCGAGCTCGTGCCAATTTTGATAACAATGCGTTTTGCCTGTGTAATTTTTTGTCGATGTTCGTTGATAGTGATAGACAATGAAATTTTCCTCCCTATACCGAGCAAACTTTTTTATGAAAGGTGCTCAATTTCTTTTCATTTTTTCTGTTAAAGGTTCTTCATTTTCGCTCATACTAAGCCTTCTTGTCAAGACTTCTCCTCCATTTTAGCAAAACTTTCTACCTATAAATAGTCTTGTCTGTCTGCTTTTGTGAAATTTCGCTTTTTATTACAAGTTAAAGGGGGTTCTATGGTAAAATCGTAATGAGTAGACAAATATGAGGAATTGAGGGATTCAAGTGAGAAAAAGAGGATTTGAGATTGTTACAAGCTTTTTAGATAAAGAGATTCACCTCCCAGTCCGTGCGACCAAGCATGCGGCGGGGTATGATTTTGAGGCGGCAAATGATACTGAAATTCCAAGCATTTGGGCAACAGGAATCAAAGCGGGTTGGAGTTCTATCAAGGAGTTGGCTTCGGCGGATAGTCAAGACAAGTCTGTCAAACCCACTCTTGTACCAACCGGAATTAAAGCCTATATGGAAGAAGATGAATATTTACAATTAGCCAATCGTTCCAGTAACCCACTCAAGCGTTTTCTGCTTTTAGCCAATGGGGTTGGCGTGATTGATAGCGATTATTACGGCAATCCGGATAATGAAGGACATATCATGTTCCAATTTATCAATTTTGGTTTTTCCCCTGTCTTGATTAAAAAAGGGGAACGTATTGGGCAAGGAATTTTCCTTCCATTTTTAAAGGCTGATAACGATAAATCTGAAATCGAGCGCACAAGTGGCTTCGGTTCGACCGGAAAAGATTAAATTCTGTTTAATTCCGACTTTGGGCGGAGGAAGCAAAACGCTAGTTGCGTTATACTTGAAAGAGCAATAAAAATTTTGTGTTGTGAAAGAAGGAATCCTCTTGGCAAAAAAGCCGAAAACTCAGTTTTTATGTCAAAATTGCGGCTATGTCAGCCCGAAATATCTAGGGCGTTGTCCGAATTGTGGCGAATGGAACACTTTTGTGGAGGAAATTGAAAAATCAGAGGTTCCTGATCGTCGCAATCGTGTGAGTCTGTCGGGAGAGCGCTCAAAACCGGTTCGTTTGGCAGAAGTGACACCAAAAAAGGAACCACGAGTGAAAACCAAGATGGACGAGTTAAATCGTGTCTTGGGTGGTGGCGTGGTACCGGGTTCTCTTGTCTTGATTGGTGGCGATCCCGGAATCGGGAAATCCACTCTACTTTTACAAGTTTCTCAACAGCTCGCAGAAACGGGTGGCAAGGTTCTTTACGTTTCAGGGGAAGAATCTGCAGAACAAATCAAAATGCGTGCGGAACGTTTGGGCACGATTGATACGGAATTTTATCTTTATGCGGAAACCAATATGCAGGATATTCGGCAAGAAATCGAGCATATGCAGCCAGAATATGTCATTATCGACTCGATTCAGACCATGACTCAGCCGGATATTACGAGTGCGGCGGGTTCGGTCAGTCAGGTTCGAGAGGTGACCGCTGAGCTCTTACAGCTTGCGAAAACCAATGGAATCGCAATTTTTATCGTTGGTCACGTCACCAAGGAGGGGTCAATTGCTGGGCCTCGTATGTTGGAACACATGGTGGATACGGTGCTCTATTTTGAAGGAGAACGTCACCATAGCTTCCGTATTTTACGTGCGGTGAAGAATCGTTTTGGTTCGACCAATGAAATCGGTATTTTTGAAATGCGAAATGCAGGACTGGTAGAGGTTGTGAATCCTTCACAGGTTTTCCTAGAAGAACGCTTAGATGGAGCGACTGGTTCGGCAATTGTCGTGACAATGGAGGGGACACGTCCCATGCTTGTAGAGGTGCAGGCGCTCGTGACGCCGACCATGTTTGGCAATGCGAAACGGACAACAACGGGTCTTGATTTTAACCGAGCCTCTTTGATTATGGCGGTTTTGGAAAAACGTGCGGGGCTAATGCTTCAAAATCAAGACGCTTATCTGAAAGCGGCTGGTGGGGTGAAATTAAACGAACCAGCGATAGATTTAGCGTTAGCGGTGGCGATAGCCTCAAGCTACAAAGACCGTGGAACTGCCCCAACAGAATGTTTTATCGGGGAAATTGGCTTGACGGGAGAAATTCGCAGTGTTAGTCGGGTCGAACAGCGTGTGACGGAAGCCGCAAAATTAGGCTTTACCAAAATTTATGTTCCGAAAAATAATATGGCAGGTTGGAAACCACCGATGAATATTGACGTGGTGCCAGTGACGACCATTTCAGAAACGCTTCGCAAAGTGTTTGGAGTGTAAAGACAAAAAATAAAAAAAAGGAAGTGAAGATAGATGCAAAAGAAAATAGTTTCCTTCTTGTTAGTGGTTGTGGGTGCGAGCTTAGGCGCCACCTTTCTACCAGTAGCGTGGGAAGTATTTGGATTAGAGAAAAATGCTTTATTGAATAATGGATTTACGAACGGTTTGATTGGTGCACTTATTTTCTTTTTATTCTCATTAGCAGTAGCCGGAAGTATTGCGCAATTTATTCAAAAAATTGATAAGGAATTAAGCAAAATCAGCTTACAGACGTTACTAATTGGAAGTCTTGGGTTAATCGCAGGGCTGCTGATTGGGGGGCTGATTTCTTTCCCATTATTCATGCTTGGCGTGCCGATTTTAAGTAGTGCGGTGCCGGTCGTGATTATCGTGAGTATGGCATATCTGGGATTCCGTGTGGGGACGACTCGTAAAGAGGAACTCGTGAAATTAATGAATGCTCGGAAAAAAACACAGGTAGAGATTGAAAGTGCAGAAGAAGCGGCTAAAAACAAGGTGTTGGAGCGTAAAGCGGGCGAAAATTATCATAAGTATAAGATTTTAGATACGAGCGTAATCATTGATGGTCGAGTGTATGATATTGCCAAAACTGGTTTCTTAGAGGGAACGATTTTGATTCCTAACTTTGTCCTTTATGAACTTCAATATATTGCCGATAGTGGCGATAATCTCAAACGAGTGCGTGGACGCCGTGGCTTAGATATTTTAAATGCGCTACAAAAAGAAGAAGGCATTGACGTGGAGATGTATGAGGGTGACTTTGAGGATATTCAAGAGGTCGATAGTAAGCTGTTGAAACTCGCAAAACTGCTCGATGGGATGGTCGTGACCAATGACTTCAACCTAAATAAAGTGGCAGAGTTCCAAAATGTGCCGATTCTCAATATTAATGCGTTAGCCAATGCGGTAAAACCGGTCGTAATACCGGGTGAAACCATGAATGTTATGGTCGTAAAAGCGGGAACTGAGCGTCAACAAGGGGTGGCTTACCTAGATGACGGTACGATGGTTGTCGTGGAGGACGGACAACACTTCATGAATCAACATATCGAGGTAGTCGTGACAAGTGCTCTTCAAACGGCGGCGGGTCGAATGATTTTCGCACGTCCAGACCATGCGGGGCGTGGCATTAAGCACGAAGAATAAACAAAATCGCTAAGAGTCGAGAGAAATCTTGAGTTTTAGCGATTTTTTTGCAAAAAATAAGAAGTACGTTTATTTCCGAACATTCAGACAATTTTCTCGTTCATTCTTCACAAATTCCTTTTCGATTGGGGCGAATCCTTGTATTATAGGAATAACTTAAAAGGAGTTTTTGGTTCTAGGAATAATTTAAAGGAGAGAATGTGAATGACCGATTTTTTAGTAAAAATGGATGATTTGGTGTGGGGTCTTCCGTTGATTTTCATTATTATGGGGGTCGGATTGTACTTGACGATTGGGCTGAAAGGTTTGCAGATTCGCCGTTTACCACTGGCTTTAAAGTATATGGTGAAAAACGAGAGTGACGGGGTTGGTGAAATCTCAAGCTTTGCGGCACTTTGTACGGCACTTTCAGCAACGATTGGAACAGGAAATATTGTTGGGGTGGCAACTGCGATTGTTGCCGGTGGTCCCGGTGCTTTGTTTTGGATGTGGATTGCGGCGCTCCTTGGGATGTGTACCAAATATGCGGAGGGCTTGTTAGCGATTAAATATCGTACCGTGGATGAAAACGGTAAAGCACTCGGGGGGCCTTTTTACTATATTGAGCACGGAATGGGCACAAATTGGAAATGGTTAGCCAAAATGTTCGCCTTGTTCGGGGCATTAGCAGGGTTGCTTGGAATTGGAACGATTACTCAAATTTCAGGAATTACGAGCGGTTTTCAAGAGCTATTGGACGGAAAACTGGTGCATTCGGTGAATTTGTTCGGCACGCAATACGGTTGGGTGACGATTCTCACAGGACTTATCGTGACGTTGACGGTAGCGATTGTGTTACTTGGTGGGATTCAACGAATTTCACAGGTGGCAGAAATTTTGATTCCGTTCATGGTGGTAACCTACGTGGGATTATGTGTGCTCATTATCGTGCTGAATTTTTCTAGCGTGCTTCCCGCATTTCAAACGATTTTTGCTTCCGCTTTCGGTTTACGTGCAGTTTCAGGTGGTGCGCTCGGGGCAATGCTTGTGGCGATGCAAAAAGGGGTGGCTCGGGGGATTTTCTCTAATGAGTCTGGACTGGGTTCGGCACCGATTGCTGCGGCTGCCGCTAAGACAAATGAACCCGTTCGTCAAGGGTTAGTGTCGATGACAGGGACGTTTATTGATACGATTGTGGTATGTACCATGACAGGCTTGTCTATCGTGATTACAGGGACATGGAATATTGGCAAGGTCGGTTCTGCGGTGACGATTTCCGCCTTCCAAAAGGCATTGCCGTTTTCAGAGGGACTTTCTGGGGCGTTATTGATGATTAGCTTGGCGCTTTTTGCCTACACAACGATTCTTGGTTGGAACTATTATTCGGAGCAGTGTGTCGCTTATTTGACGAATAAAAATGCGAAGATTTTACTTGGGTTCCGCTACCTTTATATTACGGTGATTTTCGTTGGCCCTTACCTTACCCTTGCGCAGGTTTGGACATTGGCGGATATTTTTAATGGATTAATGGCATTTCCAAACTTAATCGCTCTAGCGGCGCTTAGTCCGGTGGTGTTCCGTGAAACGAAGCTATTCTTTGCGAAACTGGATGGCAATGCGTTTTCTGAAACAATTACGGTGGTGAGCTCTGAGAGTGGAAATCTGGAAATTGAGAAAAAAACGCTTGGCGAAGGAATTGCTGAGATAGATTGATAAATGAAGGCTGGGGCGGGTTGCTCCGGCTTTTTTTCTGGAGAAGTTAACCGTTTATGACATTTGAAACACAGACTTACCGAAAAAAGACTAAGATAAAATTATTATCTAAAAAAGGAGCGCCTATGAACAAATTCATTTCCCTATTATGCCTGCTCACTGCCCTAGACTTTTTGTGCTTGATTTTTACTCGTGGCTCAATTCAAAAAAGGCTTTTCTCTTTCTATTTGCCACACGAGCCATTGGAATCAGCCGTTTCAAATTTTAAACAAATAAGGGAAACAATCACCGAAAAAGTGTCTGTTTCCCTATTTTTTATTCCGGAAATTTCACTAAAATCTCCTCAATCACTCGACGGAGTAACAACTCAAAATCCTCCGCTGAAAGCTGAATTACTTCACCATACCGATACCCTAGCACCGACTTCTCAGCAGCATATTTATAGAGCGTATCCTCTGTGAAAATTCCGTCATTTGCCAAAAAACTTTGTGCCAGCATACGCAGCTCGTTTAACGGGTTGCCATTTTTCCCTTCGACCGTGCGCATTCGGTGGACGAAGGCATATTCTAAAGCAATCGTCGCATTTTCAAAAAAGGTTGCCTCAAGCTTTTTATCTGTGCTGAACGTTTGAAATTCGGATAGTTGTTGTTCAAAATGTTTTTGAATCTTTTCTACATAACTTGTCGGGTAAGATTTTGTCGCCCACATTGCCATTTCGTTTCCTCTTTTCGCATTTTTCTTTGAGGATACGCCCAAGCAGTCAAGACGTCAATTATTTTCCCTGCCCCATACTTGTGCCATTTTCATAATTAAAAGTAACACCCGGTGTGTCGTTAAAAACATAGCCGTTAAACGCCAGTGTGGCGCCCTTATCCTCGACTGATTCCGCCATTAAGCCCACGCCACGCACCAACAGCTCGTCTCCTCGAAAATCTGGAATCACACGGTAGCGCACATGCATGGTTGGATGCGTTTCTAGGTAGTTGGCAATTGTCATTTCGTAGTACAGCATGCCGGGCGAGTTAAACGGACGGGTACCAGTCATGATATTTTCCTTTGTACCCGCATCTCCAGCCAGCTGCCAGCCGATAATGTGGCTACGATTGTAAAGCCAAGTAGCTTTGCCATCAACTTTGACTTGTCGGTTATTGCTCTTGCCGTTCGTTTTCCAAGCAGTCGGATTTTTGGCAGGAATCGCCGGACGTTTCATTTCTCCAATGGCTTTCAACACACTCTCGCAAAGCAAGGCATCAGCTGTGCCCACACGTCCCCTATCGTCTAATGCAGAAAAAGTTACCCAGCTCCCCTTAGCCGCATCTTGTGTTAGCTCCGCCTCCGTAAAGGTCGGGTTATTTTGGTTCACATCGACTAAAATATTTTTGAGCGTACCGTCCCATTCTAGCTTTAGATAAGGAGAAGTATCGCTCACTTTTCGTGGAAGAATTTGCGGTACGGGAGCTTTCGTTGGTTGGGGCAAATTGCTTGAAGCCGTGGCAGAGGTTGAAGAAGTCGTCTCAGTTTCTTCTAATAAACGACAACCGCTCAGCAGACTAAGAAACAGCGCCACCACCGCTAATTTTCCAAAAATTTTCTTTTTCATTTGAATTTCCTCGATTCTTTAGGGTCGATTTTCTGACAGAGTTTCGACAAAAACTAAACTCTTTTAGCCTGTCTATTGTATAATAAGATGAAGAAATTCTCAAAAAGGTGAGGAATAAAATGAATTATGAAGTCATTCTCTTAGCAGCGGGCTTGGGAAAACGCATGAAAGTCGGGAAAAACAAGGTACTCCTTGAAATCGGTGGGAAACCAGTCTTGCAATACTCGATTGACCTTTTTTTAGCAGATAAGGAGTGTGTGCAGCTAATTCTTGTCGTCAAAGAAGAGGAAAAAGCGACTATCCAAAAATTTTTACCAAAAACGGACAAAAAAATCACGCTCGTCACAGGTGGCAGTGAACGTCAATATTCCGTGGCAAATGGGGTAGCCAGCATGCTGAATGCTGAAAATATCGTGCTCGTTCATGATGGGGCTCGTCCGTTTCTCACATCTGAGGGAATTCAGGCGCTACAATCTGCTCTAAAAGAAAGTCAGGTGGCGCTACTTGGGGTGCCAGTCAAAGATACAATTAAGAAAGTGCGTCAAGGGGTCGTGACGGCCACGGTTCCACGAGAAATCCTTTGGCAAGCGCAAACGCCGCAAGCTTTTCACGGAGAAACTTTGAAAGAAGTACACACCTTGGCACAGGCACAGGGGTTTCTTGGCACGGATGATGTGTCCTTGGTGGAAGAATTTTTACCAGAAATTCCCATTCAAATGGTAATGGGGAGCTATGAAAATATCAAATTAACGACTCCCGAGGATTTATACTTGGGCGAGGCGATTATCGCACGTAGTCGAGAAAAGGAGTGGAAAACAAGTGACAATTCGAGTAGGACAAGGGTTTGATGTACACCAGCTCGTGGAGGGACGTAAGCTTATCGTCGGTGGCGTAGAGATTCCGCATGAGAAAGGGCTTTTCGGGCATAGCGATGCCGATGTCTTACTTCATGCGATGACCGATGCGATTTTAGGCGCAGCAGGACTTGGCGATATTGGACATCTATTTCCCGATACCGACCCAACAACTGAGGGCGCAAGTTCCTTGGTCTTGCTGAAAGAAGCATATGCGCAGGTTCGTAAGTTAGGGTATGCGATTGGCAACCTAGATTGTACGATTTTAGCCGAGCAACCAAAGATGAAACCACACCTTGAAAAAATGATTGAAAACATTTCAAATGTTTGTGAAATTAGTCCAAATCAAGTAAACTTAAAGGCGACTACGATGGAGCAAATGGGCTTTGTCGGAAGAGAAGAGGGAATGGCGGCGCAAGCGGTTGTTCTGCTTGAAAAGAATGAAAGTAATTAAAGGAGAATTGTGAACATGTCAAACAAAATGCGTGTGCGCTATGCACCATCACCAACCGGGCTACTTCATATCGGAAATGCTCGTACGGCTTTATTTAACTATTTATATGCTCGTCATAATGATGGCGATTTTATCATTCGGATTGAAGATACCGACCGTAAGCGTCATGTAGAAGACGGGGAACGTTCACAGCTAGATAACTTGACTTGGTTAGGCATTGACTGGGATGAATCGCCACAAAATCCGGGAGCATTCGGCCCTTACCGCCAATCAGAACGTTTAGACATCTATCAACCACTCGTGCAAGAGCTTGTTGACCGTGGCCTAGCCTATGAATCTTATAAAACCGAAGAAGAATTGACCGAGGATCGTGAAGCGCAAGAAGCACGTGGGGAAACACCAAAATATATCAATGAATACGAAGGCTTAACCGACGAAGAACGTGACGCAAAAATTGCCGATGCCAAAGCAAAAGGCTTAACACCCGTCATTCGTTTGAAGGTAAATGAGTCGAACATCTATCAATGGGACGACATCGTTAAAGGCAACATCGAGTTTGAAGGAGCCAATGTTGGTGGCGACTGGGTCATCCAAAAACGTGACGGCTATCCAACCTACAACTTTGCCGTAGTAGTAGATGATCATTTAATGGAAATCACCCATGTATTACGTGGGGACGACCACATTGCGAACACACCAAAACAATTGATGGTCTATGAAGCATTCGGCTGGGAACCACCAAAATTCGGACACATGACCTTGATTATTAACAGCGAAACAGGGAAAAAATTATCCAAACGTGATGAAACAACGCTTCAATTTATCGAACAATACCGGGACAAAGGCTATCTTCCAGAAGCAATGTTCAACTTCATTGCACTACTAGGCTGGAATCCAGGCGGTGAAGAAGAAATCTTTTCACCTGCAGAACTCATCGAATTATTTGATGAAAAACGCCTAAGTAAAGCACCCGCAGCTTTTGACCAAAAGAAATTGGAATGGATTAACAACCAATATATGAAGAAAGCTGATGCAGAAACAGTCTTTAACTTAGCGGCGCCTTTCTTAGTAAAAGCCGGACGTCTATCAGAAAATCCGGATGAAAAAGAATTGGCACGTGCGAAGAAATTGGTCGAATTGTATCATCAACAAATGAGCTATGGAGAAGAAATCGTTGGATTGACAGACTTATTCTACAACGAACACCCAGAACTAGATGATGCCGCCAAAGAAGTCTTAGCAGGTGAAACCGTTCCAACCGTTTTGAAGGCATTCAGAGAAAAATTAGTCAATATGACAGAAGATGAGTTTACCCGTGACAACATCTTCCCTAAAATCAAGGAAGTTCAAAAAGAAACAGGCATCAAAGGGAAAAATTTATTCATGCCAATTCGTGTTGCTGTCTCAGGACAAATGCACGGACCAGAATTACCAGATACCATCGAATTACTTGGTCGTGAAAAGGCAATTAATCATTTAGATAAAGCAATCGAGTATATCGGCAAATAACAAAACAACGAAGAGCAGGGAGAAATGATAAGCTCCCATCATAGTAGACAATAGAAAAAACAAAAATTTCTATTCTACGAATGATGGGAGTTTTTTGGTATGTCAAAAAGAAATATTAATTTATCGGTTTCTACAAAGCTA
>JAISJD010000030.1 GCA_031261705.1 Lactobacillales bacterium
AAAACTGGCAGCGAATTATCAGTAAAATCTAGATACATAGAGAAAAACAGACCAGAAAATCAAATTTCGATTTTCTGGTCTATTTATTTTGGTGAACTAGAACTTATTGTCCCAGCCTCCTGTTTTGTCTTATGCCCTTGCATTGGGTAAAAAAGTTTACAAAAAATGATAGTGTTTTTATTTTGAATGAGATAGCTAGATTGTAAGCGGGAAGTAATCGAGTATATGCTAAATAGGCAATCGCTAGACTACAATTGATGTAGTGGCAGCTGCCTATTGATTTGCACGCCAGTTGAACCTAAGCGTCCTATATACCTTTGTTACTTCCCGCTTACTTTTTAGTTTTCAAACGTTTTAATATTTGAGAGGGAGAAACTGAGGAATACAATTACTAAACAAGATTTAATGTTCCACGGCTATACAGAATATGAAGCACGAGCCATTCTAAAATCCGTGAAGTGCTTATTAGTCCAATCAGGACATACTTTTGCTACGCCAACAAGAAAGTCGCCAGAGTGCTAAAAAAGAGGGTTGAGGACTATCTCCAAATTAAAATCGAGAATGACTAATGTTTGAGAACAAATTATAGAAAAATCTTTCAAAAAACAATAGAAAAATGGTATACTGATTGAGAACAGTTTTTCGCTTGCTTTCCATTCCCACAACGAGTGGAGGAGAAAAATGGCAAAAACATCAAATGTTTACAAAGATAAGAAAACAGGTGCGTGGTATTTTGTAGCCAATCTTGGTAAAGAGAACTATGGCAAACGAGTCCAAAAGTTTCGTAGAGGATTTAAAACTACGGGAGCAGCCAAACAAGCCTACCTCGTTTTTATGCAAGAATATCAAGCAAAAGACGAAGAAAAGAAACAACAAATTCATCAAAAATATGATTGTTTTGAAGTTTTCTTTGAGGAGATTTTTTTACCTTGGTATGAAACGCAAGTGAAAATTTCAACTTTTACAAGTTTGAGCTTTAATCTTCGTAAACAATTAACTTATTTTCATGGTCGCAAACTCAGTGAACTGTCAGCCCTAGATATTCACGCCTTTCAACAATACATGTTAAAAACAAAGACACAACGGGAGAAACCTGCTAGTATCAGCTATGTCAATCGGCTCACGACAGGTTTAAGCTCAATCTTTGAACGTGCAATTGTGTATGAACTGATGACGGAAAACTGGGTGCGCAAAGTCGGTGAAATGCGAGAAACTCAAAAGAAAAAAATTGAGTTTTGGACGATGGACGAGTACAGACAGTTTGAAGCAATGCTACTGTTTAGCACACATACAGAAATGTTACAAAAAACAGGCTTTCGCTTGTTGTTTATGACAGGTCTGCGTATTGGCGAGATGTTAGCGCTGAATTGGGAACAGATTGATTTTTCAGAGCAGATGATAACGATTGAAAAAACGTTGTATTATCGGAGTAAGACTGACAACCAACTTTTATCGCCCAAAACAGCGGCTAGTAGGCGACGAATTGGCGTTGACGGTAAAACGTTATAAATGCTTTTAGAATGGCGAGAGAAACAGGGGACTATCGGCGAAATGGCTTATGTTTGCCAGATAGATGGCAGTTTTATGTGTGATAGTTTGTGGCGTGATTGGTTAAAGCATTTAGCCTTAAAGGCGAATGTTCAACCTATCAAATTACACTCATTACGGCATTCACACGCTTCAATGTTAATTTCTATTGGCGAAAGTCCGCTAGTCGTTCAAAAGCGCCTAGGACATCATGATATTAAAATGACACTAGGGACTTATGGGCATCTTTATCCCATTGCTAGTCAAAATCTGACAGAGAAATTAAGTCTGTTAGAGATTTAAAAAGGCAGTATAAAAATTAAATAAACACCTAATTGTTTGAGAAATTATCAAAAAGTTAGCAAGTCGCAGATAAGGGGCGTTAAACACCTAGTAATGCAAGATTCAAAACGAATATTCGTGGTTAGGGTGGTACCGCGTGTGAGAACATTCACTCGTCCTTGATTACTCTATGATTAGAGTAGGATTAGGCGAGTTTTTTTGTGTAAAAAATTTTGAAAAAATGAAGGGAATGGAATTTAATGAGCTTATTACAACGACCAAAGGGAACCAACGACATTTTACCGGGTGTCAGTGAAAAATGGCGATTTATCGAAGATACGGCACGTTTAGTGTTTAGCGACTATCAATACAGTGAAATAAGAACGCCAATGTTTGAACACTATGAAGTCATTTCTCGTTCTGTGGGGGATACAACGGATATTGTTTCAAAAGAAATGTATGATTTTTATGACAAAGGGGAACGTCACGTCACGCTACGTCCAGAGGGAACCGCACCAGTTGTCCGCTCTTATGTGGAAAATAAATTATACGGTCCTGAACATGTGAAACCTTATAAAGTTTATTACATGGGGCCAATGTTTCGTTATGAACGACCACAAGCAGGGCGCTTACGTCAATTTCATCAAATCGGAGTCGAAGCGTTTGGTTCTGAAAATCCTGCGACAGATGTCGAAAGTATCGCTATGGCAATGGATTTCTTCCACCAATTAGGCATTCAAAAAATTCAATTAGTCATTAATACACTTGGAAATAAAGAAAGTCGTGCCGCTTACCGTCAAGCATTGATTGATTTCTTAGAACCACATTTCGAAGAATTAAGTGAAGATTCTAAGCGACGTTTACATGAAAATCCGCTACGTGTATTAGATAGTAAAGACAAGAAAGACAAAGTAGTTGTTGAAAATGCACCATCTATTTTAGATTATTTAGATGAAGAAAGCAGTCAACATTTTGAACAAGTCAAAACGTTACTCGAAGCACTAAATATTGAGTATGTGATTGATACAAACATGGTTCGTGGACTAGATTATTATAATCATACGATTTTTGAAATTATGAGTGATGCTATTGGAAATACGCAAACAACCATTGCTGCTGGCGGGCGTTACGATTCACTTGTAGAATATTTTGGTGGGCCAGAAACACCAGGTTTTGGTTTTGCCATGGGGATTGAACGGGTACTTTTGACGCTTGAAGCAGAGGGCGTGGAAATTCCAACAGGTAACGAGTTAGATATTTACGTGGTTGGACTTGGAGAAGCAGTCAATGTTGAAAGTCTGAAATTGGTTCAATCTATTCGCAAGCAAGGCTATTCTGCTGACCGTGATTTCTTAAACCGCAAAGCTAAAGCGCAATTTAAAACAGTCGATAAACTTGGTGCCAAATTAGTCGTGACTATCGGCGAAAGCGAGTTAGAAGAAGGTATTGTGAAAATTAAGAACGCCAAAACACGTGAAGAAAAAAGTTATTCGCTAGAAGAAGTTTATACAAACTTTGATGCAATCTATGATGAATTAATGGAAGGGGAACAAGAATAATGAGTAGTCGTACCATGTATGCAGGTCTAGTGACCGAAGAATTTTTAGGTCAAAAAGTTATCTTAAAAGGTTGGGTGCAAAAACGTCGTGACCTTGGTGGTCTTATTTTTATAGATTTGCGTGACCGTGAAGGGATTGTACAAATTACCGTCAATCCAGAAACAGCCAGCCCAGAAGTCGTAACCGCTGCTGAAACTGTCCGTAGCGAGTATGTGATTGAAGTTGAGGGAACGGTTGTAGAACGTTCTTCAAAAAATCCAAACATGAAAACAGGGAATATTGAAATTGAAGCCAGTCAAATGACTGTCTTAAATGTTTCAAAAACTGTTCCCTTTGAAATTGCTGACGAAACTACAGCGAGTGATGAAACACGTTTGAAATACCGTTACCTCGATTTACGCCGTCCAAGCATGCTTAAAAACTTCAAGCTCCGTCATGCAGTTACAAAATCTATCCGTCATTTCTTAGATGATGCAGACTTTATTGATGTAGAAACACCTTATCTGAATAAATCGACTCCTGAGGGCGCACGTGACTACTTGGTACCAAGTCGAGTACATCCAGGACATTTTTATGCATTGCCACAATCGCCACAGTTGTTTAAACAATTATTGATGAATGCTGGCTTTGACCGTTACTATCAAATCGTGAAATGCTTCCGTGATGAAGATTTACGTGGTGACCGTCAACCTGAATTTACCCAAGTGGATTTAGAAACTTCTTTCTTATCGCCTGAAGAAATTCAAACATTGACAGAAAACATGTTGGTGAAAGTGATGAAAGATGCGCTTGGTTTAGAAATTCCTGCACCATTTCCACGTATGGACTATGATGAAGCAATCGCTCGTTTTGGTTCGGATAAACCAGATACACGTTTTGCAATGGAATTAATGGATGTTGCACCTGTGATGAAAAATGTAGAATTTAAAGTATTCAAAGGAGCATTGGAAGCAGGCGGACAAGTCAAGGCACTCAATGCAAAAGGGGCGGCAGAGAAATACTCTCGTAAAGATTTAGATGCTTTAGGTCAATATGCGGGACAATTTGGTGCGAAAGGCCTCGCCTGGGTGAAAGTGACAGAAGACGGCTTGAATGGACCTATTGCAAAATTCTTAGGAGATGTTGCAGAAGAATTAATTAGAGCCACTCAAGCGCAAGCAGGTGACTTATTATTATTTGCAGCTGACCAAGCAAATGTTGTAGCAGCAACTCTTGGCGCTATCCGGACACGCTTAGCCAAAGAATTAGATTTAATTGATGAATCTAAATTTAACTTCCTATGGGTTGTGAACTGGCCAATGTTTGAATACTCAGAAGAAGAAGGACGCTACATGGCAGCGCACCATCCGTTTACTTTACCAAAAGCAGAGGATGAAGATAAGCTATTGACCGACCCTGCTCACGTCTATGCGGAAGCTTATGATGTCGTGCTAAATGGCTATGAATTAGGCGGTGGGTCACTGCGTATCTATACACGTGACTTGCAAGAAAAAATGCTAGAAGCGTTAGGCTTCAGCAAAGAATCTGCCCGTGCCCAATTTGGGTTCTTACTAGATGCACTAGACTATGGTTTTCCTCCGCATGGTGGCTTGGCACTAGGTCTTGACCGTTTGGTAATGCTCCTAGCTGGTAAGGACAACATTCGTGAAGTTATCGCCTTCCCTAAAAACGGAAAAGCCAGTGACCCAATGAGTGAAGCCCCTTCTCTAGTCAGTGAAGCTCAGCTTGCCGAACTTAGCTTAAATGTGATAGAAATCGAAGAAACAGAAGAATAAAATTTTATGTGGAATGCCTCGAATGGTGTTCCACTTTTTTTATGAATTTCTTAAGATTTCAAGGCAAAACCTACCTAAAAAGAAAACTGTTGACACGATTGAAAAAACAAGATATAATTATAAATTGCAAAAACTATCTGAAATTAGCATAAATCTCATGCGAAATATTGTCCGCATAGGTTTTTTATAAGGAACAAAAGTAGAAATTCATCAATTTAACAGAAGATTGAAAATCTATTTTTGGTTTTTTTTTGCTTAAAAACGACTAAATTCTTTATTAGTGACGTAAATTTAATGTTATAGTAATGAAATTGTAATATTTAAGCAAGCCAATTCAGCGTTGTTTTGGACTAATTATTTAAGGGGTGTGAAGAGCTTGGCTGGACACGTAGTAAAATACGGAAAACATCGCGAGCGTAGAAGTTTCGCGCGTATCAGTGAAGTGTTGGAATTACCAGATTTAGTAGAGATTCAAACAGACTCATATAAATGGTTCTTAGATGAAGGACTAAGAGAAATGTTTGAAGACATCTTGCCAATCCATGATTTCAACGATAACTTATCTTTGGAATTTGTGAATTATGATTTGAAAGAACCGAAGTACACAGTAGACGAAGCGCGCGCGCATGATGCAAACTATTCTGCACCATTACACGTAACTTTACGCTTAACAAATCGTGAAACAGGTGAAATCAAATCACAAGAAGTATTCTTTGGTGATTTCCCACTGATGACTGAAATGGGAACATTTATTATCAACGGGGCAGAACGGGTTATTGTTTCTCAATTAGTTCGTTCACCGGGTGTTTATTTCCATGGGAAAGTAGACAAAAACGGAAAAGAAGGCTTCGGGTCAACGGTTATTCCAAACCGTGGTGCTTGGTTAGAAATGGAAACGGACTCTAAGGATATTTCCTATGTTCGTATCGACCGTACACGTAAAATTCCATTATCAGTATTAGTACGTGCCTTAGGTTTTGGTAGTGACGACACTATTTTAGAAATTTTCGGAGATAGTGCTTCATTACGTAATACAATTGAAAAAGATTTACACAAAAATGCTAGCGATTCTCGTACCGAAGAAGGATTGAAAGACGTTTATGAACGTTTACGTCCGGGCGAACCAAAAACAGCAGATTCTTCTCGTAATTTGTTAAACGCTCGTTTCTTTGATCCAAAACGTTATGACTTAGCAGCAGTTGGTCGTTACAAAGTTAATAAAAAGTTAGATTTACGTACTCGTTTATTGAACTTAACACTTGCTGAAACATTAATTGACCCAGAAACAGGGGAAATTCTTGTTGAAAGCGGAACAGTGATCGACCATGATGTGATGGATAAATTGGATCCATTCTTGGTAAACGGTCTGAATGCAATCACTTATTACCCAAGTGAAGATGCAGTAGTGACGGAACCAATGACTGTCCAAACAATTAAAGTTATTTCACCCATTGACCCAGAACGTGTAGTAAACGTTATCGGAAATGGCTACCCAGAGGATAAAGTACGTACAGTAACTCCAGCGGACATTATCGCTTCTATGAGCTACTTCCTAAACTTAATGGAAAATATTGGCAATGTAGATGATATTGACCATTTAGGGAATCGTCGTATCCGTTCAGTCGGTGAATTATTACAAAATCAATTCCGTATCGGGTTAGCTCGTATGGAACGTGTGGTTCGTGAACGTATGTCGATTCAAGATAACGAAACGATTACACCACAACAATTAATCAATATTCGTCCAGTTGTTGCAAGTATCAAAGAGTTCTTTGGTTCTTCTCAATTGTCACAGTTCATGGATCAACATAATCCATTATCTGAACTTGCACACAAACGTCGTCTTTCTGCACTTGGACCTGGTGGGTTAACACGTGATCGTGCGGGTTATGAAGTTCGGGACGTGCATTACTCTCACTATGGTCGTATGTGTCCGATTGAAACGCCAGAAGGTCCGAATATCGGGCTTATCAACTCGCTTTCTTCTTATGCAAAGGTGAATAGATATGGCTTTATCGAAACACCTTACCGTCGTGTAGACCGTGCCAATCATCGTGTAACAGAACACATTGATTACCTAACTGCCGATGTGGAAGATCATTATATTGTTGCCCAAGCCAACTCAAAATTGAACGAAGACGGTACCTTTGCAACAGAGGTTGTTATGGCGCGTTCAACAGGGAACAATATTGAAATTTCTGTAGACAAAATTGACTACATGGACGTTTCACCTAAGCAAGTAGTTGCAGTCGCTACCGCATGTATTCCTTTCTTGGAAAACGATGACTCCAACCGTGCCTTGATGGGTGCAAACATGCAGCGTCAAGCGGTACCATTGATTGACCCACATGCTCCATTTGTTGGAACAGGGATGGAATATCAAGCAGCACATGACTCAGGAGCTGCACTTATTGCCAAACATGACGGAGTTGTCGAATATGCCGATGCGGACGAAATCCGTATTCGTCGGAACGATGGCGCCTTAGATAAATATAAAGTAACAAAATTCCGTCGTTCTAACTCAGGAACTTCTTATAACCAACGGACATTGATTGAAGTTGGCGAAAAAGTTGAAGCTGGAGATATTATTGCAGACGGTCCTTCTATGGAAGGTGGAGAGTTAGCCTTGGGTCAAAATCCATTGGTTGCCTTCATGACATGGGAAGGGTATAACTATGAAGATGCCGTTATCATGAGTGAACGCTTGGTTAAAGATGACGTTTATACTTCGATTCATATTGAAGAATATGAATCAGAAGCACGTGATACAAAACTTGGACCTGAAGAAATCACACGTGAAATTCCAAACGTTGGGGAAGACGCTTTGAAGAACCTTAACGAACTAGGAATTATCCGTATCGGTGCAGAAGTAAAAGAAGGCGATTTATTAGTCGGAAAAGTTACTCCTAAAGGTGTGACTGAATTATCTGCTGAAGAACGCTTACTACATGCAATCTTCGGTGAAAAAGCTCGTGAAGTTCGTGATACTTCTCTACGTGTTCCTCACGGTGGCGATGGTATTGTTCATGATGTGAAAATCTTTACTCGTGAAGCTGGCGATGAATTATCACCAGGAGTTAACATGCTAGTCCGTGTCTATATCGTTCAAAAACGTAAGATTCACGTTGGGGATAAAATGGCGGGTCGTCACGGAAATAAAGGGGTTGTTTCGCGTATTTTACCAGTCGAAGACATGCCTTATCTTCCAGACGGTACACCAGTCGACATCATGTTAAATCCATTAGGGGTACCTTCTCGGATGAACATTGGGCAAGTAATGGAGCTTCATTTAGGTATGGCTGCTCGTTCACTTGGCATTCATGTAGCAACACCAGTCTTTGATGGAGCTAGCGATGATGATCTTTGGGATACCGTTCAAGAAGCTGGTATGGCAAAAGATGCGAAAACTGTGCTTTATGATGGACGTACAGGGGAAGCCTTTGATAACCGTGTTTCTGTCGGTGTCATGTATATGATTAAACTTCACCACATGGTTGATGATAAATTACATGCTCGTTCAATCGGACCTTACTCACTTGTTACGCAACAACCGCTTGGTGGGAAAGCGCAATTTGGTGGACAACGTTTTGGGGAAATGGAAGTATGGGCATTGGAAGCTTATGGTGCAGCTTACATTCTACAAGAAATCTTGACGTACAAGTCTGATGATGTTGTGGGACGTGTGAAAACTTATGAAGCAATTGTGAAAGGGGAACGTATTCCTCAACCGGGCGTACCTGAATCCTTCCGCGTATTAGTAAAAGAATTACAATCACTTGGTCTTGACATGCGTGTCCTTGACGAAAATGAACAAGAAGTTGAACTTCGTGATATGGACGATGACGATGATGATTTAATCACTGTTGACGCTTTAGCAAAATATGCTGAAGAACATCAAGCCAAAGAAGCCGCAAAACAAGCGGCGAAAGAAAAAGAAGCGGCAGAAGAAGCAGCCGAACAAGCTTTTGAAACAGCTGAAGATACACAAGAATAAGAATTAATCTAGTTACGAGAAAGTGAGCCATTTTCTTTGAAGGTGGCTCACAATCCCCTAACTTTTCTAAAATTAGAAACGGAGGGAACCCCTTTTGATCGATGTAAACAAATTTGAAAGTATGCAAATCGGTCTAGCTTCTCCAGAAAAAGTAAGAAGCTGGTCTTATGGTGAAGTCAAAAAGCCTGAAACCATTAACTACCGTACATTGAAGCCCGAACGTGAAGGGTTATTTGATGAACGTATTTTCGGACCAACTAAAGACTGGGAATGTGCTTGTGGGAAGTATAAACGCATTCGTTATAAAGGTATCGTCTGTGACCGTTGTGGTGTAGAAGTTACTCGTTCTAAAGTTCGTCGTGAACGTATGGGACATATCGAGCTTGCGGCTCCTGTATCACATATTTGGTATTTCAAAGGTATTCCATCACGTATGGGTCTTGTGTTAGACATGAGTCCTCGTGCTTTAGAAGAAGTTATCTACTTTGCTTCGTACGTAGTGATTGATGCTGGTGATACTTCTCTTGAAAAGAAACAATTATTGACTGAACGTGAATACCGTGAAAAACGTGCGCAATATGGTCAAGGCTTCCATGCAGCAATGGGTGCTGAAGCAATTAAACAACTTCTTGATGCCGTTGATCTTGAAGGTGAAGTGGCAGAATTAAAAGAAGAGTTGAAAACTGCTTCTGGACAAAAACGTACACGTGCGATTCGTCGTTTAGATATTTTAGATGCGTTCCGTAAATCAGGCAACAAACCTTCATGGATGGTTATGGATGTTGTTCCAGTTATCCCTCCAGATTTGCGCCCAATGGTTCAATTAGAAGGTGGACGTTTTGCGACAAGTGATTTGAATGATTTATACCGTCGTGTCATTAACCGTAACAACCGTTTGAAACGTTTGTTAGATTTAAATGCACCAAATATTATCGTTCAAAATGAAAAACGTATGTTGCAAGAAGCCGTAGATGCTTTGATTGATAACGGTCGTCGTGGTCGTCCAGTTACAGGTCCTGGGAACCGTCCGTTAAAATCTCTTTCTCACATGTTGAAAGGGAAACAAGGTCGTTTCCGTCAAAACTTACTTGGAAAACGGGTTGACTATTCTGGTCGTTCCGTTATCGTCGTTGGACCTTCCTTGAAGATGTACCAATGTGGACTTCCAAAAGAAATGGCTATCGAATTATTCAAACCATTTGTTATGCATGAATTAGTAAAACGTGAAATTGCGTCAAACATTAAAAATGCCAAACGTAAAATTGAACGTCAAGACGATGAAGTCTGGGATGTACTAGAAGATGTTATTAAAGAACATCCAGTATTGCTTAACCGGGCACCTACTCTTCACCGTTTAGGAATCCAAGCGTTTGAACCAGTCCTAATCGAAGGACGTGCGATTCGTCTTCACCCACTTGTATGTGAAGCCTATAATGCCGATTTCGATGGAGACCAAATGGCGGTTCACGTACCATTATCAGAAGAAGCTCAAGCTGAAGCACGTCTATTAATGCTTGCGGCAGAACACATTTTGAATCCAAAAGACGGAAAACCAGTGGTTACACCATCTCAGGATATGGTATTAGGGAACTACTATTTGACAATGGAACAAGCAGGCCGTGAAGGCGAAGGAATGATTTTCCGTGATGCAGACGAAGCCGTTCTTGCATGGAAAAATGGCTATGTTCACTTACACACTCGTGTAGGGATTGCGCCTCAATCTTTAGATAAGCCTTGGACAGATGACCAAAAAGAAAAAACATTAGTCACTACTGTTGGGAAAATTATTTTCAACTCAATCATGCCTAAGGAATTTCCTTACTTGAATGAACCAACAGACTTTAACTTAACGGTACAAGCACCAGATAAATACTTCGTGGAACGTGGAACAGATATTCCTGCCTTTATTAAAGAGCAAGAACTTGTTTTACCATTCAAGAAGAAAAATCTTGGAAATATTATTGCGGAAGTCTTTAAACGCTTCAAGACAACAGAAACCTCTGAAATGCTTGACCGTATGAAGGACTTAGGTTACCACCATTCTACACATGCTGGTTTAACAGTAGGGATTGCCGATATTTCTGGCTTACCTGAAAAACAAGAAATCATTGATGCAGCGCACAAACAAGTGGAATTAATTACAAAACAATTCCGCCGTGGGTTGATTACAGATGATGAACGTTATGAAGCGGTTATCGGTGTCTGGAACAACGCAAAAGACCAAATTCAAGTAAAACTACAAGATAGTTTATCTGCAGATAACCCAATCTTTATGATGAGTGATTCTGGAGCCCGTGGGAATATCTCTAACTTTACACAGTTAGCCGGTATGCGTGGACTTATGGCTGCGCCAAACGGACGTATCATGGAATTACCAATCGTTTCTAACTTCCGGGAAGGACTATCCGTCTTGGAAATGTTCTTATCAACGCATGGTGCGCGTAAAGGGATGACCGATACCGCCTTGAAGACCGCCGATTCAGGTTACCTTACTCGTCGTTTAGTTGATGTAGCACAAGATGTTATCATTCGTGAAGATGATTGTGGAACTGACCGTGGTCTTGAAATTTCAACCATCCGTAACGGAAATGAAATTATCGAAACATTAGAAGAACGCTTAGTTGGACGTTATACTCGTAAATCAGTTTTCCATCCAGAAACTGGTGCAGTAATTATTGGCGACGACGAAATTATTTCAGAAGAAAAAGCGAAAGAAATCATCGAAGCTGGTGTTGAAACTGTAACTATCCGTTCCGTATTTACATGTAATACAAAACATGGGGTATGTAAACATTGTTATGGTATGAACCTTGCAACCGGAGATGCCGTAGAAGTTGGGGAAGCTGTCGGGACAATTGCCGCTCAATCTATCGGTGAACCAGGGACACAGTTAACCATGCGCACGTTCCATACCGGTGGGGTTGCCTCAAGTGAAGATATTACTCAAGGGCTTCCTCGTATCCAAGAAATTTTTGAAGCACGTAATCCAAAAGGGGAAGCAGTGATTACCGAAGTTACAGGGACTGTAACAGACATCACAGAAGAAGCTTCTACACGTACAAAAGAAGTGACGATTCAAGGGAATACGGATACTCGTACGTACACAGTACCGTATACTTCTCGTATGAAAGTTGCTATCGGCGATGAAATTCATCGTGGTGCGCCACTCACAGAAGGGTCAATTGAACCAAAACACTTGTTACAAATTCGTGATGTATTATCTGTTGAAAACTACTTACTTGCTGAAGTACAAAAAGTATACCGTATGCAAGGGGTAGAAATCGGAGATAAGCACGTTGAAGTAATGGTTCGTCAAATGCTTCGTAAAGTCCGTGTCATGGATCCAGGCGATACAGAAATTTTACCTGGTACCTTACTTGATATTAACGACTTCAAGGCTTCTAACTATGAAACATTAATTGCTGGTGGCACTCCTGCAACAAGTCGTCCAGTGTTATTAGGTATTACAAAAGCATCCCTTGAAACAAATTCGTTCTTATCTGCTGCGTCGTTCCAAGAAACAACTCGTGTCTTAACAGATGCTGCAATCCGCGGGAAGAAAGATCCATTACTTGGTTTGAAAGAAAATGTTATCATTGGTAAAATCATTCCAGCTGGTACTGGTATGGCTCGTTACCGTAACATGGAACCAAAAGATGTTGTTTCACAAAACTCAGAAAATGTATACAGTATCTCAGATGTTGAAGCACAATTAGCTGCAGAAGATCAAGATTATGGTTCAGGTGACATTGTTTAAGAGTGACATTCAGGCTCAGGGAAGTTTCTTCTCTGGGTCTTTTTTTGAAGAAAAGGATTCGTTCACACTTTTTTCAAATTTCACCGTAAATTTTTAATTATTTCAAGCAATTCTCCTAGTTTTTAGTTCTGTGTATGATAAAATATTCATGTAGTTATCTATAAGCTACTTCATTAGAAATAAATGAAAGCGGAAACAATTTTAGCTCGTTAGAAAGTTGAGCGTAAGGAAAGTAAAACATTCCTCTTCGCTCTGCATGGAAGGAGTAAGAGAAGATGAAAAAAATTATTAACAATCCGTCAGACGTGGTAGATGAAATGGTAGAAGGTCTTGCCAAAAGCTATCCAACCTATGTGAAACGAGTAGAGGACACAGAGGTCTTGATTCGTAATGATGAGAAAAAAGATTCTCCCCAAGTGGCTTTAGTCAGCGGTGGAGGCAGTGGACACGAACCAAGTCATGCTGGTTTTATTGGTGAGGGAATGTTGAGTGCAGCTGTTTGCGGACAAGTTTTCACTTCGCCAACACCAGATCAAATTTATGAAGCAGTGAAATCGGTAGATAAGGGAAAGGGAACATTTTTCATTGTTAAAAATTATTCTGGTGATGTGATGAATTTTGATATGGCAAAGGATTTAGCAGATATGGATGATATTGCAGTGAAATCAATCATTGTTGATGATGATATTGCTGTCGAAAATAGTACTTATACACAAGGCAGACGTGGCGTTGCGGGAACCATTTTTGTGCATAAGGTTTTAGGCTATTATGCAAATAAGGGTGCTACTCTTGATGAAATTGAAGTGGTGGCGAATAAATTAGTTCCAGAAATTAAAACGATTGCGGTAGCTTTATCTGGAGCAACAGTGCCAGAGGTTGGAAAACCTGGTTTTGTTTTAGAAGAAGATGAAATTGAATTTGGTGTAGGTATTCACGGAGAACCCGGCTATCGTAGAGAAAAACTTCGCCCTTCAAAAGAGTTGGCACAAGAATTAGTCGGTAAATTAAAAGCATCTTTCGACTTCCAAAAAGGAGAACGTTATGCGGTACTCGTTAACGGAATGGGGGCTACACCGCTTATGGAACAATATGTTTTCGTGAATGACGTGTTGAATTTGCTTTCAGAAGAAGAACTAGAGATTCTTTATACTAAAGTTGGAAATTACATGACTTCAATAGATATGGCAGGAATTTCACTTACAATGCTCCGTTTGGTAGATGAGGAATGGCTAACAGCAATTGAAGCACCTGTAAGAACCATTGCGTGGGGGAATTAGGATGAACTTAACGGAAACAACGACAAAGGAATGGTTGAAAAATTTTAACACAATCATTCAAGAGAAAAAAGAGTATCTTAGTGAATTAGATACGCCGATTGGTGACGGAGACCATGGAAATAATATGGCTCGAGGAATGACCGCAGTCATGGAAAGTTTGGAACAAAAATCACCAGAAACAGTACAGGATATTTTGAAATTAGTAGCAATGTCACTAATTTCAAAGGTAGGGGGTGCTTCAGGCCCGTTATACGGAACTGCTTTTCTTGAAATGTCAAAAGCTGCCGGTGAATCAAGTGATATAGCTAGCCTAGTTTTGGCAGGTTTAGCAGGAATTAAGAAACGTGGCGGAGCAGTTCTTGGAGATAAAACAATGGTTGACGTGTGGGAACCTGTTTCGGCTAGTCTAACTCATGGAAATTTAACAGAAGAAATCATACAAGTTTCAGTCGAAAGCACCAAAGATTTGGTGGCGAAAAAAGGGCGTGCCTCCTATGTTGGTGAGCGTGCGATTGGTCACCTTGACCCTGGAGCTGTATCAAGCGGGTATCTCTTTGATTCTTTGTTAAAGGCGGTGCAATCATGAGCTTAGGAATTGTCTTAGTTTCACATGTTGCCGAGGTTGCTGACGGCTTAAAACGCTTATTAGTACAGGTCGCAAAGGATGTTCCTATCACGACTGGTGGCGGGCTAGAAAACGGTGAAGTCGGTACGAGCTTTGAACGAGTACAGGCGGCAATTGAGGAAAATTCAGCAGATGAATTGCTTGTGTTCTATGATTTAGGTAGTGCGAAAATGAATCTTGAAATGGCAATCGAACTAACAGAAAAAAAAGTTCATCTTTATGATGTGGCATTCATTGAAGGTGCTTATACTGCTGCCGCATTAATTCAGGCGGGAGACACATTGGCTGAAATTGAAGAACAGTTGAAACCATTAAAAATTAAATAGCTTATAAAAGGTTAGGAGAAAGTCTAAATATCCTAGCCTTTTCTTTTCTTTTCATTGACAAATACCCGTGAAGAACCTAGAATTATTAAGGAAAAGAAGGAGAGATTATCTTGAATTTTACAACCTTAACAGAAGAAGAATTTCGCTCTCATGCGTTAAATAATGAATTAAGTAATTTTCTACAAACACCTGCAATGAAACGCTTGCGTGAACAACGTGGTTGGTCGGCAGAATACGTGGGTGTAAAGGACGGAGAAACGGTCGTGGCTTCGGCAATGCTGGCACGAATGAAAATTCGTTTCGGCTACTACTATGATATTGACGGCGGGTTTATCGCTGATTATTCTAATAAAGAAGTCGTGACCACCTTTATTGATGGCTTGAAAAAATATCTAAAGGAAAAGGGTGCACTTTATGTCACTATGACGCCAAACATTACTTACCAAGAACGTGATTGGAATGGAACCGCAGTTGGAAAACCAGATAATGCAACACTCGAATTATTGAAATCACTCGGTTTTTCTCATCATGGTTTTGAGCACGGGTTTTCTAATTCTTCTCCACGCTGGGTTTTCGTTAAAGATATGGAGGGTTTAGAGGCCACATCTTTACGCAAATCCTACCAAAAGGACGCCAATTACAGCTTGAAAAAAACCGCTCAATTTGGGATTCAGATTCGTGACCTAGACTATGATGAGCTACCGAAGTTTAAAAAATTAACCGAACACACGGCAGAACGTCGGAGTTTTAATGATAAAGATTTAAGCTACTATCAAACCGTTTATAAAGAATTTGGCGACAGTGCGAAGTTTGTCGTGGCAGAAATTAATTTTGCAACATATATTGATAATTTGAACCAGCGGAAAAATGAGCTACAAGAACGGTTAAATGGTATCTATGCAGACTTAGAAAAAAATCCTAATTCTCGAAAAAAAAATAATCAAAAACGTGAATTTGAGGATGAGCTAAGAACCTTTGATAAGCGAATCAAAGAGGCAGAAGAATTTCGTAAAGAAGACGGCAACGAGGATATTATCTTGGCGGGGGCGCTATTTATTATCGGTGCACACGAGGTGATTTACCTGTTTAGTGGCACGTATGACAAATACAAGAATTTTTATGCACCGTTCTTAATTCAAGATAAAATGCTTGAGTTAACCGTGGAACGTGGTATTCCGAAGTATAATTTTTACGGAATTAACGGGAACTTTGACGGGAGCGATGGCGTATTGAAATTCAAGCAGTCCTTTACCGGAAATGTTGAAGAAAAAATTGGTTCCTTTGATTTAGTCATTCAACCAATAAAATATAAAATTTATAACTCACTACGTAATTTAACAGATAAAGTACGTGGTTAATTGATGAGAGCAGGCGATGAATTTCGTCTGTGTTTTCTTATTTACTAAGGAAAAACCAGTGAATTATGATAAACTAGGAGGAGAATAGAAAAGAGAAAGAAGGGTGAATTTGAGAGGACAGATAAGAAAAGCAATTAGCGGTTTTTACTATATCTATTCAGACGGGGAAACCTATCAAACCCGTGCACGTGGAAACTTTCGGAATCGGAAAATTTCTCCGTTAGTTGGGGATGAGGTGGTATTTGAGAGTGAGAATCTCACAGATGGATATTTACTTGAGGTGGAACCTCGGAAGAATGAGCTAATTCGTCCAACAGTAGCAAACGTCGACCAAGGAGTAGTAGTCATGAGCGTGGTTGAGCCGAACTTTTCCGCCAATTTACTCGACCGTTTTCTTGTGACTTTGGAATACCATGCGATTCGTCCAATTATTTATCTATCAAAAACGGATTTATTAACCGATGAAAAATTCAAAGAAATTGCTGAGATTGCGGAGGGTTATCGGAAAATTGGTTATCCTGTTATCCTGCCGAGGCGCTCGGATAATGGAAAAGCAATTCAAGAGTTGATTAGCTATTTTCCAGAGCAATTGACGGTGTTTATGGGGCAATCAGGGGCGGGGAAATCGACCCTGCTAAATAAAATTTCTCCTGAACTTGCACTGGCGACTGCTGAAATCTCTAATTCCTTAGGACGTGGGCGTCACACGACTAGACATGTGGAGCTGTTGCCACTTTTTGATGGACTTGTTGCGGATACTCCTGGCTTTAGTTCGATTGATTTTCTTGAAACGGAAGCTGTTGTGCTATCCGAAGAATTTCCAGAAATGCGAGCGGCCAGTCAATTTTGTAAATTCCGTGAATGTCTCCATCTTCATGAACCCGACTGTGAAGTGAAAAAACGGGTGGAATCGGGAGAAATTATGACAAGCCGCTATGAAGATTATCTTCAATTTTTATCAGAAATCGAGAATCGAAAACCAATTTATCAAAAGAAAAAAAGAAAGTAGGAAAACGATATGAAAATTGCTCCATCAATCCTTAGTGCAGATTTTGCCAACTTACAACGAGATATTGAGTTAGTCGAAAAATGTGGCGCTGATTATATCCATGTTGACGTGATGGACGGTCAATTTGTTCCCAATATTACCCTCGGCTCCAATGTTGTTTCTGCGATTCGTCCAGTAACTAAATTGCCGCTAGATGTTCACATGATGGTCATAAGTCCTGAACGTTTCATCGAAGATTTTGCGAATGCGGGTGCCGATATTTTAACGATTCATCAAGAATCCACTCCGCACATTCATGGTGCTTTGCAAAAGATTAAAGAGGCTGGTGTAAAGGCTGGTGTGGTGATTAATCCGGGAACACCCGTTGTGGCGATTGAGCATGTGTTATCTCTGGTAGACCAAGTGTTAATCATGACGGTAAATCCGGGCTTTGGTGGGCAAAAATTCCTACCTGAATGTTTGGAAAAGGTGGAACAGTTGGTGAAAATCAGAGAGGAAAAAGGTCTTACTTTTGATATTGAAGTGGACGGTGGCGTGGATAATACCACGATTGGCGCATGTAAAAAAGCTGGGGCAAATGTTTTTGTAGCGGGTTCTTACGTCTATAATGCGGAAAACCCTAAGGAAAGAATGGACGCGCTTCGTGCTGAATTAGCCTAGGAGGCGCTTATGAAAAATATAGTGATTGTTGCAGGTGGCGATGTTCACTTGGCAGAGCAATTAAAACCGTTTCAACAGGCGGATACGTTCTTTATTGGTGTGGATAGAGGTGGACTTCGTTTAATGCAGGGAGGGTTTCCACTCAATTACGCTGTGGGGGATTATGACTCTATGAATGAGGAAGAATTTCAACAGGTAAAAAGCTATGCGAAAAAGCTGTATCGGACGATTCCTGAAAAAGATGATACAGATATGCAGCTAGGACTACTTTATGCAGTAGAAAATTACCCGAAGGCACAGTATTGGGTCTTTGGGGCAACCGGCGGACGACTAGACCATTTTTTATCGAATCTTTATCTACCACTAGATGAACGCTTTGAGTCGGTAGCCTCACAAATTCATTTACTGGATGAACAAAATGAGATTACTTATTATCATCCTGGAAAATACACCATTACACGAGAAAAACAAATGACTTATCTAGCCTATGTTTGCCTGACTGCTGTCAAAGGCTTAGAACTTGTTGGAGCAAAATATAATTTACCGAAAACAGATTTTGCTAGACCAATTTCTTTATCGAGTAATGAATTTATTACAGATACTGCAAAGTTTTCATTTGAAACAGGACTTGTCGCTGTGATACAAAGTAAAGATAAACAAAAAACAAGCTAAACGGGGAGAAATCCTCGTTTTTCGTTACCAAAGAAGAGAAATCTTTGTTTTTTATGGTAAAATTATCCTTAGTGAGAACAGACGATTGTCTAGTTGGGAGTGAAAAGTATGGTGCGATTTATTCATACAGCGGATTTACATATGGACCGCGCATTTGAAGGGATTCAACCTAAAAATCAAGAATTTGGAAACCTACTTGAGAAAGCAAAGAGAAAATTAATTGAAAATATTGCCACAGTTGCGATTGAGGAACAAGTGGATTTTGTTATTTTAGCAGGAGATACTTTTCATCAGCCACATTCCTCTATGAGTTTCCAACGGGTGTTGAACGCACAGTTTGAACGATTACAAGAGCAGAAAATTGCGGTATTTATGAATTTTGGCAATCATGATTATTATGAACCCAATCGTTATTGGTATGACGTGCCAGAAAATGTTCATTTATTTATCAACGAAGCGGTGGAAACTGTCCCATTCGTGACGAAAAATCAGGAAAAGGTAGCCATTTCAAGTTTTAGCTATAATCATCGTTGGCTTAATGAAGAAAAGGTACTGGAATTTCCAGCGAAAAATATGCTAGAAACAGATTTTCAAGTGGGAATTTACCATGGAGAAGCTGGAAATATCACACAGAGTGGACAAAGCTATGCACCGTTTTCTGTAACGCAAATGCAGGCAAAAAACTATGATTACTGGGCGCTAGGACATATCCATGTACCGACCGATATGTCAGGAGATAAACGGGTGCAGTATTCTGGCACGCCGCAAGGACACACACGTAAGGAAACGCAAATTGGTGGCGTGTTACTTGTTGAGCTGACAAAAACGAGTTTTGAAACGAATTTTATTCCTGTCGCCGAGGTTTCTTGGGTACGGGAAGAAATTTCATTAAAGGATATTGAAAATCTCTCTTCCGCTTTAGCAAAGCTCAGACAAGTGGTGAAGCGAAAAATCGAGGAAACGGATAAGTTAGTCCTATTACAGCTTGACCTGTTTGATGTGGCTCAATTTGGCAGTGACTTCGTTCAAAAAGTGGAGGAAGGGGAGCTTGCAGATGAGCTTGAACAGCTCTTTCCAACTCGTTTACAAATCAGCAAAATAAAGCTGAAAGGCACGACCTCGGAGGAAGAAAAAATTGTTCTTCCAGTGAATCGTCAAACGGTCGAGGAGAACTTGAGAAAATTAGCCGATGATTTTGAGGGGAATCCACAGTTTCTGCCACTTTTTGAGAAAATGGAATTAAACATTGATGAAGAATGGAAAGCTAGTGTGTTAGAACAAGTAAAAGAGAGTTTCTTTGATAAATTTGAAGTAGAGGAGGGGTGAGCGTGAAACTTTTAAAAGCTGAAATTACAGGTTTTGGGAAATTTGAAAACCAAGAGTTTGTTTTTATAGAGGGAAACCAATTGATTTTTGGAGAAAATGAAGCAGGAAAATCCACCCTTTATAATTTCATCAAATATTTATTGTTTGGTTTTGAAAATGGTGGGAAATCTAATCGTGACTTTAAACCTCTTTCTAGTAAGCGATATGGTGGCACGCTTTGGTTTCAAACGGAGGAATATCAAGAGGTTGTCTTGACTCGTTACAATAATCAAGTGAACGGTGTGAAGAAAAATACCCCTCAAGTGACTATTTCAGACACTGGAGAAACTGGAACTGCAGAATTGCTAGATAGATTGTTAGGAACCCTAAATAAAGAATTATTTACTAATGTGTTTACTTTTCAACAGGAGCAGCTAAACGAGCTAAAAGGGCTGACGAGTGAAGAATTGGAGAAAAGCTTGTTTTCGATTGCTTCGACGGGCTCCCAACAGCTTTTTGAACAAAAGAAAAACTTTCTGAAAACGGCGAATGCCCTCTACACGCCGAAAGCGAAGCAAAAAGAGCTGAATCAAAAAATGATGGAATTAACCTCACTAGAGCAGATGATTCAAGAAAAAGTAGCTCACGAGGAAGAATTTCAACAGATTTTGGAAAGCTTTGAACAAACGCAAAAGCAAACGACTGAAAAGCAAAAAGAGTATGATGTATTATTTAAACAAAAGGAAGAGCTGCGTAAGAAATACGAGAATCTTGAAAACTATCAAGCTTGGGTAGTTGCCTCAGAAAAAGCCAAAACAGTTGAATTATTGACGAATGAGGACGTTCGTAAGCTAGAAATGGTTCAACGGCAAGCGCAAAAATTTAAAGAAGATAAAAGCCATTTTAATGTGGAACGTGAGCGAGCATTAGAAAAAGAAGTTGGTGGTAGAACAAAAGAATTTGAGTTTTATCAAGCTAATAAATTAGCGATTGATGAATTAGCGAGTCAATCGTTAGAAGTTGTAAAGCTCTCTCAACATGCAAAAAATGTTCAAGAAAATTTAGCAGAAAATCAAAAAATTCTCCAAAACTTGTCTGAAAAATGGGGCTGGAATGTGTCACTCCCACCAACTAAGCTAGATGTGGAGAAGAAAATCTGGTTAGAAGAACAACAAAAGCGTGCGCAAAGGTTGGAAAATGATTTTACCTACGATGAAAGACATTATGCAACTCTTGAAGAACAAGAACGCTCTGTTAATCAAAAAATAAAAAATTTACAAGCAGACTATCCACAAATTACCGAGCCTAGAAGTGCGCAAAAAAGTTCGGGTATGCCGCCAGTTGTGCCTGCTCTGGTAGCTTTGGTGCTTGCAGTTCTCATGTTTTTCTTAACGGCTAGTCCAACCAAATTTATTTTACCAATCATCGTGTTAGTTTGTGGCGTGCTTGGTACACTGGTGCTGAATCAAGGAAAACGTTCGTCAATTCCAGAAAATGTTGCTAGAAAATTTGAAGATTTACTTCAAAGACAAAAAGAGTATATAAAGTCTATTGAAGAATGCCAAGAAAACATGAGTGAAATTGATGAAGAACGCCAAATCATTGATGATAAAATGGTGGAATTTGTGGAGGAAACTCATCTAGGACGAATGGATAAAGTTTCAACGATTTTACATTCTTCCTCTGATATTGAGCTATTCCATCAAAAATTAGTACAGGTAGGAAATCAACAGACAGAAATGCAAAAAGTGGAACAAGCATTGAGTGTTTTCCAACAAAAATTAGTGTTGGTAAAAGACTGGGTACCGCTACAAAATAAGACGGTTGAGGAACAATTCAAGGCAGTAGATGTGTTTAAGGAACGAATGACCGATAAGCAGCTAGAGCAAAAGGATTGGAACTCTGCGGATTTAACCAAGCGTATTCAGGAAGTAAATGACGGGCAACAAAAGTTTCTGATAGAAATTCAACCAATCTTGGCACAGTATAAGCTAGAAAATATTGCAGAAATTCAAGCATTTTTAGAAAAAAATAAAGAAAATATGCAAACAAAAGAGGAAGAAAAGCGATTACGTACATTGATTACAGGGGTCTTTGATTTATCTGAAAAGGTACAAACGACGACTATTGAAGAAAACTATGTAAAAGTTGCGAGCCACTTAGAACTTCTACAAAAAGAGTTAAATGAGTTGAACTATCAGGAAGCCAATGCTCGAAGTGAGCGTGACCGTGTACTTGGGGATGGAACTTTGGATGATTTGTACCAAAAACAAGCCAATGTGAAAGATGAAATCAAAGAATTAGCAGCAGTTTGGACGAGCCAAATGGCGTTAAGTCAGCTGATGGATGATTTAATCAATGAAATGAGCGACCAAACCTTACCACAGCTACTTGAAAATGCGTCGAATTATTTTTCAATTTTAACAAAGGGACGTTATAGAGAGATTGTCGAGGAAGAAGAAATACTTCATTTAATTGATGAAAAGGGTGTAGATTTCCGAGTGCTAGATGTATCAACGGGAACCAAAGACCAGCTCATTATGGCGCTTCGACTAGGTTTTATATCCAATCAAGCGAAAAACTTATCGCCAATTATTGTGGATGACGGTTGGCTTCATTATGATTCGAGAAGAAAAGAACAATTAGCACAGGTCTTGGTAGAATTTGGAAAGAAACAGCAGGTCATTGTTTTATCGAGTGACGAGCAAATGGGAAACTATTACCAAGAATATCAACAAACTGTTGTAAATTTATAAGAGGGGAATGGAGAATCAGTGAAAAAAATAAAAGAAATCGGGATTGATGAACAATTTGAAACATTTGTCCTCATCAAAAGTGCGGATGTACGCACGGCGAGAAATGGAAAACAATATCAAGCTTTTACTTTTAGAGATGATAGTGGAGAAATTGACGGAAAGCTTTGGGATGCCAATGAAAAATCTATCCGTGACTTTATACCTGGAAAAGTGGTCTACATGCGTGGGAAAAAGGAATTGTATCAAGGAATGCCACAAGTGAATCAAATTTCACTTCGCTTGGCAACGGCGGAAGAACCAAGTGATCCTGAATTGTATAAGGAACAACCGCCAGTAGCGAAAAAAGTTTTGGTAGAAGAAATCAACCAAACGATTTTTGAAATTACGAATGCGCATTGGAACCGAATTGTTCGTTTCCTTATGACAAAATATCAAGACAAGTTCTTTGAATATCCAGCCGCAAAATCAAACCACCATGCGTTTGAAACGGGCTTGGCGTTCCACACCGTTTCTATGTTACGTCTGGCAAAATCCATGGTGAGTGAATATCCACAATTAAATGGGTCACTTCTTTATGCGGGAGTAATTCTGCATGATTTAGCGAAAGTGATTGAATTAACCGGCCCAGTTGGAACAGAATATACATTAGCTGGAAACTTAGTCGGACATATTGCCTTGATTGATGAAGAGATTACGAAAGCTGCTTTACAGCTGAAAATTGATGATACAGATGAGGATATGATTCTATTACGCCATATGGTTTTAGCACATCACGGCTTGCTTGAATATGGTTCGCCTGTTCGTCCAAAAATTATGGAGGCAGAAATGTTACATCATATTGATAATATTGATGCAACGATGCAAATGTTGACAACGGCACTTGCTCAAGTTGGACCTGGAGAATATACGCCACGTGTCTTTGGCTTGGATAATCGTAACTTTTATAAACCTAGTTTTGATAAGGAATAAAGAAAGAGAACTCAGAATTTTTTCTGGGTTCTCTCCTTTTTACATAGATATTTTATCAAACCAAGGCGTAGCTGTTTGTTTTAAAAGCTGATTGAGCGATTGGATATTTTCTTTCCCAACGGTTTGTAACCATTCTCTAGCGGCTTGTTCTCCGTCTTTTGCGAAAGGCTTGATTCCATTTTTCCAAGTTGCTCGTCCACATAGCACGCCGTTAAAGGTTGAACCGGCTTCTTTTGCTAGTAGAAGCGTTTTTTGGAAGAGCTTGGCACTCACGCCCGCACTTAAAAAGATGAACGGTAATTCAGTGGCGTCACTTTGTTCTTTAAACCATTGTTTTGCTTCCTCTTGTGTAAAGATAGGGTCATTTCCGTAGCCTTCCACAAAGTTCATATTCACTGGGACTTCCACTTTTAATACGTCTACATTATAGCGTGGGTTAGAAAATTCTTTCATCATATCAATAACCTTATGCGGCTTTAATTTTGCATATTCTTTGCTATTATTGTCGTCAATTTCTGCATCGTAAGAAAGTAGCTCTAGGAAAAATGGTAAGTCCTCTGCCACACATTCAGAGCCGATTCGCTCGATAAACGCATGTTTTCTTTGATTAATTTCTTCTGCCTCATCCACATCATAGTAGAGTAAAAATTTTACGCCGTCTGCTCCGACCTCTTTCAAACGTTTCACCGACCACACGTGTAGTAAATCAGGCAATCTTCCAATTTCATTTGCATCATAGCCTGTTTTTTCATACGCAAGAAGTAAGCCTGCTTGCTCCGCTTTCATCTCTGAAGCAGGTAGTCCATATTCTGGATCTAAAAGAATGGAAGAAGCGTAAGGCGTTAATTCTTCTGAAATGAGTTCCTTGAATTGAATCAATTCCGCTACACCTGTTTGTTTTTCACTTTCACTTGCAATCATTTTTTCTAGCGAACCTCGTTGGTCGATAGCTAGGGCGGCGATGACACCGTCCTCATTAGATAATTTTTTTAATGCAGTTAATTTATTTTGACTTAATATTTTCACTTATTTTCCCTCACTCGTTTTCTAAGATTCTATTGATATAATTTGTTATTTCATCTGCGGAAGTTAATGTTTGTAGTTTTTCTTTAAATTCAGCTTTCATCAATTGTCTAGCAATCGTTGATAATAATTTTAGGTGGGTGGTGCCCGTTTCTGAATCTGGAATAAGTAAAGCGATAATTACATTGATTGGTTTACCGTCTAAGCTATCCCATTCCACACTAGCTGTTGTTTTCACGATAAGAATACTTGCTTCTTTGATTTCACTATTTTTCGCATGTGGAATAGAAAAACCGTCCATCATTCCAGTAGTTCCCTCAGTTTCTCTTAGTAGAAAACTTGAATAGACGGGTTCCACAGCGGAGCTAATTCCTAACTCGTGAGCTTTTTCTGATAAAAATTTCAAAGCTTCTTCTTTACTTGTCAATGGTTCATCTACGAACACATAGTTTTGATTGATTAATGTCATAATTTTTCTCCCTCTCCCCCATTTTATTTAAGCAACTTCTTTTTCCATTTTTTCCACACGATGTTTTTGGATAAATCCAAGAATGATTCCGCCTGTAATGGAACCAGCAAGAATAGCTGTGACCCATAATAAACCGTGAGTAACAACAGGTAACACTAGGAAACCGCCATGTGGTGCGGGTACCTTTACCCCAAACATGTAAGTTAAAACAGCGGCAATAGAAGAACCTAACATCATTGTTGGCAACACGCGAAGTGGGTCTTTTGCGGCAAATGGAATCGCCCCCTCTGTAATATGTGTAGAGCCAAGAATGAAGTTTACTAATCCAGCATTTCTATCGCTTGAATCAAAATATTTCCCGAAAAATAGGACAGCAAAGCCTGTAATAAGTGGCGGTGCGATACATGCGGCGGAAACGCCTGCCATGAAGCTTGTATTTCCTTGGGCAAGAAGTGCCGTACCAGTTACATAAGCAGCTTTATTTACAGGACCTCCCATGTCAAAAGCAGACATACAACCGACAATCACGCCCAAAACTAAAGGATTAGAATGTTCAAATCCTGCCAAGAAGTCCATCATACCTTGATTGATAGAGGACATTGGACCAGATAAAAGCACCATAAGTAGTCCAGTAATCGCCACACCAATAACAGGATAAAGGAAAATTGCTTTTAAGCCATCCAAAGATTTTGGTAAATTTTTGAAAACCTTAACCAGTAGTAAAACGAGATAACCCGCTAAGAAACCTGAAACGATTCCTCCAAGAAACCCTGTTCCTCCATTGCTAGCAACTAATCCGCCAACAAATCCTACCACTAAACCAGGGCGTTTGGCGATACCCTCTGCAATATAAGCTGAAAGAATTGGGACCATCATGCCCATTGCTAGCCCACCGACATCTTTTAATGTGGCGGCAAATTGATTGTATTGTGCGCTATCTGGGTCAGCCGAATAAATCCCCCATAAGAAAGAGATAGCGATTAATACCCCACCACTGACGACAAACGGTAGCATGTGTGAAACACCATTCATCAAGTTTTTATAAATGCTATGCCCAATTCCTGAAATTTCGCTTTCTTCCTTTTCGAGAGTGTCAACATCGACATCTTTTACGCCACCGAGGATTTTTCCTTTTCCAGCAAGGGCGTCTTCAATCAATTGTTTTGCATCTTTGATTCCTTTACCAACGGGAACGTCAATGACTCGTTTTCCTGCAAAACGTTCGGCATGAACATCCTTATCTGCGGCAATAATAATTGCCTCCGCCTCTGCTATTTCTGTTGGTGAAAGCTCGTTTTCTATCCCCACTTGCCCGTGTGTTTCTACCTTAATCGTAATTCCCTTTTCCTTTGCTGCTTGCTCTAGCGCTTCCTGTGCCATATAAGTGTGAGCAATTCCTGTCGGACAACCTGTTGCGGCAACCAATTGATACTTTGTCATTTCCATTCTTCCTTTCATGATGAGCTAAGAGTAATGTTACATACCACCTTGCAAGTGTGGCTCTTTTTCCAATTGTTTTATGGTTATTTGTTCCTTTAAAGCTTCTAAGTCGCTAAAATCTGTTAAACCTTTACGAAAAGCAGTCGAACTTCCTGCGGCAATACTATTTTTCAATGTTTCTTCTAGGGGTTCTCCCAAAATATTTCCCTTTATGAAAGTTCCTAGCAATGTGTCCCCAGCACAAGCAGTATTTACAACTTTCCCTTTCGGAGCATTTCCATAAAGAAGTGTTTCCTTATCTGCATAAATACAACCTTTATCACCCAAAGATAGTAAAATTCTTTGAGCGCCCTTATTTAAAAGCTCTTTGAGGTATTTTGGCATTTCCTCAAATGAAATCTCTTTTTGTCCAAACCAGTCGGCTAACTCGTCCTCATTTGGCTTGAGTAAATAAGGCTGATACGGTAAGCAATCCATGACACTTTGATAACTACTATCCAAAATGAGATGGAAGTGTTGTTCTTTGGCAAGTTTACTTAACTCGACTAAAATGGTTTCTGAGACACCCTGTGGTAAACTCCCCGAAACACAGAGAAATGCTCCTTTTTCAATGCCTTTCACAACAGTCAAAAGTTTTTCAATCTCATTCTCAGGAATTACAGGGCCTTTATTTACCAGCTTGTACTCGGTTTGTTCTTCATTCACTTGAGTAAATACGTTGATTCTCGTCATTCCGGGAACTTGAATAAAATTTGTTTGAATACCAGTGCATTTTAAGGTGTTCTCGATATATTTTCCTGTGAATCCCCCGCTAAACCCAATTGCCGTATTTTCTTGTCCTAGTTTTTTTAGAATGAGGGAAACGTTCACTCCTTTTCCGTTTGCTTGTATCTCATCGTCTATCGTACGATTTACAACTTTTGGATATAAGGTATCGGTTTCTATAAAAAGGTCAATTGCTAAATTCATGGTACATGTGTAAATAGTTGTCATTTTTTTACTCCTTTCCCCTACATTCCTCATTATGAGCGATTTTATTTGTAAATGTTTTCATAATTGATGGTTCAAGGTGAAAACTCTTACAATTTTGTTTAATCAGATGATAAATGTTATGATGAAAAACAATAAGAGTAGAAGAATAAAAGGGAGGGAGAAATTTGGCTACGGAGAAGGCGTTAAGTGATTCAGAGAAATTTTTATGGGAGTATATTGAAAGTCATGTAGCGGAGATTCCAAATCTTTCAATCGTCAAGCTAAGTGAGCAAGCAAATGTTTCTACGGCAACGATTGTACGGACAATGAAGAAAAAAGGGTACGAGGGCTTTACCTCGTTTAAGCATCATTTAAAGGAACGTTCCAATGCAGCGGTGAATTTTTCAGGGGTGGAAAAGATTGATGCGGAAATTAAACAAGCAATCTTAAAAAATGAACAGGAGGTTGTACGCACAATTAATCGTTTAGATAGTGGAACGATTGAGGACGCGATTCAAAAAATTAAGGCTTCGAGTCGAATTTTTATCTTTGCTCGAGGGTTTTCAGAGCTGATAGCAGAAGAAATGAACGTCAAGTTTCAATTGTTAGATAAGTATAGCGAGAAGCATACAGACCCTAATATTATCACTAGCATGAGTAAGAAAATTGATAAAAAGGATATTGTGGTGTTCATCTCACTTGGGGGAGAAACACCCGAACTTGTGACTGCGTTGAAAAATTGTTTGAAAAATGGAGTCAGCACCATTACGATTACCGCCAATGGAAATAGTCCTCTAGCAAGATTATCAGAAATTGTTTTTACTGGGTTTAAATCAGAGGGCTCCTATTTTCCAGAATATGAGGTACGTTCAAGATTGCCACTTTCAGTTATTGCTCGGATTTTGCTAGATTCCTATGCGATTCGGACGAATTAGAAAAACGGTTTTTTTTACATGAGATTCTTCCTATGTTATGATATATGAAAATAAATTCATATGATTTTATTTTCATATATAGGAGGTCTATTCATGTTAAAAGTTATTTTGTCAGCTGCGGCTGCCTTTTGTTCCACCAATATTGATTACATTGTTATCCTGACGTTGATTTTTGCCACGGTGAAAAAGAATGCAAAAAAATCGAGTATCTATCTCGGCTATTTGGTCGGATCAGCGATTTTAATTTTGATTAGCTTATTACTGGCGGATGTATTAAAAACAATTCCTGAAGCATGGATATTGGGCTTGCTTGGAATTATTCCGATTCTTTTGGGGATAAAGTTACTTTTTTCAGGAGATGAAGAAGAGGCAAAGGTAAACGAAAAACTTGAAAATTCAAAGAGAAATTTGATGATAACCGTTGTATTAATTACCGTTGCTGTCTGTGGTTCTGATAATATTGCTATCTATGTGCCTTATTTTTCGACATTGGCACCAATTTTTATCCCAGTTGCTCTCCTTGTTTTTTTCATTGGAATGAATCTCGTCTTTTGGCTTGGTTTAAAAGCTAGTCGTTTGCCAGTGATTAGTAAATTTCTCGAAAAATATAGCGATGGGACGACAATTATTGTCTATATTGCTTTGGGAATTTTCATTCTGCTAGAAAACGGAACATTTTCTCACTTTTTTGGATAAAATAGTATAAAATTGAGGTAAAGCGCTTAAAGAATTAGAGGTACATTATCCTAAGTGCGTAATTGTATATGAGGTGAGATTATGACTACGATGATGAATCAAAGTGTACTTGAAGAAACGATACGTATATACAAATTATTGAGTAATTCTACAAGGGTGCGGATTTTGTTTTTGTTAAATCAAAGGGAAATGAGTGTTTCAGAAATGACGGAGACGTTGTCTTTGGAGCAGTCCAATCTATCCCATCAATTAAAAATGTTGAGGGAACACCAACTTATCACACAAAAACGTGTCGGTAAGCAAATGATTTACACATTAGACGATCCTCACATTATGCAGCTCCTTGAGCAAACCGCTAGTCATGCCGCACATGTGGTTGAGGGAAAAAAGTATGAGAAATAAGAAGGAAAAACCGACTAGAGATAGCCGGTTTTTTCTTTAATTGAAATCCTTATAATACCCACTTTTGAAGTGCTACGGCAACTCCGTCATGATCGTTATCTGTGGTAATATAATGCAAGGAATTTTGAATTTCCTGTGGTGCATTTCCCATAACTACACCGAAAGCGGCGTATTTCAACATCTCCCAGTCATTATAATTATCGCCGATTGCCATGACATGTTCAGGCTGTGTCGCAAAAATTTGCTTGGTGGCTTTTTTGATAGCATTACTTTTGGTCGCCTGTTCGTTGGTTACTTCTAAGTAATTATTGCCAGATTGGTGAATAGAAGAATTTAACTCTAGGTTATTCTTCAAAAAGGCCTCGCAAGCTGGAATTTCTTCGCTATCTCCTATCATCATGATTTTATGAATTGGTGCCCCTTTAGCAATCATGCGTTCCACATCAGTAATTTTTCCTTTAATCCCTGTCAATTTATTTTGAAGGAGAACTCCGTCATCTTCGCTGTCAGCAAAACGATAAATATCTGAATAAACTTGTACGCTAATTTTCGGAAAATGCTTTTTTACTTCTAAATAGATTTTAAATGGCTCGTTTACATGAATGGGTTGACTATCTAACACGACCAGTCCGTTTTCTTGTGAAATATCGGCGACAATTCCACCGTTATACCCAATAAGCGGTGTATCCAGTCCGAGTTTTTGGTAGTAGGGAAGCATTTCTTCTGGAGAGCGTGCAGAAATTAGGGTGAAAGGAATATCCTTCTTTGAAACTTCTTTTACAGCGTCAATCGTGCGCTTGGTTAGTCTTGCCTTATTATTGATTAACGTGCCGTCACAGTCTGAGAAGATTAAACGAATATCATTCATGAACGTAGCCTCATTTCTATAATATGGATACGTATAAAATAGCACAAAAGAGGGGAAAAGTCTGTAGATTGTCTTATTTTTGGGGAAAAGAAAAAGCCAAGCAAGAGCAAGGCTTCAAATCTTTTTATTGATAAAATTAAACGCGTTCGATTTTGCCTGATTTCAACGCACGAGCTGAAGCCCAAACTTTTTTAGGTTTACCGTTGATTAAAACAGTAACTTTTTGTAGGTTAGGTTTTACTGTACGTTTTGTTTTGTTCATAGCGTGAGAACGGTTATTACCACTAGATGTTTTACGACCTGTGAAGTAACATACTTTAGCCATTATTTTCTCCTCCTTCTAGGTTGTCTTGGAGCAAGAGTCTTTCGCTCATACTTGGATAATTTACCATAATTAAACTATTTTTGCAAGAATTATTTTCCATGGATGTTTGACATTTTACGAAAAATGAAGTAAATTATAGCCTGTTACCTTTATTTTGAATAGCCTATCATTTATAAATATAAGTTTCTGTGATAAAATAGATTGAGAAATTCATGAGGATTTAATTTATATCCCTTGAAAACAGGAGGAAATCAATATGGCTGTTATAATTCAGACTTCAGCAGGTTCAATTGAAGTAACTAACGAAGTTATTGCTACTGTCGTTGGCGGTGCAGCTACAGATATTTACGGAATCGTAGGTATGGCTAGCAAACACCAAATCAGAGATAATCTAAATACCGTGTTACGCAAGGAAAACTATTCCAAGGGCGTTGTTGTGCGCCAAGAGGAAAATGGAGTAGCTGTCGATGTTTATACTATTGTTAGCTACGGCACGAAAATTTCCGAAGTATCACGTAACGTTCAAGAAAAAGTAAAATACAATCTCGAAACAATGCTAGGTGTTACAGCAAATTCTGTGAACGTATTTGTTCAAGGAGTGCGCGTCCTTCCAGATTAGTCCGAGAATGAATAAACTATCCAAGAATAATAGCTGTAATTAATAGGAGGAAAAGGTCAGTGAGTGTAACTGAAATTACTGCGAGTCAGTTCCAAGAAATGGTTCAGGCTGGCGCTGCTCGTCTAGGAGCAAATGCTGAGTATGTCAACTCGTTAAATGTATTCCCAGTTCCTGATGGAGATACAGGTACAAATATGAATTTATCAATGTCTACTGGTGCTAAAGCTGTATCAGACGCAACAGATGAAAAGGTTGGCGCATTAGCGCAAGCCTTATCTAAGGGGCTACTAATGGGTGCTCGAGGAAACTCTGGAGTCATTCTTTCACAATTATTCCGTGGTTTCGGAAAAGCAATTGTAGAAAAAAGTAGCTTGACTGCTGCTGATTTAGCACATGCGTTTACTAGTGGCGTGGAAACTGCTTATAAAGCGGTAATGAAGCCAGTCGAAGGAACCATTCTAACCGTTTCTCGTGGCGCTGCTATGTCAGGTGAAAAGAAAGCCAAGGAAACTGATGACGTAATTGAAGTGATGAAGGCAGTTGTCAAAGGGGCAAAACGTGCTTTAGCTAAAACTCCTGAAATGCTTCCTGTTTTGAAAGAAGTAGGTGTCGTAGATTCAGGTGGGCAAGGACTTGTTTACGTTTACGAAGGCTTTTTGTCTGCCCTAACAGGTGAATACCTTGAATCAGAAACATTTGAACCTAGTCCAGCAGCAATGGACGAAATGGTGAACGCTGAACATCATCGTTCGGTACAAAGTCAATTAGCCACAGAAGATATTCATTATGGATATTGTACAGAAATCATGGTGCGTATTGGTGAAGGCCCTACCGTAACGGATAAATTTGATTACGAAGGCTTCCGTAACTACCTAGATGGTCTAGGAGATTCTTTACTTGTTGTCAATGACGATGAAATCATCAAGGTTCATGTGCATACGGAACAACCGGGCGAAGTCATGAACTATGGTCAAAAATATGGTTCATTAGTCAAAGTCAAGGTAGATAATATGCGTTTGCAACATGAAACGATTCTTGAACATGATAAAGAGGTCAAAGAATTTGCAGAAGAAACACCAAATGCACGTATTCCTTATGCGGTGATTGCGATTGCAGCAGGCAAAGGCTTAGCGAACCTGTTTAAATCTATGGGCGTAAGCTATGTGATTAGCGGCGGACAAACGATGAATCCTTCAACAGAGGACATTTTATCCGCAATTAATGAAGTGAATGCCGATAAAGTGATTATTTTACCGAACAATAAAAATATTTTCATGGCAGCAGATGCAGCGGTAGAAGTTGCAGACGTGCCAGTAGTAGTGGTACCAACTAAGACAATTTCTCAAGGAATGACGGCATTACTTGCGTTTAATGACCAACACTCTATTGAAGACAATAAAAATGCTATGACAGAGGTTCTTGAGGATGTGACAAGCGGTCAAGTAACAACGGCTGTGCGTGATACAACGATTGACGGTCTCTCTGTTCGTAAGAATGAGTATATCGGTATGGTAGACGGCAAGATTGTCGTTTCAGAACCAGATATTGTTAGTGCTTCGATTGTCACTTTAGAAAAAATGATTACAGATGAAACAGAAATTGTAACCATTATTATCGGTGAGGACGGCAACCAAGACCAAGTCGATAAAATCGTGGCAGCAGTCAATGAAATGGATGAAGAGATTGAATTTGAAGTGCATCAAGGCGATCAACCAGTTTATCCTTATCTATTTTCAGCTGAATAATGAATGAAAATTTTTACTCGAAAGTCGTGGGGCTTTCGAGTTTTTGTGTACAACGCCAAGAAGAATCCCTCAGAAACGTGGTATAATAATTAAGCAAAATTCAAGAAAGCGGGGTGAAAATGTGCATATAGAGGATTTAGTAGAAGGCAATTTAAAAGGAATCGGGCCCAAAAAGGCGGAGTCACTACAAACGCTTGGTATTACGACGATTTTAGATTTATTAACCTATTATCCTTTTCGCTATGAGGATATTTCTGAAAAAAGTATTTTTGAGCTTGGGGACGGAGAAAAAACGACGTTAAAAGGAACTGTGATAGCGGAGCCGTCTGTGCAATATTACGGAAAACGGAATAAGTTAATTTTTAGAATCTTGGTTGAAGGAGCAGTAGTGATTGTTTCTTTCTTCAATCAAGCCTATTTGAAAAAAAATATTGAAACAGGACAAGACATCGCAGTTTACGGCAAATGGGATGCTAAAAGAAAATCTTTAACGGGGATGAAAATTCTTGGATCGATTCAAAAGGGAGAAGAATTTGCCCCCATTTATCATGTAAATAAGTCGGTCAAACAAAATGAATTGGTGAAATTTATCAAAGAAGCATTTGATAAGGGCTACGGGGTGCTGATTCCCGAAAATTTACCAAAAGTTCTAAGAGAAAAATATCGGCTAGTTGATAGAAAAAAAGCTATTTATGATATGCATTTTCCCGAAAATAATCAAGCGCATGACCAAGCCAAACGCCGATTGAAATTTGAAGAGTTTTTCTATTTTCAAATGCGCATTCAAGGTTTGCGAAAACAAGAAAAATCGACAAGTAACGGGAAGACAATTCTTTATGATGTTCAACGACTAAAAGATTTCACACATCACCTCCCCTTTGAATTAACTGGCGCACAACAGCGAGTAACGAATGAAATTGCTCGAGATATGCGAAGTAGCGAACACATGCTGAGATTACTTCAAGGGGATGTGGGGAGCGGGAAAACAGTCATTGCGGCAATTGCGATGTATGCAGCCTCCACAGCTGGTTTTCAATCTGCTCTGATGGTACCGACAGAAATCTTAGCACAACAGCACCTAGAGAGCTTAAATGATCTTTTTGATCCGTTAGAAATTCACACCGCTCTATTAACTGGCTCGACAAAGGCGAAGGAGCGTAGACAGATACTCTCAGAGCTTGCCAATGGAGAACTAGATATTCTAGTGGGTACGCATGCGCTGATACAAGAGGGTGTGGATTTTCGAAACTTAGGCTTAGTGATTACCGACGAACAGCACCGATTCGGGGTAAATCAGCGGAAAATTTTACGTGAGAAGGGACAAAACCCTGACGTGTTATTCATGACGGCGACGCCAATTCCTAGAACCTTGGCAATTACTGCTTTTGGAGAAATGGACGTGTCCATCATTGATGAAATGCCCGCTGGACGGATTCCGATTGAAACACGCTGGGTGAGACATCAACAGCTTCCAACGGTGTTAGACGGAGTAAAAGCGGAACTAGAAAAAGGACATCAGGCGTACGTGATTTCTCCCTTGATTGAGGAATCAGAGGCGATGGACTTGAAGAATGCGACTGATTTAGCAGAAGAGCTAAAAGTGCATTATGGAGAGAGTATCCATATCGCCCTTTTACATGGGAAAATGAAAAACCAAGAAAAAGAGGAAATCATGCAGGCGTTCAAAGATCATCACTACGATATTTTGGTGTCAACGACCGTTATCGAAGTTGGGGTGAATGTACCGAATGCGACGGTCATGGTGATTATGGATGCCGACCGTTTTGGACTAGCACAGCTACATCAGCTACGTGGACGTGTGGGGCGTGGCTCGCAAAAGTCATATGCTATTTTGGTAGCAAATCCTAAGACAGAGCATGGAAAAGAACGCATGAAAATCATGACGGAAACGAATAACGGCTTCATTTTATCTGAAAAAGATTTAGAATTACGAGGTGCGGGAGAAGTTTTTGGCACGCGTCAATCGGGGGTACCGAACTTTTTGGTAGCCGATCTAGTAGCAGATTTTAATATCTTAGAAGTGGCGCGAATGGAAGCGGCAAACATTTGGCAGGAAGAAAAATGGTGGGAAAATCCAGCCTATCAAGAGCTTGCAGAGGATTATGCGAATGGAGTAACGGGACAAAGTTTTGATTAGTAAACGTGTTATAATAAAGAAAACTATATTTCACATTGGAGGGAACAGCTAATGAGAATCGCAGTAGACGCGATGGGTGGAGATAATGCTCCAAAGGCAATTGTTGAAGGAGTCATGCTCGCTAAGAAAAATTATCCAGATATTGAGTTTTTACTCTATGGAAAAAAATCTGAAATTAAAAAATATGTGACAGACAATACAAACATTGAAATTATTCACACGGATGAAAAGATTAATTCGGATGATGAACCGGTAAAATCTATTCGTCGGAAAAAGCAAGCCTCTATGGTACTTGCAGCGACCGCAGTAAAAGAAGGGAAAGCGGATGCTATTTTTTCAGCAGGAAATACTGGAGCGTTACTTGCGGCGGGGCTTTTCATTGTTGGTCGGATTAAAAGTGTTGACCGTCCGGGGTTATTATCAACTTTACCCGTCATTTCAGGCGATGGCGGGGCAACTGCTTTTGACATGCTTGATTTAGGAGCAAACGCAGAAAATGAACCGAAACATCTTTTACAGTATGCGGTACTGGGTTCCTTTTATGCGAAAAATGTCCGTGGCATAGAAAATCCTCGTGTTGGCTTACTGAATAATGGAACAGAAAATACAAAGGGGTCTTCTTTAACGAAAAAAGCTTTTGACCTCCTTTTAGATGAACCAGCGATTAACTTTGTTGGAAATGTTGAAGCACGTGATATTTTAACAGGTGTGGCAGATGTAGTGGTGACAGACGGCTTTACTGGGAATGCGGTCTTGAAATCTATCGAGGGAACAGCTATGGGTATGATGAGCCTATTAAAACAAGCAATTCTTTCTCAGGGAACAAAGGGCAAGGTTGGCGCTCTACTCCTTAAAAAAGGCTTGAAGGAAATGAAAACCACGCTTGATTACTCTAACGCTGGGGGAGCGGTTCTGTTTGGGTTGAAAGCACCCGTTGTCAAAACGCATGGAGCCACTGGAGCGGATGCGGTAGCAACGACCATTGCGCAAATTCACACGATGTTAGAAACAAAAGTAGTAGCACAATTAGTGGACTTTTATGACGAGCAAGAAAAAAAGTAAAAAATAGTGAAGTGGAATAGACCATTTTGCTAAATTAACTAGACAAACCCAAGAGAAATCAGTAAAATTAGTCTTGAGATTATCGACTTTGGGTAATAGAGTAGTTGTTTATTTTGTGATGGGAGGTGACATTTTGTCACGTGAAGAAGTGTTTCAAAAAGTGGCTTCGCTAGTTTCAAAACATTTTGAAGTAGATGAGGCGGGGATAACCAATGCGACGGATATCGTAAAGGATTTGAATGCCGACTCGATTAGTGTTATGGAATTTGTATTGGAGTTAGAAGATGAGTTTGATTTAGAGATTTCAGACGAAGATGCAGAAAATATTACAACGGTTGGTCAAGTAGTAGATTATATTACAGGTTTAGAAAAATAATTTTATTGTCAGAGTTTAAATTTATCAAGATAGGAGAATTTCCTATCTTTTTTTGTATTTATTAAAATATGATAACATAAAGTTAAATAATAATTAATCTTTAATGAGATAAGTTCGAATTTATTGAAAAATACGAACAATTGAAAGGGAATTTAATTTTGAAATTTCAGAAATATTAACGTTCGTTTTTAAAAATGATTGATTTATGGTGTTATTCTCTATATAATTAACTAGAAACTATCTTACGCAGAAAAGATAGAATAACTTGAAAATTTCAAGTTATCTACGTTAATCGAAAAATATGTCATTTTTGGGTTAACGTATGAAGCTAGAAAGGGGTATTCAAATGCCTGTGGATAATCAATTATTAGATGTTCAAAATTTACATTTAGGTTTCAGATTGAAGGACGAGTATTACGATGCAGTTGATGATGTTTCATTTACTTTAAATAAAAATGAAATTCTGGCTATTGTTGGAGAGTCTGGTTCAGGGAAAAGTACCTTAGCGACAGCTATTATGGGCTTGCATGATCCAAACAATACACGTGTAACGGGTCAAATTTTATTTGGAGATTTAGATTTAACCAAATTAAATGAAACTTTATATAACCAAGTTCGTGGGAATGATATTGGAATGATTTTCCAAGATCCGTTGTCTGCTTTAAACCCATTGATGAGAATTTCTGATCAGATTGGTGAAAGCCTTTCCTATCACACAAATTTAACCAAAGAACAACGTTATGATCGAGTGCTTGAGCTACTTGCCCAAGTAGGGATACCTAATCCTGCTCGTATCGCCAAACAATACCCTCATGAATTATCTGGTGGGATGCGTCAACGGGTGATTATTGCGATTGCGATTGCGGCTAAACCGTCTATCCTTATTGCCGACGAGCCAACAACCGCTCTTGATGTAACCATTCAAGCGCAAATCCTTGATTTACTTAGAGAACTTCAAAAAGAAACAGAAGCTGGAATTATTTTAATTACTCATGATTTAGGAGTGGTAGCGGAAACAGCAGACAAGGTAGCCGTGATGTATGCAGGGCAGTTTGTCGAGTATGCCAGTGTTACAGAATTGTTTAACAATCCTAAGCACCCTTACACACGTTCCTTGTTAAACTCTATTCCGCAAGAGGACGCACATGACGAAGAGCTTCACGTAATTGAAGGGGTTGTTCCTTCGCTTAAAAACTTGCCTCGTCATGGTTGTCGGTTTGCTTCACGGATTCCGTGGATTCCTGCAAGTGACCATGAAAAAGAACCAGTATTACACGAAATATCTCCGAATCACTTTGTTCGCTGCTCTTGCTATAAGACTTTCCATTTTAATGAAAAAGATGAAGCAGAGTTACAAAAACGGGCGAAAATTGCGCATCAATTAGCGAGTGAGGAGGTATAGCATGACAGACGAATTATTACGTATTGAAGATTTAAAAGTCCATTACCCAATCCGTAGCGGGTTCTTTAACCGAGTGACTGACTTTGTTTACGCAGTAGATGGGGTCGACTTTATTATTGAAAAAGGAAAAACTTATGGATTAGTTGGCGAGTCTGGTTCAGGTAAATCAACGACAGGAAAAGCTATCGTTGGTTTGGAAAAAACTACTGGTGGAAAAATCGTCTACAATGGGCAAGATGTCACGAAAAAATCAATTCGCCACAAGATGAACTACAACAAAGATGTTCAGATGATTTTCCAAGATTCTATGAGCTCGCTGAATCCCAAAAAGCGGATTATTGATATTATTGGTGAACCTATCCATAACTTTGAACGACTAAGCGACCAAGAAGAAAAAACAAAAGTGAAACGTCTGCTAGACATTGTTGGAATGCCAAGCGATGCACTTTACAAGTATCCACATGAATTTTCAGGTGGGCAACGTCAACGTATCGGGGTAGCTCGTGCGGTTGCCACGAATCCTAAGCTAATTGTTGCTGATGAACCTGTGTCCGCACTAGATTTATCCGTACAGGCACAGGTGCTAAACTTCATGAAGCAAATTCAACAAGAGTTTGGTCTTAGCTATTTATTTATCTCGCATGACTTAGGGGTTGTAAAACACATGTGTGACAACATTGCGATTATGTACAAAGGTCGCTTTGTAGAAATTGGTAGTCGTGATGACATTTATAATCACCCGCAACATATCTATACGAAACGCCTTTTATCAGCAATTCCGCGCATTGACGTGGAACATCGCGATGAGCATATGGAAAAACGTCGTGAAGTTGAAAAAGAATACCAAGAACATCAAAAAGATTACTATGATGAGAATGGTCGGGTGTTTGACCTAACGAAGCTTAGTCCAACACACCAAGTAGCGTTGAAAAATGGGGGTGTAAAATAATGTGGAAAACAATATTACGTCGTGTACTACTGATGATCCCGCAAATTATCATTCTTAGTATCTTGATTTTCATGTTAGCCAAGGCTATGCCGGGGGATCCGTTTACTGGCTTGATTAATCCAAATATGTCTCCAAAAGAGATTGATAATTTACGAGCAGCAGCGGGGTTAAATGATCCTTGGTATACACAGTATTTCCGTTGGATTGGGAATGCGTTGCACGGAGATTTTGGACAAAGTTTTATCTATAAATTACCGGTTTCTTCAATTATCGGAGATCGTGCAGTAAATACGATTTGGCTTTCTTTATTGACAGTTATTATTACCTATGTCATTGCCTTGCCATTAGGGTTACTGTCAGGGCGTTATGAAAAATCTATTTTAGATAAAATAGTTTCAGTGTATAGTTATTTTTCTTTTGCTATACCACTCTTTATCTTTGCACTGATTATGCTGTTTATTTTTGGTTATAAACTAGACTGGTTTCCAACAAGTGGAACAGTCGATGTGGGAATAAGTGGATTTTGGACAGTATTTTTCAATAAGCTACATCACATGATTTTACCTGCTATCACACAAGCACTTCTTAGCACAACTGTTATTATTCAGTATTTAAGAACAGAAGTAATTGATGTTAAACAGCTCGATTTTGTTCGTACTGCTCGTTCTAAAGGGGTACCTACTAGCAAAGTATATTCTAGACATATTTTTAGAAATGCTTCATTACCGATTGCCTCAACTATGGGTTATGAAATTACTGGGTTGATTGCTGGGTCTGTTATGATTGAACGAATTTTCAGCTATCCAGGTATTGGTAATTTGTTTATTACAAGTATTTCACAACGTGATTATGCCGTGATTACTTCTCTGGTCTTGATTCTAGGGACTGCAACTTTAGTCGGAACATTACTTTCTGACATTATTATGAGTATTGTAGACCCACGTATTCGTATCCAATAATCAAGAGAAGGAGGGAAAAAAATGAGCAAAGAAGAAAAAGATCTATATGGAAATCAAGAAAGTCATACGACACTTGAGCTAGATATTGCTGAGGATGGAAACGAACTGGCACAATCAGCGCCTCCGATGGGGTGGAAAATGATTGGTCGTGAGTTTATAAAAGATAGATTAGCCCTTTTTTCATTAGTGTTACTTGTGGTGATTTTATTAGTTGTGTTCATTGGAGCATTTATCATCAATCAAGATACTATTATGAATGTTAATATCTTTGATAAATACGCACCACCAGGATCTATTTCAACGGATACTGGGAAAACGTTTCTACTCGGTGCAGATGAGGGTGGACGAGATGTATTAGGGCAATTAATTATCGGCGCTCGCAACTCAATTACGATTGGTTTTGCTATTACAATTATTACTTCAATTATCGGGGTTGGTATCGGTATTATCTCTGGTTACTTTGGAGGAGTAGTTGATATTATTTTAATGCGTATTGTTGATTTTGTTATGGTTTTACCTACAATGATGTTAATTATTGTATTAGTTACAGTAGTTCCACATTACAATGTGTTAACCTTTGTCGGAATTATGAGTTTGTTCTACTGGGTTGGGAAAGCTAGACTTTTCCGTTCTGTAACATTGTCTGAAGTACGAAGAGATTATGTCAGTGCCTCTAAAACTTTGGGGACAAATCAGTTAGTAATTATGTTTAGAGAAGTGATGCCTAATTTAAGTTCTTTAATCATCACAAATTTAACACTAAACTTTGCAGGGAATATCGGTATTGAAACGGGTCTAAGTTTCTTAGGTTTTGGTTTACCTGCAAACGTTCCATCTTTAGGAACACTAATTGGTTTTGGTAGTAATGGAGATGTTCTCCAAAACAAACAATGGATTTGGTTGCCCGCATCAATACTAATTATAGTCTTGATGTTGAGTATAAATTATGTTGGTGAAGCTATTAAGCGTTCAGCTGATGCTCGTCAACGGTTAGGTTAAAAAGTCGGAGGAGGAAATTCTATGAAGAGCAAAAGAATTCTAGGTTTAATTGGTCTAGCGACTATTTCGGTAGTGGCACTTGCAGCATGTGGGAGCAATAATGCGGGGAAGAAAAATTCTGGAACAGAAACAGAAGATGCTTCAAAATTCCCACTTACTACAGCAGACAAGTCTAAGGCAAAACAAGGTGGGACTTTAAATGTCGCGGTAGTTATGGATACTCAGTTCCAAGGAATGTTCGAGTGGGAAATGTATCAAGATGCGTATGATGCTTCATTTATGGCAATCTCCCATGAAGGTTTGTTTAAAACAGATGAAACTTTCAAAATCGTGGATGGTGGAGCTGCAGATCTTAAGCTAGATAAAGAAAAGAAGACTGCAACAGTTACTTTGAAAGATAATGTGAAATGGAATGATGGAGAAACTGTTAATTCAGATGATTTATTGTATCCGTATTTGATTATCGGTGCAAAAGATTCCCCATCTACACGTTATGACGATAATTTTTCAAATATTGTCGGTATGGATGATTATCATTCAGGCAAAGCAAAAGAAATTTCAGGGATTACAAAAGACAATGATAAGCAAATTACCATTCAATTTAACGAAGTTGACCCAGGTATGTTACAAGCAGGGGGAGCAATATGGGGTTATGCTGCACCATATCATCAATTAAAGGATATTCCGATTGCTGATTTAGCTAGTTCTGATGCCGTTCGTAAAAATCCATTATCATTTGGTCCTTACTACATGAATAGTATCGTCAAAGGGGAATCAGTAGAGTATTTACCAAACAAATATTACCATGGTTCTAAACCTAAATTAGACAAGATTATTGCTAAAGGTGTTCCTTCTGATTCTATCGTTGAAGCAATGAAAGCTAAAAAATATGATTTAGTTCAATCTATGCCAACAGATACCTACGACACTTATAAAGATACTGAAGGTTACAGTATGTTAGGTGGTTGGGACACTGCTTATTCCTATTTAGGATTTAAACTAGGAAAATTTGATAAAGAAGCTGAAAAGAATGTTACCGATAAAAATGCAAAAATGGCGAATAAGAGTCTCCGTCAAGCAATGGCCTATGCTTTAGATTGGGATTCAATTGGGAATAAATTCTATAGTGGTTTACGTACTAGAGCTAACTCTGCAATCATTCCTGCGTTTGGAGACTTGCACGCTTCTGATTCAGAAGTTCCAGGATATAAACTTGACTTAGATAAAGCCAAAAAACTTCTTGATGATGCGGGATATAAAGATACAGATAAAGATGGCTTCCGTGAAGATCCAAAAGGAAATAAACTTGAAATTAACTTCGCATCAATGGCTGGTGGAGATACCGCTCAACCAATCGCTGATTACGAAATTCAACAATGGAAAAAAATTGGCTTGAATGTTAAATTAACAACTGGTCGCCTAATTGATTTCCAAGCATTTTATGATAAGATTCAAAATGATGATCCAAGTGTAGATGTTTATGCTGCTGCTTGGGGTACTGGTACTGACCCATCACCAACGTCAATTTATGGTCCAAATACAGCTTGGAACTATACTCGTTTTGTATCTGATGAAAATACAAAATTATTAAAGAATATTGACTCAAACAAATCATTTGATGACAAGTATCGTAAAGAAGCGTTTAACGCTTGGCAAAAATATGCCTCTGAAGAAGCATTCTTCGTGCCTACTCAATTCCGCTACGCAGTAGTGCCTGTTAGCGACAAAGTTGTGGGTTACTCTATAGCAAATGATGTTTACACTCCATATGCAAATATCGGTTTAGCTGAATAATTGAACGCACAAGAGCTAGGGAGCAATCTCTAGCTCTTTTTAAAGTTTTAACACATAACCCAAGAAAACTGCTTTTTTAGAGGAATTATGAGATAATGGAAAAGCTGACAATAGATCGTTGAACAAATGATTTGAAAAAAATAAGAGAGGGTAGGGCGGATAAAGGCTTTACCTTATTTTAACTTTACAGTAAAGGATGGATAGGATGAAAAAAAGACAAACGAATATTGTGGTAGTTACAGTTGCAGTATTTGTCGCAACATTTATGACAGCGGTAGAGGGAACGATTGTTACTACTGCTATGCCGACGATTGTAGGTAGCCTAAAGGGCATCAGTATTATGAACTGGGTGTTCTCGATTTACCTATTGACACAGGCGATGATGACACCAATTTATGGAAAATTAACCGATACAATCGGGCGGAAACCTGTATTTATTGCTGGTATTTTTATTTTTATTGTAGGTTCTGCCTTGTCGGGAATGAGTCACAACATGTTGACGTTGATTATTGCACGAGCGGTTCAAGGAATTGGGGCAGGTTCTATTATGCCTGTGTCTCTAACGCTCCTTGCCGATATGTATGATATGAAAAAGCGGGCGAAAATGCTTGGTTATAACAGTGCTGCATGGGGAATTGCTTCAATTTTTGGGCCGCTTGTGGGTGGAATCATCGTTGAAAAATGGTCTTGGCACTGGATATTCTTCATTAATTTGCCGATTGGTTTAGTGTTGATTTTACTTATTTCAACATTTTTGGTTGAAGAGAAGAAAGTGTATCAGAAGAAACCAATGGATTTATTAGGTAGTGGAACATTGATGATGTTGTTACTATCAGTTTTGCTTGCCGTACAATTTTTTGGTACAGAGCTTTTTTCACTTCGTGTGATTGGTTTAATTATTGCGGCGATTCTTTTTATTGCTCTCTTTATTTTTGCGGAAAAACGTGCAGTTGACCCTGTAATGCCGCTACATTTATTTAGAAATCGAGCTTTTGTTTTGGTGAATTTAGTTGCCTTTTTACTCAGTGGTGTGCTGATTGGGATTGATGTTTATATTCCCATGTGGCTTCAAGGTGTACTTGGAAAGAGTGCAATGATTGGTGGGGTGGCACTAGCTCCAATGTCGATTTTTTGGATGGAAGGGGCATTTCTGACGAGTAAACTTTTACCGAAATATGGCGATAAGAAAGTTCTTTTAATAGGTACTTCGATTCTTGCCGTAGCGGGTGCGTGGTTATTATTCTTACCTCTACAAACTTCTTTCTGGTGGTTCGTCGCTATCTCAGTGGTTTGGGGAATTGGCTTTGGTCTAGCTTTTACGACCTTTACTGTCAGCGTACAAAGTGGTGTACCAGCTGGAGAACTTGGAGTTGCGACGTCATTTAACACGTTAGTTCGGACACTCGGACAAACGATTTTAGTCTCTGTTTTTGGGGTTGTCTTAAATTCACTTGTGGCTAAAAATATGCTAAGTGGCGCACCAAAAGGAATTATGAACCAATTAATCAATCCGCATACTGTGACCTCGATTCCTGCCAAAATGATTGAACCTTTACGTTCGGTTCTATTTAGCGGAATCCGTGGCGTTTTTGGTCTTAGCTTTGGGTTAATTATTTTGACCTTGCTTATTTTAATTGGATACAAAGAAGCTCGAAGAAATTAATCTTTGAGCTTCTTTTTTTCAATACAGAAGAGGAAAGGCGGTTGATTTTTTTGATTGATAAACTGATATTGAAGAACACTGAATAATTCCTGTGATAAGCCTTGCACATAATCAGATATAGCGTTTTTCTCGATTTCTCCGCCCTCGTGACCATAATAAACGACTAAAATAATTCGCCCCTTTGGTAAGAGGTGTTCTAGTAAGCTTTCTATTGCTAAAAGAGTCGTTTTTGGTAGAGTGATGATAGATTTGTCCCCAGTCGGCAAATAACCTAGATTGAAAATTGCTGTCTTTAGGTTGTGTTGAAGATAATTCCCAACCTTTTCATGTCCTTCAAGGTGCAACGTTACTTGCTTTGTCAGTTGCTCCCGTTCTAGTCGTTCCTTGGTTGCATCAAGGGCCGATTGTTGTATGTCAAAGGCATGTACCTGTCCACTACTTCCCACGAGAGAAGCGAGATAGGCGGTATCATTCCCATTTCCCATGGTCGCATCGACTACCACATCTCCAGTGGTAACAATTTCTTTTAATAGGGTATGACTATATCTTAATGCCGTTTCTAACATAATAGACCACTTTCTGTCTTTCTAATATTTCTCTTTCCTTGCCAAGAGTTGCGACGTGCCAGTTCGTTATCTATCGCATTTAAAACTTCCCATTTTTTTTGACTCCACATTGGGCCAATGAGCGAATCCCAAGGTGCATCTCCAGTCAGGCGATGAATGATAATTTCTTCGGGAATGAGTTCTAATTGGTCGCAGATGACATTGACATAATCTTCTTTTTTCATAAGCTGTAATTTTCCTTCATGATAATCACGAGTCATTCGAGTGTTTCTCATCAAGTGTAATAAATGGAGCTTGATTCCTTGGATATCGGAGTCGAGAATGGTGCGGCGGACATTTTCACGCATCATATCAAGTGTTTCGCCAGGGAGCCCGTTGATAAGATGGGTGCAAACGCGAATATTATGTGCTCGCAATCGTTCTACGGCATCTACATAGGTTGGGTAATCATGCGCACGGTTGATGAGCCGACTGGTTTCCTCATAGGTAGTTTGTAAGCCAAGTTCCACCCATAGATAAAGGCGCTCGTTTAGCTCGGCGAGATAGTCTACGACTTCTGGTGGCAGACAATCGGGCCGCGTACCAACGGATAACCCTACCACTCCGGGCATGTTGACCACTTGCTCAAAGCGTTCGCGAATGACTTCGACAGGGGCATGCGTATTGGTAAAGTTTTGGAAATAAACGATATATTTTTCAACAGTGGGCCACTTTTGGTGCATCATATCGACTTCTTTGTGAAACTGCATAGGGAGCGGATCGTTGGGAGCGACAATCATATCGCCACTTCCCGAAACACTGCAAAAGGTACAGCCACCATGAGCCACTGTTCCGTCACGATTTGGGCAGTCGAAGCCACCGTCAACGGGGACTTTAAAAATTTTTCCTCCAAACTCTTCACGTAACGCATAGTTCCATGAATGGTAGCGCTTGGTTTTATCTGTTGTATATGGAAATGTATTCATCATTAAGAACCTTCTTTTATTTTTGTTTGCCTTTGAATCGCCAAATAAAGCGTTGTTTTTCAAAGATTGGGTAAGTAAATGTTAGCCAGCCTAGCCCGAGTAAATCACCTGCTAGAACGTCGCTTGGGAAATGAACACCACAATAAACGCGGCTAATCGCTATTACGATAATAAGGAGCGATAGAAGTATCTGAACAGCTAGAGAAAACGAGTGTTGCTTAATAAAGTTTCTCGTTAAAAATAATAATGTGCCGAAAAAAATCATTGTCGAAACCGCATGACCACTTGGGAAGCTAAAACTCTTTTCAATAACAAGAGGAGCAATCGTTGGACGCTCTCGGTGAAAGAGTAGCTTCAATAGTGGGTTCAAAATTCCAACAATGCCCCCCATTCCAGCAGCTAACCAAAGAGCTTCAGCATATCTTTTCAAAAGAACGAAAAGGATAAACGTAATGACTAAAAGCGGAATAAGAATCTCAGGATTTCCGATTTTTGTGAAATTGACAAAAAAGGGTGTTGCTTGTGGATAAAGTGAGGTTCTAAAAACATCTGTGAAAAAATCATCAAAACCTTTTAATACCAAGGGATAAAACTTCACAGTATAGCCTAACATGATAAAGACCAGTAGACAACAGCTAGCAGCAAATTGATAATAGATTTTATTTTTCATTATACTTGTCTCTTTCAATGGAATAATGGTACTTAAATCAGTCTTATTATAACATATGCTTGATTTATTCAACGTGTCGGAAACATGACGAATATTACAAGATAATTAAATAACAAATGACGGTAGATAATTTTGTAGTTCCTCCTTTCAAAAAAAGAAGAAAGGTCTTATACTAAATATATGAGACGTTTTGAGGGAAGAAAAATAATTGAAGCAGATGATTAATAAAATCAAGGATGGGAACTCGGTATGATTGATAATAATATGAAAAGAAGAGACTTGCGAATTGCACGCAAGAAAAGTCAGCTCCAATTAGTTGCGAGAAAAAGTGCAAAAATTGCGGGTTCAGCTTTTGCGGTAACCAGTGTGGCTGCACCTGTATTTTTACCTGCAATAGAGGTTAATGCAGAGGAGTTGAGTGGTTATGCAACAGGGGCGAGCCAATCATTAAATTATGTGGCTGAGCTTGCTGCATGTGCGCAACCGATTGCGGATGCCAATGATTTATATGCTTCTGTAATGATTGCACAAGCAATTGTAGAAAGTGGCTGGGGGAGTAGTACACTTTCTCAAGCACCTTATTATAATTTATTTGGGATTAAAGGAAGCTATAACGGACAATCTGTCACAATGAACACTATGGAGTTTGAAAATGGAAATTGGATAACTATTCCACAACCTTTCCGTGTTTATCCGTCATTTGCTGAAAGTTTTGCGGATAATGCGTATGTTCTTAGAAACACTTCATTTGGCAATGGATCGTTTTATGCTGGGGCGTGGAAGAGTAATACAAACTCTTATCAGGACGCAACATTCTATCTTCAAGGGCGTTATGCCACTGATCCAAGCTATGCGTCCAAGCTCAATCAAGTGATTGCCAATTATGGTTTAACTGCCTATGATACAGGTGCAATGGGTGGTGGAAATGTTGAAACTCCATCGGCTCCAGAGCAATCTACACCAACTCCAAGTACGCCAGAAACACCAAGTAACGATACAACGTACACGGTAAAATCAGGCGATACTATCTCAGGAATTTCTGCTCGCTTTGGAATTTCGATGAATGAGTTACGTTCATGGAATAATTTAAAAGGGGATTTAATTTTGATCGGTCAGGTATTGGTCGTGAAAAAAGGGACGTCCGTACCGGCACCCGATCCAAGCGCACCACCAACAGAAACACCTGCACCAAGCGCACCGGTAGCGCCGTCTACACCAAGTAGTGAGACAAAATACACGGTTAAAGCAGGAGATTCTATTTGGGCGATTTCCTCTCGTTATGGAATTTCTATGAATGATTTACGTTCATGGAATAATTTAAGAGGAGATTTAATTCTAGTCGGTCAAGTATTGGTTGTGAAAAAAGGAACGTCTGTACCTGTTCCAGCCCCAAGTGCACCTGCCGCCCCAAGCAATAGTACAACGTATACGGTAAAATCGGGCGATTCTGTTTGGTTAATTGCGCATAATTACGGGATTTCAATGGCAGATCTTGTCAACTGGAACAATATCAAAAATTATTTGATTTTCCCAGATCAAGTATTGGTCGTGAAAAAAGGTACCAGTTCGGCAAGTCAACCGTCAGGAAACACAACAAGTGGTGCTTACACTGTGAAAAGCGGCGATACACTTTGGGCAATTTCTCAAAAAGCTGGTTTGAAGGTCGACACATTGAAACGTATTAACAATTTAGTTTCTGATTTAATCTATGTTGGTCAGCAATTAAAATTAAAATAATTCAAGAAACTGCAAACATCCCTTAGATATTTGCAGTTTTTTCGTTTTCTAGTGGTGAAACTATTGAAAAATCAAACGAAAATAGGTAACATCAAAGGGAGCACTTAAAATCAAATTTTAATGTGAAGAGAAGAATAACGGAGGCTAAGAATAAATGGCTTATAATCATAAAACGGTGGAGCGCAAATGGCAAAAATATTGGCATAAAAACCACACGTTTAATACACAAGATGAAAATGGCAAACCCAAATTTTATGCACTAGATATGTTCCCTTATCCGTCAGGTCAAGGCTTGCACGTAGGACACCCAGAAGGCTATACGGCGACAGATATTTTATCTCGCTTCAAACGTGCGCAAGGCTATAACGTGCTTCATCCAATGGGATGGGATGCGTTTGGTTTACCAGCGGAACAATATGCGCTTGATACAGGAAATGACCCAGCGGAATTTACCAAGAAAAATATTGAAACTTTCCGTCGTCAAATTAATTCCCTAGGTTTTTCTTACGACTGGAATCGTGAAGTAAATACAACAGACCCTGATTATTACAAGTGGACGCAATGGATTTTCACAAAACTTTACGAACATGGTCTAGCTTATGAAGCCGAAGTGGCAGTGAACTGGGTACCAGAGCTTGGTACAGTGATTGCGAATGAAGAGGTCATTGACGGAAAATCTGAACGTGGGGGCTATGATGTTGTTCGCAAGCCTATGCGTCAATGGATGCTCAAAATTACCGCCTATGCGGAGCGTTTACTAGAAGATTTAGATTTGGTTGACTGGCCAGATTCTATCAAAGAAATGCAACGCAACTGGATTGGAAAATCTGTTGGTGCGAACGTTACTTTTAAGGTGAAAGGAACGGACAAAGATTTTACTGTCTTCACTACTCGTCCGGATACCTTATTTGGTGCGACTTATACCGTTCTTGCGCCTGAATTAGACTTGGTAAAAGAGATTACCACTAAAGAGCAACGTGCAGAAGTAGAAGCGTACATTGAAGCTTCTGCTAAAAAATCAGACTTGAACCGTACAGATTTAGCAAAAGAAAAAACGGGTGTCTTTACGGGCGCTTATGCAATTAATCCAGTGAATGGTAAAGAAATTCCAATCTGGATTGCCGATTATGTGCTTTCTTCTTATGGAACGGGCGCAATCATGGCAGTACCAGCACATGACACACGTGACTGGGAATTTGCGAAACAATTTGACATTGAGATTATCCCTGTACTCGAAGGAGGCAATGTCGAAGAAGAAGCCTATACAGAAGACGGGACACACATTAATTCTGATTTCCTAAATGGCTTAAATAAGGCAGATGCGATTGATAAAATCAACACTTGGTTAGAAGAAAAAGGTGTTGGCAAGAAAGAAATTTCTTACCGTTTGCGTGACTGGTTATTCTCTCGTCAACGTTATTGGGGGGAACCAATTCCTGTGATTCATTGGGAAGATGGCTCTACAACGACACTTCCAGAAAGCGAGTTGCCTTTATGCTTACCAAAAGCCAAAGATATTAAACCGTCTGGAACAGGAGAATCACCACTAGCAAACATTACTGATTGGGTAAATGTTGTTGACCCTGTGACTGGGAAAAAAGGCAAACGTGAAACCAATACCATGCCACAATGGGCGGGTAGCTCATGGTATTATCTACGCTATATCGACCCTAAAAATAAAGAAGTTCTAGCCGACTATGAAAAGCTAAAACGTTGGTTACCAGTTGATGTCTACATCGGTGGGGCAGAACATGCGGTACTTCACTTGTTGTACGCTCGCTTCTGGCATAAATTCTTGTATGATATTGGCGTGGTGCCAACGAAGGAACCGTTCCAAAAATTATTCAACCAAGGAATGATTCTAGGCAAAAGTTATCAAGATAGCCGTGGCGCACTTGTTAATAATGATGAAGTGGAAACACGTGGTGGAAAATTCTACAAGGTGGGAACCGACGAAGAATTAACAGAAGTTCCTGCGAAAATGTCGAAATCTCGTGGGAATGTCGTAAATCCTGATGACGTGGTAGAAGAATATGGGGCAGATACCTTACGTCTTTATGAAATGTTTATGGGACCACTAGAAGCTTCAATTGCTTGGTCACCACAAGGGCTTGAAGGAAGTCGTAAATTCTTAGACCGTGTATGGCGTCTGATTGTCGATGAAAATGGCAAAATGCGCGATAGAATCACGACTTTTAACGATGGAAACTTAGACAAGGTTTATAATCAAACTGTTAAAAAGGTAACGGAAGATTTTGAAAATTTACATTTCAATACCGCAATTTCCCAATTGATGATTTTCGTAAATGAAGCGAATAAGGCTGAGGTTCTTCCTTATGCTTATGTGGAAGGCTTTGTACAGCTCCTTGCACCGATTGCTCCACATATGTCAGAAGAGCTTTGGGAAATTTTAGGCAATGAGGGTGGAATTTCTTACGTTTCTTGGCCAACCTATGACGAGGCTGCCCTAGTCGAAAACGAAATTGAAGTCGTTTTCCAAATTAATGGCAAGCTTCGTGCAAAAGCTAAGGTAATGCGTGATTTATCTAAGGATGAACTAGAAAAGGCTGCTTTAGAAAATGAAGAAATGGATGCACTCCTTGAAGGGAAAACGATTCGCAAAGTGATTGTGGTTCCAAACAAATTAGTGAATGTTGTGGCGAACTAGCAAAATCGAATGGTTGAACTTTTCAGCCGCTTGAGTTATCATGATGAAAGATATATCGTACAGATAGCATGTGTGAACATGCCGAGAGAGAGGCGATTTCTACTTTATGTAGAAGTGGTCTCTCTTTTTTATTTTTTTATAAGGAGATTTTTTGATGAATAAGAAACAATTGCTTTTACTGCCGGCGATTCTTGCGACCGGTATTCTATCCTTTTCAGGTGTTTTGATTGAAACGGCTATGAACGTGACCTTTCCAACACTTTGTAAACAATTTGGAACCTCGACAGCCAATATTCAGTGGATAACGACGATTTATTTACTAACGATTTCGATTGTTGTCCCCTTATCTACGTATCTCTTTAAAAATGTCAGCTTGAAAACGTTGTTTATTTTTTCTAATTTGATGTTTATTTTGGGACTTATGATTGACTTTTTTTCTAGTTCGTTAGGCGTGCTATTAATTGGGCGGTGCTTTCAGGGGGTAGCGACTGGAATTGCTTTGCCGTTAATGTTTCATATTATCCTGACCTATGCCCCTTTAGAAAAAAGAGGAGCAATGATTGGGATTGGGACTCTGACGACCTCGATTGCTCCAGCGATTGGACCGACTTATGGAGGAATTTTGACGGTTCATTTTACATGGAATTTGATTTTTCTTTTACTTATTCCCTTTATTCTCATTTCCTTAGGCATTGGAGTTTATGCGATTCCTCGTCAAAAGGTAGAGAAAAACACTTCGTTAGATTTCATCAGTCTTGTGGGCGTGGCATTTTTATTTAGTGGATTACTACTTTTCTTGAGTAGTCTTGGTGACAAGTTCGCTTGGCTTTATTTGGGTATGGGCGTTCTCGGCCTAGCGGTTATTTTATTCCGGGTGAAAAAAACAGAAACTCCATTGGTAAATTTAACAGTGTTGAAAAATAAGAAATTTGATTTGTTCTTATACAGCTTCTTGATTTGCCAAGCGTTACTTTTAGGAATTTCCTTTGTTTTGCCCAACTTCGTGCAAATTGTTAATGGAGAAAGTGCTTTTACTGCAGGATTAATAATGATTCCGGGAGCAATTATCGGCGCACTTTTACAACCACTATCTGGTCGTTTGTTTGACCGATTTGGACCAAAACGTCCGATCGTTGCCGGTCTAGGTATTGCGACAGTGGGTTGGACGTTATTGTTGCTTTCACTCGGACGATTTGGGATACCTATGCTCGTTTTCTGTCATGTAATTTACATGATTGGCTCTGGTCTTTGTTATAGTAACTTAATGACTATGGGAATGAATCAGCTCACACCCACTCTCGAAAGTGATGGAAATGCGTTATTTAACACATTGCAACAGTTTTCAGGTGCGGTAGCGACTGCCGTTGTAGCGATGATTATTAACACTGTTCAACAACAGTCAGCAAGCTTTTCAAAGGGAACGATTATTGGTTCACAACTATCTATGCTAGTTATTTTAATTTTATTACTTTTTAGTCTGGTTGGGTGTCTTCGTTATTTTAGAAAGAGATAATTATCAATTTTTTGAAGATTTTATATATGAATTGACAACGAATGTTTTTTTTGTTAGATTGTTAATGAAAATAAAATACGATTTGTTAGGTGAGGCTCCTATGCAAACATAGGCTACTGCCCAAAAATGTCGAGAGACGCCAATGGGTAGAACAGGAATTGTCGAATACAAGGCTCTTCTTAAGGTAGCTAAGATATGTTTGTCTTTACGTTGCATAGTGCCAAAACTCAACGATTAGGTCAACTTCTCTTTTTTGTCTTGTTTACGATGAATTTTAGTGCGGTCTTTCGCTGAGTTTTGAGCGAAAGATCGCTTTTTTGCGCCTTGAAATCAGTTTATTTTACTTACTCATAAGGGAGATGAATACAAATGGACGACAGTAGTTCGCATAGGTGGGGCTTTTGGAAACGAATGAAGAGGAAAGGTAGCCAATTATTTTTGTCTATTTGTATTTAACTTCCAGTTCTCTCCACAAGCCCGTGTAAAAGGAATGTAGATTTTTTTGGAGAGAAGGAGAAAAAGTGGAAAAAACATTTAAAAACAATCAAAAAATCAACTATGGTTTATTTGCCAAGAAAACGGTGGAAAATATCTTTGATAAATTTCAACTTTCAGCAAAAGGCTTGTCAGAGGAGCAGGTGCTAATCTCAAGAGAGAAGCATGGGGATAATAAAATTTCTTACGGAAAGAAAACACCTTTTTTGGTGGAGGTTTTAAAAGCATATATTACTCCATTTACCTTGGTACTTATTGGTCTAGGAATGACGTCTTTTATTACAGATGTTGTGATTGCCGCACCACAAGAACGTGATTTTTTCGGTAGTGGCATTATATTTTCAATGGTTCTTATCAGTGGGACGATGACTTTGATTCAGTCGGTAAGATCGAACCAAGCTGCTGAAAAATTAAAATCATTGGTAAAAGTAACTGCCAATGTGAAACGAAATAACCAATACGAAGAAATTCCAATGGAGGAGATTGTCTGTGGGGATCAGGTGAAATTATCCGCAGGGGACATGATTCCCGCCGATATTCGATTAATTACAACGAAGGATTTATTTATTTCTCAATCCGCTTTAACTGGCGAAAGCTATCCGGTAGAAAAACGCGCCGATGAGCGAATCACTCAGCAGGATTCTGACACGAGTTATGAAAATCTTGTATTTATGGGGAGTAACGTGGTTAGTGGAAGTGCTGAGGGGTTAGTCATTGCGACGGGAAATCGAACCCTTTTTGGCGATGTGGCTAAAACCTTGTCGACAAAACCAATTCCAACGAGCTTTGAGTTAGGGATTCGGAAAACCTCTTTTTTATTCATCAAATTCATGTCGTTAATGGCACCGACCGTGATTGTCATTAACGGGTTGACAAAAGGCGATTGGTTAGAGGCTCTTTTATTTGGTTTATCCGTAGCAGTTGGGCTGACTCCTGAAATGCTGCCAATGATTGTTACGACAAACCTAGTCAAAGGTGCAACTGCTATGGCAAAAAAAGGGACAATCATTAAGAATTTGAACTCGATTCAAAATTTTGGTGCTATTGATGTGTTATGCACCGATAAAACAGGAACGTTGACACAGGATAAAATTATTTTAGAGTATCACTTAGATTGTGATGGAAAAGAAGATAGTCGTGTGTTGCGACATGCGTATCTTAATAGCTGTTATCAAACAGGGTTGAAGAATTTATTAGATGTCGCAATTATTGAAGCTGCTGAGGAAAAGTTGGCAACAGAAACCATTCAATACAAAAAAGTTGATGAAATTCCGTTTGATTTTGAACGTCGTCGCATGAGTGTCGTGGTAGAGGATAATCATGGGAAAACGCAAATGATTACCAAAGGCGCAATTGAAGAAATGTTAAATATCTCTAGCTTTGTTGATTTCAAAGGAAAAGTCACAAAACTTACAGATGAAGTCAGACGTGAGGTATTGGAAAAAGTCGAGGAATTAAACGCAAATGGTTTGCGTGTACTCGGTGTGGCACAAAAAACTAATCCAAGTGTGGTGGGCGAGTTTTCTATCTCGGATGAGTCTGATATGGTACTCATCGGGTATCTAGCTTTCTTAGATCCACCAAAAGAAACAACGAAACAGGCACTAGAGGCGTTAAAAATGCACGGCGTATGTGTCAAGGTACTGACTGGAGATAATGCGTTAGTGACTCAATCGGTCTGCAAACAGGTTGGATTAGGGGCTGAAAAGCTAGTAAATGGGGAAGAAATCGAGCAACTTACAGATGAAAAACTCAGTCAGCTAGTGGAAGAACATGATGTTTTCGTCAAATTGAACCCGCAACAAAAACAACGAATTACTTGGGCACTAAGAGAAAACGGACATACTGTGGGTTTTCTGGGAGATGGAATTAATGATGCGCCTGCAATGAAAACCGCAGATGTAGGGATTTCAGTCGATACTGCTGTTGACATTGCCAAAGAATCGGCAGATGTGATTTTGCTTGAGAAAGACTTAACGATTTTAGAACGAGGAATTATTTCGGGAAGAGAAACCTTCGGAAATATTATGAAATATATTAAATCGACTGCAAGCTCGAATTTTGGCAATATGTTTTCGGTATTAGTCGCTAGTATGTTTTTACCGTTTTTACCTATGTTGCCCTTACAAATTCTCTTTCTAAATCTGATTTATGACATTTCCTGTGTGTCGGTTCCATGGGATCATATGGATAAGGAGTATTTGGAGGAACCAAAAAGCTGGACGGCTTCAGGTATTGGGAAATTCATGGTGTGGCTTGGCCCAACAAGCTCAATCTTTGATATTACCACTTATCTATTGATGTATTTTGTGATTTGTCCAGCAGTTGTCGGTGGAAATTTCCATACGCTAAACGCAGAGCAACAGGTGGCATTTATTGCAATCTTTCATGCCGGCTGGTTTGTTGAATCCTTATGGTCACAAACATTGGTATTACACGCATTGCGCACACCGAAAATTCCGTTTATCCAAAGTCGTGGTTCCTTTATCATGACTTCTATCACGACATTGGGGATTGCCGTGGGGACGCTCTTACCCTTTACAGCTTTCGGTCAAAATTTAGGTTTAGCGACACTGCCAAGCAGCTACTGGTTGTGGTTAGTGGCAACGGTTTTAGCTTATCTATTATTGGTGACCGTTGTTAAACGTTTCTATGTTACACGGTATCAAGAACTTTTATAAAATTTTTAGCAGTCTGACAGATTTAATTTCCTGTTAGGCTGTTTTTCTTAGCTTGTTAGCAGGATTTAATTTTCCTCTCATTTTATGCTTGATAAGAAATAGTATACTTGAGAAAAAGAAAGGTCAAGCACGAGGAGGAAGGGAAATGAAGAAATTATTAGTGATTGAAAATATCTTTTTACTCATTTTAACGCTTTATATTTATTTCTTTGTCTTTCGTTTTTCAATATTGGTACTGATTTTGGGTGTCTGGCTGCCAGATTTATCCATGCTTGGCTACTTCAAGGATAATAAGTTCGGTGCTTATCTTTATAATAGCGTGCATAATTTGATTCTTCCAAGCTTTTTAGCCTTTGTGGGTGTTCAGTTTCAGATGGAAATTTTTATTTATGTTTCACTGATTTTATTCATTCATATTTTTCTGGATAGAATGTTAGGTTATGGATTAAAATATACGGATGATTTTAAGCATACTCACTGCTTGTAGGGTATGCTTTTTCTATTTCCTAAATTTAAGAGGATAGATGAAAATAATTCCTCAAAATGTGAAAATAAAAATGCTTTTTCTGTTTTTTTTCAGGAATATCACGCATTTTACTTACGAAGAAAAATTTTTTTTGGTAAGGTGGAAAAAGTGACTAGAATAGGAGTTGAACAAAATTAGTAGAATTTTAATCAAAAAAATTAGAAGTACACTGCAAAATACTGGGCATGATCGCTCGAATAGAAAAGGGAAATATGATGAATAAAAAATACCAAAAACCGAATCAAATTATGTTAGGCTTGCTTGTTGTAGGCTTTGTGGGGATGTTTAGTGAAACGGCGCTAAATGTTGCTATTCCTAACTTAATGCAAGAATTTAACGTAGGAACAGGGACGGTGCAGTTGCTAGTTACCGGCTACTTATTAATGATTGGAATTATTTTACCCTTATCCAGCTTGTTAACACGTTTATTTTCAACTAGGAAATTAGCCGTCTTTGCGATGTTTGATTTTATTGTCGGCGCAGTGATGTCTGCTGTTGCAATGAATTTCACCGTTTTATTCATCGGGCGTTTGATTCAAGGAATTGCCGTGGGGATTTTATTACCTCTGATATTTGTAGTACTTCTTTCAGTCTACCCAATGGAGAAACGAGGCTCAGCTATGGGATTAGTTGGTCTTGTGATTATGTTTGCACCCGCAGTTGGTCCGACGATTTCAGGAATTATTCTTTCCAGTTCTTCTTGGAGATACATTTTTTGGCTGTTTGTTCCCTTAATTCTCATTGCTTTGGTTCTTTCGTTGAAATTTTTAGTGAATGTTTCAGAAGTGACGAAACCTAAAGTAGATGTCCTTTCGATTCTTTTATCCACAATTGGATTTGGTGGATTGGTCTTTGGGGCAAGCCTAGCAAGTGAAGAAGGCTGGCTTTCAACGATTGTTTTAGTTTGTTTAGCGGTAGGACTTTTGTGTTTAGCTATTTATGTCAAACGACAATTAACTCTTGCAACACCCATTTTAAATCTTCGTGCGTTTGCTCAATCAGAATTTACTGTTGGAACTTCCTTAGTCTTGATTACATTTGGCATTATTTTAGCGTCTATGTATCTTATCCCCATGCTTTGGCAAAATGGATTGGGACTTTCACCTGCAATGACCGGCTTAATCATGTTACCAGCTGGCGTGATGAATGCGGTGCTTTCGATTGTTGCCGGTCGATTATTTGACAGCTATGGGGCAAAAATATTGGTTCGAGTGGGGTTTGTAATTACGGTAATTGGTGCGGTAATGTTTGTTTTCACACCTGTCAATACGTCTCTTTGGTATATACTTATGGCGCATGTCGTTCTAATGATTGGGATTCCATTGGTAGTTTCGCCGGCTCAAATGTATGGTTTAAACGCATTAAGAGGGCCAATTTCAGCAGACGGTAGTTCTATTATGAACACGTTGCAACAAATTGCTGGTGCGATTGCTACAGCTATTTCTACCAGCCTTTTGACTTTTGGTAATAGCCATTCGGATGCAAGTCTGAACAAAATGAGCAGATTTATTCAAAGCTCGCACTACGGATTTGCTTTTGTCTTAGTGTTAGCAATCGTTGGCTTCCTTATTTCCTTAAAAGTAAAGGGGAAAGCATCAACTGTAAGGAAATAAAAATTCATAGAAGGGGGAAGGATTTCTCTCTTCCTTTTTATTATGCTCGAAAAAATTCCTTTGATATACTAGAGCTAGATAATTTGTTTAGGATAATGGAGGGATTGGTTTGTCAGATATAGTAGTTTTATTGGCGATGCTTGTTGGAAGTATCATTATTTTAGTAAAAAAGCTTTCTTGGAGGCAACTAAAAAGAAAACAAATGGTTGCTATTTGGAATTTTGGACTTATTTTTTTGTATTTAGTCTATAAATCTGTTTTATCGGGAAATGCTTGGGGACTTGTTCCGTGTGCCTTTTTTGGTGTCTTCTTTTATTCATGGCATAAAGAAAAACGTCGATTAATCAATGGGTTGCTTTTTAATATTTTTGTTACCGTATTATTTGGCTATTTCTTTTACATGTCGATTGTTTCGGGGAGTTTTCTCTTTTATTTTCTATTGATTATGCTGCTTTTATTTTTGGCAGTGATGGCATCTGCAGGTTTATATATTTTAGTATTATTTCTCATCACTAATACGGTGATTGTCATGAAAAAAGAAAGCCGTAATTTAGCCAATACGTTGACCTTGATTTTTGCGATAGCTATTATTTTGTTAATTATCATTGAAACGATTGTTGTTTTAAAAGTTTTACCAAACTGGGTAAATTCATTGTTGGCATTTGCACCGGCAATCTTTATTTATTATTTCATTGTTTTTATGGATTTCTTGAGCGTGTCTTTTTTATATCAATTTAATCATCCAAAGCCTATTCAAGATTATGTCATTGTCTTAGGTGCTGGATTACTTGATGGAGAACGGGTTTCTCCACTTTTAGCACAACGGATTGATAAAGCCATTTCTTTTGTGAAAGAGCAGAAAGCAAAAACTGGAAAGAAAGCAAAATTAGTCATGTCGGGTGGTCAAGGGGCAGATGAAAAAGTTTCAGAAGCTGAGGCGATGAAGAATTATGCGTTATCTCAAGGGATTGAGCCCTCAGAGATTATCGAGGAAAATCGCTCAACAACGACTTTTGAAAACATGAAATTTTCTAAAGAAAAGCTCGAAAAAATCTTTGGTTCTTCTGATTTTAAGGCTATTTTTGCTTCAAATAATTATCATATTTTTCGGGCGGGATTGTATGCGAGAGCAGCAGACTTGAATGCCAATGGAATTGGTTCTAAAACAGCAAAATATTTCTTGCCAAATGCTTTTTTAAGGGAATTTATTGCAGTGATTTTAATGCATAAAATACGTCATTTTATTGTCACATTCTTGATTATTGGCTTCTCTGTCCTTTTAGCGCTAGTAAATTTGTTTTTAGTGAACTAGGGGGATTTGTGAGATTAAAAACTATCAAGTGTTTTATAAAATTTTCTGAATTGAATGCTATTTTCTACGAATGATGTTATACTGATAACGTTGCTAGGTTCCCGATAGGATTCCTTTAAGGAAGATGCCTTGTAACCGATGAAACACTACTAATTATTTAGGGGGAACAAATTATGTCAGAGAAACGTTTATTTACTTCTGAGTCCGTTTCTGAAGGACATCCAGATAAGATTGCTGATCAAATCAGTGATGCTATTTTGGATGCAATTATTGCAGAAGACCCGGAAGCTCGTGTAGCGGCTGAAACAGCGGTGTATACGGGAAGCGTCCATGTATTTGGTGAAATTTCTACCAAAGCCTATGTGGATATTAACAAAATTGTTCGTCAAACGATTGCTGATATTGGCTATACTCGTGCGAAGTTTGGTTTTGATGCAGAAACAGTAGGAGTTCATCCTTCTATCGTTGAGCAATCACCAGATATTGCGCAGGGTGTCGATGTAGCGATTGAAGTACGTGACGAAGAAAATCGTGACCCATTAGACGAGATTGGGGCAGGCGACCAAGGCTTGATGTTTGGTTTTGCGGTGGATGAAACACCGGAATTAATGCCTTTACCGATTTCACTAAGTCATAAACTTGTGCGTAAATTAGCCGAGTTGCGTAAAAACAACACTTTACCTTATTTACGTCCAGATGCAAAATCACAAGTAACCGTAGAATACGATGAAAATGATAAACCTGTCCGTGTGGATACTGTTGTTATTTCTACACAGCATGATCCAGATGTCACTTTAGAACAAATCAAGAAGGATTTACATGAGTTAGTCATTAACGAAGTGATTCCTGCTGAATTACTAGATGAAGAAACAAAATATTTCATCAACCCAACCGGTCGTTTTGTGATTGGTGGTCCTCAAGGAGATTCAGGCTTAACTGGTCGTAAGATTATTGTAGATACTTACGGAGGCTATGCCCGTCATGGTGGCGGTGCTTTTTCTGGTAAGGATCCGACCAAGGTAGACCGTTCGGCCAGCTATGCAGCACGCTATATTGCGAAAAATATCGTTGCAGCAGGCTTAGCGACAAAGGTTGAAGTACAGCTTGCTTATGCGATTGGTGTAGCGCAACCAGTATCTATCTCCATTAATACCTTTGGAACTTCAGACATTCCAGAATCTAAGCTGATTGAAGCTGTTCGTGCAAACTTTGATTTACGTCCAGCCGGAATTATTAAGATGCTTGACTTACGTCGCCCAATCTACAAGCAAACGGCTGCTTACGGTCATTTTGGTCGTACAGATATTGATTTGCCTTGGGAACATACCGACAAAGTGGATGCTCTAAAAGAATTCTTAGGAAAATAGTGAAATGATAGACTTCTGCTCTTTTAAGGCGGAGGTCTTTTCTTCTTGTTAAAAGGATTTCCTTTCTATCAGGAAGCATAGATTTATGCTATAATTAGCGGGTGAGTTGTTGATTTTTGTGGCACGCAAGAACAAGAATTTTTAATCGTCTAGTTTCTTTTAAGGACTAGAAATTCTTAATGCGACAAAAGTAAAATAACTCAGAAAAATGAAACGAAAAGGTGGAAGTTATGGATAGTCAATTTTTAGAAGAATTAAAAGATACATTTTCAATTGTTTTTCGTGATGTGAGTTTATTGGAGACTGCTTTTACACACTCAAGTTATGTGAATGAGCATCGTCAGTTGAAGCTTTCAGACAATGAACGCTTGGAATTTTTAGGAGATGCAGTGTTGGAGCTAATTATTTCAGAGTATTTATTTGCTCGCTACCCTGATTATCCAGAAGGGAAGTTGTCAAAACTGCGCTCGTCTATTGTGCGTGAAGAAAGTTTGTCAAAATTTGCGGTAGAATGTCATTTTGATAAGTATATTCAGCTTGGCAAGGGAGAAGAAAACTCAGGTGGGCGTACTCGTCCGTCTTTATTATGTGATTTATTTGAAGCCTTTCTTGGTGCGTTATTAATGGATCAAGGGCTAGAAGCAGTAAGAAAATTTGTGAAGCAAGTGATGTATCCAAAGGTGGAAAGTGGGGCCTTTGATCATGAAATGGACTTCAAAACACGTTTACAGGAAGTTTTACAACGTCACGGCGATGTGAAAATTGAATACCGCTTGGTGAATGAGGTGGGTCCTGCTCATGAACGGGAATTTTTCATGGAGGTTTATTCTGATAATGCCAAAATTGGTGCGGGTTCAGGAAAATCAAAGAAATTAGCAGAACAAGCAGCCGCAGAAAATGCGCTTGGGTTTGTGAAGTAAGAGAGGAAGGCTAACGTGCATTTAAAGAAAATTGAAATTGCGGGCTTTAAGTCTTTTGCCGATCGGACAGTGATTGATTTTGAACAGGGAGTAACAGCTATTGTCGGACCAAATGGAAGTGGGAAAAGTAATATTACGGAGGCGTTGCGCTGGGTTTTAGGCGAACAGTCAGCGAAAAGCTTACGTGGGGGGAAAATGCCAGATATTATTTTTGCAGGCTCTGACACGAGAAAACCGCTGAATATTGCGGAAGTTACTGTGGTGTTGGATAATACAGATCATTATTTGCCACTAGATTTCAGTGAAATTAGCGTGACTCGTCGCTATCGTCGAAGTGGTGAAAGTGATTTTTTCATCAATAAGAAAGCGAGTCGGTTGAAGGATATTCAAGAACTATTCATGGACTCAGGACTTGGAAAAGAGTCCTTTTCCATTATTTCTCAAGGGAAAGTTGAAGCAATTTTCAACAGTAAACCAGAGGATCGTCGGGGAATTTTTGAAGAAGCTGCGGGAGTCTTGAAATATAAGCAACGCAAGAAAAAAGCAGAACAAAAGCTTTTTGAAACAGAAGATAATTTAAACCGTTTGGAAGATATTATCTATGAGTTGGAAGAGCAACTTGCCCCATTGAGTGAACAAAGTCGTGTGGCTCAAAACTATTTACGCTTAAAGGAAGAATTGACGAGTATAGATGTAAGCCTGACAAGTACGGAGGTTTCAGCGAATAAGGTCGTTTTAGATGCAAAGAATGTGGAGCTTGCGGAATTGGAACATGCAGTAAAAGAAGCCACGGATAATACGACACGTGTAGAAACGGAGCTTTTTACTTTACGTGGAAAACGCAATCAATTAGACGAAGAGTTAGAACAGGTTTCACAGCAATTATTAGCGATTACTGAGGCGCATAAAAGTGCAGAGGGTCAGCAAAATGTCCTCTTAGAACGCTCGAAAAACACCGAGCAGAATGCCGAAGAAGTACAAAAAAATTATGCGGAAACACAGACAAAAATTTCTAAACTTATCGGAGAAGTCGATGCTATCCGGAAAGAAATTTCGGAAAAAGAAAAAGAATTAGAAATTGTTCAAGTAAAACGTGATGAAGCACAGGTTGCCTTTGAAAAATATAGTAAATCTTCTAAGGAAATACTAGAAGAATTACGTGCGGAATATGTCGAAGTCATGCAGGAAAGTGTCCAATTTTCTAATGAGTTAAAATATTTAGAACGAAGCTATGAACAGGAAACGACAAAAAATGCGCAAACCGTGCAACAATTTGAAGAGTTAGCGGCACAGGTGAAACAAGCAGATAGTGAAAAAATAGCGGCTCAAGAAAATTTAGAAGATGCAAAGGAACAGGTTCAAGCACAGATTGAAAGTTTTAAAGAAATTGCTCAATCGCATGAAATTGCCAAAGAAGATTTACGTATAAAGCAGCAACAAATGTATAAGATGATGAACCAGCTGCAACAAACGAAAGCTCGTGAAAAGAGTTTGCGTGATATTCATGAGAATTATCAAGGCTACTATCAAGGAGTGAAGGCTGTCTTACAGCATAAGCAGGAGTTGTCTGGAATTGTAGGCTCTGTTGCGGAATTAATTCAAGTTCAACCAGAGCATAGCGTAGCAATTGAAACAGCACTAGGTGGGACAGCACAGCATATTGTCGTTGAAAATGAAAAAGACGGACAAGCAGCGATTCGTTTCTTGAAGGAACAGCGGGCTGGACGTGCGACCTTTTTACCATTGACAACAATTAAACCACGTAATATTTCTGCCACACAACGAGAATTAGTAGCAAAAAATGATGGTTTTGTAAGTGTTGCGAGTGAGCTTGTGACATTTCCTAAAAAAGTTACCACGATTATTCAAAATATTCTTGGGCTAACGGTGATTGCTCGTGACCTTGCCAGCGCCAACCGCATTGCTCGTATGATTAACTATCAATATCGTGTGGTTTCACTTGAGGGGGATGTGATGAACCCAGGTGGATCTATGACTGGTGGAGCAAGTAAACGTGGCAACCAAGGAAGTCTTTTTGCACAAGGTCAAGAGTTGGAAATTTTGTCGAAAAATCGCAAGAAGTTTGAGCAAGAATTAGAAGTCGCAGAAAAATCTGTTCAGGAAGTTCAGAAAAAAGTGACCGACCTTCAAGAAACATTAGAAACGACTAGATTAGACGGGGAACAATTACGCCTAGCCGAAGTTGAAGCTAAAAACGAACTGGAGAACGCTGAAAATACTTTGAACCGTTTGATAAAAGAACGACAAACTTTTGAAGTTGAGGCAAAAGGTTTAGGTCAATTTTTAAGTCAATATGAAACGAATAAGTCAGAGCTAGAAATTAAACTGCAACAAGCAGAGGATACCAAAGCTGATTTAGATGAACAAATGAAAACCGTAGATGCCGAAGCGGAGCAAAATGAGGCAAAACGGGAAGAAGCGAATCAAGTTTTAAACCAAGCACAAGCTCAATTAGCGGTGGTGAAAGAGCAGCTTAGTCATTTGGGCAGTACCTTGCAGGAGCGTGCCGGTCAGTTGACGCAAGAAAAGACACGTTTGCAAACGATTGAATTACAGCTTTCTACTCTCCAAGCAGATTCAAGTGTTCATGTGGAGACGAAGGAAAGTCTTACGCAACAAATTAGTTTACTTGCAGAGCGCAAGGAAAAATTACAGAAAACACAAGAAAAATTAAAAGAGGAGCGTTTACAAGTTGGGCGTTTAGTCGTTACAACAGATGAACAGCTGACTGTCTTAAACCGCACGCAACAGCAATTATTGCAGGACAAGGCAAAACTTGAGGTAGAAAAAAATCGGGCGGATATGAATTTAGATAATTTACTTTGCTACTTGCAGGAAGAATATAGTTTGACCTATGAAGCGGCGTTGGAAAAATCTGAACCGCTAGAAGATACAGTCTTAGCGAAACAGCAGGTTCGGAATCTAAAACGAGAAATCGACCATTTAGGCCCTGTGAATTTATCAGCAATTGAGCAATACGAGCTGGTGAATGAACGCTATAGCTTTTTAACTACTCAACGAGATGATTTACTAGAAGCTAAACAAAGCCTATTTGACACCATGGATGAAATGGACGTGGAAGTAAAAACACGTTTCAAGGAAGTTTTTGACGACATTCGGAAACACTTCACTAAAACATTCCCAAGTATGTTTGGCGGAGGAAGAGCAGAGTTAATCTTGACCAACCCCGAAGATTTACTGAATACTGGGATTGAGATTGAAGCTCAACCGCCTGGTAAGAAATTACAAAACTTGAGCTTGTTATCAGGTGGAGAACGTGCGTTAACAGCGATTGCCCTTTTATTTTCCATTATTCAAGTTCGCCCCGTGCCGTTTTGTGTGCTTGATGAGGTAGAGGCGGCACTTGATGAAGCCAATGTGGCACGTTTTGGGCATTACTTATCGCATTTTGAAGATGAAACCCAATTTATTGTCGTGACTCATCGAAAAGGAACGATGGAATCAGCCAATGTTTTATATGGAGTGACGATGCAAGAATCTGGTGTATCGAAGATTGTCTCTGTTCGTCTGGAGGATGTAGAAGAAGACGGAAAAATCGTGGAGAAGAAAAAACAAGCATGAGGGGTAAGGAAATAAATGATTAAATTAGTGGCAATTGATTTAGACGGGACTTTATTAAATAGTAAAAAAGAAATTTCTCTTAGAAATAAAGAAACGTTAAAAAAAGCGAAGGCAGCAGGTATCAAGGTGGTTATCTGTACAGGACGACCACTAAAAGCCATTCATCATATTTTGGAAGAATTAAACCTAGAGGAAGCAGGGGACTACTCTGTTACCTTTAATGGTGGCTTAGTACAAAAAAATGATACCGCGGAAATTATGGAGAAAAAAGCGTTAACTTTAGATGAGGTGAAACGCATTTATGAGGTGGTTCAACCACTAGCTTTACCTTTAGATGTGATTTCTGATGGGATTGTTTTGCAGCTCCCTAGCGTGAATGAATCTTTATATGCAAAGGCAAATCCAGTGTTGACCTTTGAAAAAGCAGAGTTATCTGATTTAACTGAGGACATGATTTTCAATAAATGTATTTCAGCAGCTGAAGCGGAATTTTTAGACAATCAATCATTGAAGTTTCCAAAAGAATTGTATGATGAATTTGAAATTATCAAATCACGTGATATTTTACTAGAATTTATGCCTAAGGGAGTGACTAAGGCTTATGGCATTGAGCTACTTGCCAAAGATTTAGGGATTAAGCAAAGTGAAATTATGGCAATTGGAGATGAAGAAAACGACTTACCGATGATTGAGTATGCAAAAATTGGTGTAGCAATGAAAAATGCTGTTCCTATGATTAAGGTAGCTGCAACGGTCGAAACAGACACAAACGAAAATGACGGTGTAGCAAAAGCGATTGAAAAATACATTTTAGAGCCACTAGGAATGAACTAAGAATTGAAGGTGAGAGTATGGGATTATTTGATAAGTTAAAAGAAGCATTCAAAAAACCTGAGGACTACAAAGCGCCGATTGACTTGATGAAGGAGCAGGAAGAAACTGCCATTCAAGAACCAGTCGTAGAGGAAGTTGAAGTGATTGAACCTGTCGAGGTGGAGGTCAAAGAAACCGAGCCAGTGGTAGAGGAAAACACGCAAGAAAAGTATACAAAGGGTCTTGAAAAAACACGGAAAACCTTTTCAGAACGGATGAATGAGCTATTTGCAAACTTTAGAAGTGTGGATGAGGATTTCTTTGAAGAAGTCGAAGAAGCTTTAATCGGTGCCGATGTAGGTTTTGAAACGTCAATGAAAATCACAGAAGAATTACGCCAAGAAGTCAAATTACAAAACGCTAAGAAACCTGCCGTAGTGCAAAATCTTATCATTGAAAAATTGGTGGATTTGTATGAGGCAGAGGGTATTGGTGAAAATAATGCGATAAATCTACAAGAAAATGGGTTAACGGTCATTTTATTTGTTGGGGTCAATGGTGTTGGAAAAACGACTTCTATCGGAAAGCTTGCCAATCAATACAAGCTTGAAGGGAAAAAGGTTTTACTAGCAGCAGCAGATACTTTCCGAGCGGGTGCGATTAATCAGCTGGTAGTTTGGGGTGAACGTGCAGGCGTGGAGGTTGTTCGTGGCAAAGAGGGCGGTGACCCAGCAGCTGTAGTTTTTGACGCTGTAGTACGTGCGAAAAAGGAACATGCGGATGTTCTCTTGGTAGATACTGCTGGGCGTTTGCAAAACAAAGTCAACTTGATGAATGAGCTAGAAAAAATCAAACGGATTATTGAGCGTGAAATTCCAGATGCGCCACATGAGGTTTTACTTGTGTTGGATGCAACTACAGGGCAAAACGCAATGGTACAGGCAAAACAATTTAAAGAAACGACAGATGTAACGGGTCTTGTGTTGACCAAGCTTGACGGTACTGCAAAGGGTGGCATTGTCCTTGCCATTCGTAACGAGCTACATCTACCAGTAAAATTGGTTGGCTTAGGCGAAAAAATTACCGACCTACAAGAATTTGTTCCAGAAGATTTTGTCGTTGGTTTATTTAAAGAACTGATGCAGGATGAAAGTAAATAATGATAAAACGATCGAATGATTAGAGAAATCTTATAGAATCATTCGATTTTTTTTATTTTCAAGAATTTTTTTCATGCTTTTTTCATAGACCCGTGATATAATCATAAAAAATTACATAAACTTATTAAACGGAAGTGATAGACATGTCAAAAGAAAAGGGTATACTTTTCAAAAAATATATCACTCCGACTATCGAAAACCAGCAAAATTACATAGGGATTGAAGTCGAAAATCCTATCATTCGATTAGACGGAACGGCGACTGATTTTGGAGTGATTCATGCGCTAATGGAACACTATGTAACAGACGGCTTTACGGTGCTTTCTCGTGATGACGACGGAGAAATTATTGCCTTAATAGAAGAAAAATCTGGGGATACGATTACCTTTGATTGCAGCTACAATAACTTAGAATACTCGCTTGGACGTGGAGAAGATTTACATGAGTTGAACAATCGTTTGAATCATTATTACTCTCTAGCACAAGAATTTTTAGAACCACAAGGACATTTACTAACTGGAATGGGCGTCAACCCTTACTGGCAAGAAAATGACGGTCGTGCAGTCGAAAGTCCACGTTATCAAATGCTAATGAGCTACTTAGGAAGTTATTCAAATTATGAAACCGACTTCCCTAATTTTTTTCACAAATTTTCAAAATATGGGGGTTTTGTGAGCGCCTCTCAAGTACAATTAGATTTGAATATGGAGGATATGTTTGAAAAAATCAACATGTTCAATCGTTTGGAACCGTTGAAAGGTTATTTATTTGCTAACTCTTATTTTTGGAATGAAAATTGGGACACGTTAATTTCTCGGGATATTTTCTGGGAACACTCCATGCACGGTATTTATCGTGAAAATGTTGGTACCTATACACGGGACTTCACAACGGCTAATGATTTTATGACCCATATCGAAGAAACCAGTATGTTCTGTGCATTGCGTGGGGAAAAATACTACTATTTTTATCCGATTCAAGTAAAAGATTATTTAGCACAAAAAGAAATTCAAGCTTATTATTACGACAAAACGCAGGATACCATCTTATCTGAAAGTATTCAGCCCGAGGAGGCGGATTTTGCTTATCACCGTAGCTATACGCTACAAGACGTGACCGCTAGAGGAACCGTGGAATTTCGTAGCGTTTGTGCGCAGCCTTTAAGTGAAAAAATGACCGTTGCAGCTTTTCATGTGGGGTTATTTGCCAACTTTGAAGAACTACAGCAATTGCTCCAAGAAGAGCGGTTTGTTTGGTTAGTAAAAGGCGATTCCGAGGCTTTACGGCATCAGTTTTCAAAATTCACGATTCAACCCGATTCGGAAGAAAAAATGCAGGAATTTGCTCTTGCCGTTTTGGATTGTGCCAAAGCAGGACTAAAGAAACGTGGAAAAGAAGAAGAGGAATTTATTGAACCGCTTTATTTCCGAGCAAATTCTGGGCTAAATCCCGCAAAGTCTGCTTTACTAGAGTTAGAGAAGGGTCAACCCTTGGAAAATATTCTTCGACAATATGCGAAGTTAGAGAAATGAGGAAGTGGCAACCGGTGGAAAATCAATTTAAAAAGAACTTATTATTAAAAGAAGCTTTACCCTTTCTTTTACAAGCTCGTTTTGGTTTGGAAAAAGAGAGCCAACGTGTTGATTTAAAAGGAAATTTAGCAACCACGGATCACCCGAAAGCCTTAGGAAATCGTGGCTATCATCCCTACATTCAGACAGATTTTAGTGAAACACAGCTAGAATTTATTTCCCCAGTGGCAGATAGTGCAAGAGAAGTTGTACGTTTTTTAGAGGCGTTTCATGATGTGGCACAGCGTTCCATGAATGAGGACGAAATGATTTGGCCACTTAGTATGCCGCCAGTTTTGCCTGAGCGTGAGGATAATCTGATTATCGCAAAGCTTGATAAGCATGAAGATGTACTTTATCGACGTTACTTGGCTCATACGTACGGAAAGCGTAAGCAAATGGTGAGCGGGATTCATTATAATTTTGAGTTCAGTCACGAGCTTATTCAAGCAATGTACCAAAATAGCATTAGTGGTGGAACGTTGGAGGAATATAAAACAGAGGTTTATATGAAACTAGCCCGGCAATATTTGCGTTATCGCTGGTTAGTCACCTATCTTTTTGGTGCCTCTCCTGTTGCCTATGCCAATTATTTTGAGGCTGGTGCTTCACTTGAAAAACCAGTCCGGAGTATCCGTAATAGCTCGCACGGCTACACCAATAAAGCGGATGTCTTTGCTTCCTATCGTGATTTACCAAGCTACATGAAGCATATTCATGAAATGGTCGAGTTCGGTGTGCTTTCAGAGGAAAAGGAATATTATTCTTCTGTTCGCTTGCGCGGTGGGAAAAAAGTTTCTGATTTACCAAAAACAGGGATTCGCTATATTGAGCTACGTAATATCGACTTAAATCCATTTCAACGAGTGGGTATTAGTGAAGAAACTATCAAGTTTTTACATGTATTTCTCCTGTATCTCGTGTGGGCAGATGAGATAGAGGATGCCGATGTGGCGCAAGAGCTTGGAAAAGAATACAACAATCTTGTGGCAATGGAATCTCCTTTTGAACAGACAGCAATGTTTGAAGAAGGAAAGCGCCTTTTTGCAGAATTACATGAATTTCTTCAATTAGCAGGGATTTCAGAGGACTATCAAAAATTAGTATTCGCTTATGAAGAAAAATTGTATCATCCAGAAGAAACCATTTCTGCCAAAATGGTGGAACTAAGTCAGACAGAGCCAGATTTTGCGACAAAATTTGGCTTAGAATATTATGAACAAGGACACGCACGTCCCTTCCAATTAGCAGGATTCACAGATATGGAGCTATCTACACAAACGTTAATGTTTGATGCGATTCAAAAGGGAATCGAGCTAGAAATTTTAGATGAAAATGACCAATTTTTAGAATTAAAACATGGAAATCACAAAGAATATGTAAAGAATGCCAATATGACTTCTCGTGATAATCAAATCGTGGTCTTAGCTATGGAAAATAAAATTGTCACGAAAAAGTTGTTAGAAAAAGCGGGCTTTCGTGTGCCAAGTGGTTATGAATTTTCAAGTATGGAAGAAGCGTTGCGGAGCTATCCTCTATTTGTGGGACAAACTATTGTGGTAAAACCAAAGTCGACAAATTATGGTCTGGGCATTTCCATTTTTAAAGAGGGGGCTAGTGAAGAGGCTTATCAATCCGCATTAAACATTGCTTTTAGTGAAGATAGTGACGTCTTGGTGGAGGAATTTTTACCGGGGACTGAATATCGTTTCTTCGTACTAGACGGAAAAGTTCGGGCAATTTTATTACGTGTACCGGCAAATGTAGTGGGTGATGGGCATTCAACCATTCAAGAATTGGTGGAAATAAAAAATCAAGATCCGTTGCGTGGCCCTCATCACCGTTATCCATTAGAATGGATTGGCTTGGGTGAGCTAGAGCAGCTCATGCTAAAAGGGCAAGGCTATACTGTTCAAAGTGTACCGGCAAAAGATGAAGTTGTCTATCTTCGTGAAAATTCTAATATATCTACTGGGGGCGACTCCATTGATGTGACCGATGATTTTGACGAAAGCTATAAGAAAATTGCGGCAGAGGCAGTTTCTTCCCTCGGTGCAGAAATTTGTGGCATTGATTTAATCATTCCAGATAAAAACATTCAAGCAATGAAAAACAGCAAAACTTATGGGATTATCGAGGCAAATTATAATCCAGCTATGCACATGCACGTGTATCCCTATGCTGGAAAGGGTCGTCGTTTGACCAAATATGTGTTACAATTGTTGTTCCCAGAGGTGTTTGAAAATGAGAAGACAATTTAAAAATGGAAACATGTGGTTAGTTCTTGTATTTATCGTCATGGGTGTGCTATTTTATAGCTCATCTCAAACGTATCATGAACAAACTCAGCTTCCCTTGCTTCATAAGTTATTAAAATCAGAACCACTCAAAGCGCAACTAAGCAGTATTAATTTTCAGTATGCGGACGAACAAATTTCTATTAAGGATAGTGGCTATTTTTCTTTCGTAGAATTTTTCATTCGCAAAGGTGCTCATCTATCCATGTACTTTTTATTAGGAAGTTTTTGGTTCCTTGCCCTTGAAAAACGGATGAAACCCAATATTTTAGTCGCATTTGTCAGCTGGCAAGCAGCGACTGGCTATGCAGGTTTGGATGAATTTCACCAGATGCTGACAGGCGATAGGACGCCACTTTTTCATGATGTAGTGCTTGATAGTGTTGGCGCACTTCTTGCAGTGGTTGGTTTTTTACTAGTGCGAGCGATAGAACGCAAAAAACGAAGATAACAGTTTTAGCTTTTGCAGAGAGTCTCTCTTTGCAGGGGCTTTTTTTGTTGAAAAAAAATTTTTTTGAAGAAAATTTAAGGAAAAGAGAAAATTTTTTAAAGTTTTTGCGTAATTTATTAAAAAGGGGGAAATTTTATGGACGTAAAAGAATACGCAAAAAAAATATTAGAGAAAGGAGTCAGTGAGGGAGTCAATGATTTTTATTTGTTACCAAGAAACCGTGGCTATCAATTATTTTTCCGAAAAATCAATAAAATGGAGTTGATTGATAATTTGGAAACGAAGTTCGGTGAAATGTTAATTGTACATTTTAAATACCGCGGTGGAATGAGCGTTGGCGAAAGACGTCGGGCTCAGCTAGGTGCCTTTTCGGAAATTATTCATCAAAAGGAGCGACGGTTCCGACTGTCCACGGTGGGAGATTTTAAACAGCAGGAAAGTTTAGTTTTGCGATTTTTACACGTCTTAGGAGAGAAAAAGTGTGAGTATTTCTTTCCAGAGCAATTTGAGCGCTTAATAAAAATGACGCGTACTAGAGGATTATTTCTATTTTGCGGGCCAGTTGGTTCAGGAAAAACGACCACTTTGTATGAGTTATGTAAGGAAAGGCACTTTGGCAATCAAATTATTGCTATCGAGGATCCAGTCGAAGTGGTGAGCGAGAATATTTTACAACTCCAGGTCAACGAGTCTATCGGAAGTGACTATGATTCACTGATTAAACTCTGTCTACGTCATCGCCCAGATATTTTAGTCGTTGGAGAAATCCGTGATGAAAAAACCGCTCGAGCAGTTGTTCGTGCGACTCTAACAGGGCATACGGTATTTTCCACTCTACATGCTCGAAATATTCAAGGAGTCTATCAGCGGTTGTTAGAGCTTGGCGTCTCTGAGGGAGAGCTTAGAGAATGTCTGGAGGGGATTATTTATCAGCGGATATTTGCGAGCAGTGATAGAACCCCAGCCGCGCTTTTTGATATTGCTTTACGAGGGAGAGATTGGAGTGAACAAAGTCAATGGAAAGAAAATATCGAGTTTTTATTCAAACATGGGTGCATATCTGAGGAAACCTATCACGAAGAAAAAAATGTCTAGTAAGGAGCAGCATCGCTTTTTATCCTTATTTGAAACATTATTAGCAAGCGGCTTTTCCTTGTTGGAGGCATTAAATTTCTTGGATAAATTACCCTCTGTAAAGCAGGAAGAAGTACGAGTGATTCGAGAAAGTTTCCAGGCAGGTGAAAACTTAGCCCGTGGGTTTGAAAAATTGAATTTTCCAAAGGCGGTTGTCGTTCAGCTAGAATTTGCAGAGATTCACGGCGACTTACTTTCAACATTAGCCAGTATGAAACAGTATCAAAAAACGAAAGCAGAACAGCAGCAGAAGTTAGTGAAGATTGCCTCTTATCCTGCGTTACTCCTAATATTTCTCTTTGTTTTATTGATTGCACTGCGACAATATTTGTTGCCACAATTACAAGAGAACCTAATGTTAAGTAGTAGCTGGAGCGTGAAATTCATTGAATATGGGCCTTATGGGATTCTCGTTTTTTTAGGTGTGTTGGGCGGGACTATTCTTATTTTAAAGCTCTTTTTATCAAGGAAAAGTAGTTTGTATCGTGCCACTTTTTACGCGAAACTACCTTTTTTTGGCAAGCTCTATCAGTTTTATTTGACGAGCTATATCAGTCGGGAATGGGGAAGACTATTTCAACAGGGATTAGAGTTAAAAGATATTGTGCAGATAATGAAACAATTAACCACTTACCCATTACTCACGGAGTTATCAGAACAAATGGAACGAGAGCTTCAAAACGGTTATTCCTTTCATGAGCAGGTGGAAAGCTGGGCATTTGTAAATGATGAATTTGGTGTAATGGTGCGACAGGGGGAGGTGAAGGCACGTTTAGGAGAAGAATTATTAATTTATAGTCAGTTGATTTGGAAAATGATGTTAGAAAAAGTTGAAAAAGCTATGCAGTGGATACAACCTTTAGTTTTTCTTTTTGTGGCGCTGATGATTGTATCCATTTACGGCGCATTACTGTTACCAATTTACAGCAATATGGGGGAGGTTATTAAATGAAATTATCAGAAAAAAAGAAACAAATTATTAGCAAGTGGTTGAAGAAGAAAAATCGAGGGTTTACTCTTTTAGAAATGTTATTTGTTATATTTGTCATTGCAGTGCTCATGCTACTTTTTGTTCCTAATTTAATGGAGCATAAGGATTATGCAACGAAAAAGAGCGACGAGGCATTAGTGAAAGTGGTGGATGAACAGTTCGAGCTTTACATGTTGAATCATGACATAACGGACAAGCCCGATTTAAAAACGCTAGTTGATGAAAATTATATCACAAAGCAACAATCCGAAAAATACACTGCGGTAGAAGCAAAAGTACATGAAAATGAGAAACAGTAGAGGGTATACCTTATTAGAAACGTTGATTGTTTTGTTTGTTGTTAGTTCATTTTTATTCTTACCAAGTTTGGCTTTGGACAAATTTCAACAAACACAAGAAAATCAACAGTTTTATGGGAGTTTTGAAAAGCATGTCATAAGTGCGCAGGAGCTTGCGATTACTTCTGTTCAAGAATGTACGATTAAATTGACAGAGAATCAGCGAAAAATTTGTTTTGATTTTGGCATGGGAAAAGAAACACGTTGGCAATTAACGCTGCCCAAAAATGTGGTGTTAGACAGCAGTAAGGGAACGATTGGGTTTACGATTTCGGGGAGTACGAAAGAAATAGGAAATGTTGTTTTCATGGATAAATTATCAAACAAGCATGTAAAGTATCAGTTTGAACTGGGAAGTGGTAAATATCGAAAGACGGAATATTACTAAACTTAGAGGATATATTTTACTAGAGGCGGTGGTTACTTTATTTTTGCTGAGTGTAACAGTGATTTCATTTTTAGAGCTAACCACTACTATCGAAAAAATGAATCACGAAACCTTGAAGAATCTGACCTTTCATCAAAAAACGAGGGAAAACCTTGAGGAATTAGAGATAAATCATACCGCTAATGTGAAAACGGACGATGTAGAGACAAGTGTTATCAAAAATGGAGAAACGATGATGAAAGTCATTTCGACTTATAAGGGACAGAAATTAGATGTTGAATTATTGGAGAAGTAGAGCGCGTGCCTTTACGTTGTTAGAATGTATGGTGGCGCTTATGGTGTTGGCGGGGAGTGTCTTACTTTGTGAGGCACTCGTCAGTCAAATTAAGACAGAGCAACGAAATTGGGCGATGATAGATGAAAAAGAGTGGGCAACCTTTGTAAAGCTTGTCGATACAGAGTTAAAAAAATCAACGATGAAACAATGCAGTCCCACCGAGCTGCAGTATGACCTGAGAGAATTTGGAAAAACCAAAAGCACTACGATGAAAATTTTCTATGTTTCAGATAAAAAAGAAATTCAACGTCGTGTGGTGGGAAGTGCTGGCTTTCAACCGTTATTAGAAAATGTACAAACCGTGAATTTTCAGCAGGTGGGGGACAAATTTGTTTTACAGGTGACTTTTGTTTCTGGGAAGGAATTTAGTGCGAGGTGGCATTGGCGACAGACGGAGGAGAAAAAAGTTGAGAATGAAACGACCTAAAAGAGTTCGAGGAGGCATTATGCTGACAGCCCTTCTTTTTGTTTTGGTTTTCTCGTGTAGTTGTCTCTTTTTACTAGAGGACGTTGAGCTTACAAAGGAATATGTAGAAGCATCTAAAACGTCTGAAAAATGTGAGATGATGATTTTTTTAGCAAGAGATTATGCCAAAAAGAGTCCAGACAAAAAGCGAACACTGCAAACATCTATCGGAGAGATTACCTATTCTGTGAATACGAACGGCTACATCACTTATCGAATAAAGCTAATCGGTAAGGAGTTGCAGCCAGCAATCATAGAGCACTGGGAAAAAACATCTGGAAATGAGAATTAATTGCTATTGGGTTGGGATATGAGCTAAAATGGAATCATTGAGAAAATCAAGGATGGTGAGGATTTCGTGTTTCCAGAAAAAATTGAACAGGCATATGAACTCTTATTAGAAGGGAGTCAGTTATTACAAAATGTATTGGAATCAAATTTCTTTGAGGGCTACATTGAAAATGGTGGAAATGTTATTGAGGGCTATACAACAAAAGTTGTGGACGATGTTCCAAATGAAGAAACCACAACACATTTAAACGAGCTTTATCGCAAATTACAAGCGTTAGACTTGGCGCCGGAAGAGTGGCGGAAAGTGGCACAACTTGTCCTATTAAAAGGGAGTGTCACCGAGCCGCTCCAAGCGAATCATCAATTAACCCCCGATAGTATCGGTTTCTTGTTTGTTTTCCTCATAGAACAATTATATGCTGGAAAAAAAGAAGTAACAATTTTAGATAATACGATTGGTATGGGGAATCTGTTACTAACGGTATTGACGAATCTTGCATTAGCAGGAATTAAGGGGGAAGCTTATGGGGTGGATGTAGACGACACACTTCTGACGATTGCTGCAGTAAATGCAGATATGACGGGCGTAGATTTACAGCTTTTCCACCAAGATGGTGTAGGAGACTTAAAAATTGAACCTGTGGATGTGGTGATTGGGGACTTACCAGTAGGTTATTATCCAGATGATAAAAAAGCCGCTCGCTACCAAATGTTTTCAAAGGTGGGGCATACTTATGCGCATCACTTGTTGATAGAGCAAGGAATGAAGCAGGTGAAAGAGGGCGGATTTGGTATTTTCTTAGTACCAACTAATCTTTTTTCTTCAGAACAAAGCAAACAATTAAAAGAGTGGATGGAAAATTCTGCCTACCTTCAAGGGATTATTCAACTCCCTGAAAATCTGTTTAAAACAGAAAATGCACAGAAAAATATTGTTCTTTTTCAGAAACACGGGGGCGATGCAAAACAAGCTCAAGTTTTGGTAGCCTCTCTAAATAGCTTAACAGAGCCAACGAAGATTCAATTATTCTTTAAACAATTTTTAAATTGGAAAGAGAACAATAATTTCTAGTCATTTCCCTATTTACTAATGATGAAAGCGTGTTACAATATGTATTGTACATTAAGCGACAGAGTTAATCAGAAAAAAATAGTGGGATTATCTTTGTGAGAAAGGGAGAACAGAATGTCAAAAACAATGTCAATGAATGCAGGTAGTTCAAGTCTAAAATGGCAATTATATGAAATGCCAGCAGAAACAGTAATCGCAAAAGGAATCGTAGAACGTATTGGTCTAAAAGATTCTATCTTTACTGTGAAATATGGAGACGGAGAAAAATTTGAAAAAGTGATTGATATTCCTAACCATGACTTAGCAGTACAAATGCTTTTGGATGAGTTAATTAATTTGGGTATCCTTAAAGAGTTTAAAGAAATCACAGGTGTAGGACATCGTATCGTAGCAGGTGGCGAATACTTCAAAGAATCAGTTATCGTAAGCGATGCAGTGCTAGAAAAAATTGAAGAATTATCAGAATTAGCACCTCTTCACAATCCAGCTAATGCTGCTGGGATTCGTGCATTTAAGAAAGTTTTACCAGATATTACAAGTGTTGCCGTATTTGATACAGCTTTCCACTCAACAATGCCAGAAGTAAACTATCGTTATGGGATTCCAAAAGAATATTACGATAAATATAAAGCACGTAAATATGGTGCGCATGGAACGAGCCACCAATACGTAGCTAACCGTGCCGCTGAAATTATCGGTAAACCAGTTGATGAATTAAAATTAATCACTGCACATATCGGAAATGGTGCGTCAATTACAGCTGTTCGTTATGGTCAATCAGTAGATACTTCAATGGGCTTCACACCACTTGCTGGCGTGATGATGGGAACTCGTTCAGGAGATATTGATCCTTCGTTATTCCCATACCTTATGAAGAAAACAGGAATTACAGACGTTAACGATATGCTTGATATTTTAAACAAAAAATCAGGTTTGCTAGGAGTGTCTGGTATTTCTTCAGACATGCGCGATGTCATTGATGCGAAAAAAGAAGGAAATCAAGACGCTGCTTTAGCTTTTGAAATCTTTACAGACCGCATTCGTAAATATATCGCTCAATATTTCGCTGTCTTAAATGGTGCAGATGCAGTCATCTTTACAGCTGGTATCGGTGAAAATTCAAATGCTGTCCGTAGTTCTGTCATTGACGGAATGAGCTGGTTTGGCATGAAGATTGATGAATCGAAAAATGTTGTAGGCGCAGATGGAATCATTTCCACACCTGACTCAAAAGTAAAAGTATTAGTTGTTCCAACAGACGAAGAATTAGTCATTGCTCGTGATGTGGAACGTTTAAAGAGAATGGGATAAACTTCTCATTGTTAAGTAGATAATAAAAATAGCTCTTCTCCGTATCGGAGAGGGCTATTTTTCGTAATAAGTAGTAAAAATCTGAATTTATTATTCATCAAAATTTTATGTGGCTACTCTTTTCAAGCTATATGTCTAGTGAATATGGTATAATAGTTCAAAAATTATTGGGAAGTTGGAGAATGAAATAATGGATAAAGAGAAAATTGAACAAGGGATAAAATTAGTGCTAGAAGGAATTGGTGAAGATGCGAACCGTCCCGGATTGATCGAAACACCGGAGAGAATTGCTAAGGCATGTGAGGAAATCTTTGGTGGACTGTACGAGGATGCGGCAGCGCATTTACAAAAAACTTTTCCAGCTGAAAATAATGAATTTGTTTTAGAAAAGGATATTCCTTTTTATTCCACCTGTGAGCACCATTTATTACCATTTTTCGGTGTGGTGCATGTGGCTTATGTCCCTAATGGAGAAGTGGTGGGCCTGAGTAAGATTGCTCGGACTGTCGATGTTTTTGCTCGTCGTCCGCAAATTCAAGAGCAGCTGACAGGACAAATTGCCGAAAGTATTATGAAAAACTTACAGCCAAAAGGGGTACTTGTCTTGGTTGAAGCAGAGCATTTGTGCATGACGATGCGTGGAGCGAAGAAGCTGGGAACCAAGACCACGACAATGGTTGGAAAAGGCGTTTTTGAAAAGGATTATGAATTAAGAAATACGATTTTAAAATTAATTGATAAATAGTTTTGAGGGTGGGGGAGAGCATATGAGAATAGGAAATAGAGAGTTTGATGTAAAAAATCATACGTATATCATGGGAATTTTGAACGTAACACCGGACTCTTTTTCAGACGGTGGAAAATGGAACGATTTTGATAACGCTTTGGCACATACGGAGCAGATGATTGCTGACGGGGCGGATATTATTGATATTGGTGGTGAGTCTACTCGTCCCGGACATCAACAAATCTCTGAAGAAGAGGAAATTGCGCGCGTTGTTCCTATCATTGAAGCGGTGAAAAAAAGGTTTGATGTACCTGTCTCAATTGATAGTTACAAGTCAAATGTGGCGGAGGCGGGAGTTCAGGCGGGAGCAGATTTAATTAATGACATCTGGGGCTTGATGTATGATGAGCGAATGGGCGATGTGATTCGGGAGTACCAAGTGGCGTGTTGTTTAATGCAAAATCGCAAAAAAGCGGATTATCAAAATTTTGAAGTTGATTTTATGAATGACTTGAGAAAAATTGTGACACTCGCAAAGAGAAAAGGAATTGCAGACGATAAAATCATGCTTGATCCCGGGGTTGGCTTTGGGAAGTCGTATGAAAACAATTTGTCAGCTATAGCAAATGTGGGGATGATGCATGAGCTAGGCTATCCAATTTTACTAGCAACTTCGCGGAAATCGTTCATAGATAAAACTATTCATGTCCCCGTTAACGAACGACTTGAGGGAACCTTGGCGACTACAGTGCTCGGGGTGACCAGTCATTGTGGCTTTGTGAGAGTGCATGATGTCTTGGAAAACAAGCGCATTATTCAGATGACCGAAGCGATTTTAGCAAGAAAATTGGAGAAATGAGGGATGTAGAATGACCGATAGCATTCGGATTGTAAATCTTGAAACTTTTGGCAATCATGGGGTCTTTCCAGAAGAAAATGTCTTAGGGCAAAAATTTATCCTTTCTGCAGAATTATTTGTAGAGACGCGTGAAGCTGGCAAAACAGATGATTTAACAAAATCCATTCACTATGGAGAAGTAGCATTAGAGATTGACCGATTTATGAGGGAAACGACTTTTAAGCTAATTGAACGAGTGGCAGAAGATTTAGCAGAACATTTGCTTTTAACCTTTCCACTGATGAACGGTATCAAGCTAGAAATTAAGAAACCTTGGGCACCAATTGGCTTACCACTTGATTACGCTTCGGTACAAATTGAGCGCAAGTGGCATACAGCTTACATTGCTTTAGGGTCAAACATTGGAAATACAGAGGAATATATTACTGAAGCGATAAAACAGCTTGGAGAATTAAAAACTAGTAAGGTGGTACAGGTGTCAGAGTTGATTCGGACAAAACCATATGGTGGAGTGGAGCAAGGCGATTTCTTAAACGGTGTCTTGGAACTGAAAACATTATTGACACCTACCGAACTTTTAGACGAGTTGCATAAAATTGAGCAATCAGCCGGTCGAGAACGCTTAGTACATTGGGGACCAAGGACGCTAGATTTGGATATTTTGCTTTACGATAAGGAAGTTGTAGCGACGCCAGATTTAAAAATTCCACATGTCGATATGCAAAATCGTGATTTTGTCTTAACGCCTTTAGCGGAAATCGCACCATATGCTTGGCACCCACTGTTAAATAAATCTATTTTACAATTGCAGCAAGAATTGTTAGCTAAGAATTAAAAGTATAAGTTGCTATACGTATTGCGTAATTTATGGGGTGAACTCATGAATTGCGCTTTTTAATATGCTACAATTTTAGCAAAGGATACTGACAATGATGCAAAAATTTTATGGAAAGTAAAATCAATCAAAAGGATTAAGCACTGGAAAAAGTTGATAATTTACGAAACGGATATGTCTAGTTTATTTGGAGATAATATGGTGAAGTGGAAAATTGAAAGGGAAAATAAGAAGATGTTTTTCTTACGCCAGATTTTGGACAGATAGCCCCCTGTATTGGGCAACCGTTTCTACTGTCTAAATTGTTTCAATGGCAGAATATTTCTAATCCCTCTTTTTAAAACTTTCTTAATATGTTAAGCTAATGAAGAGAAATGAAATCGGTAACAAGAACAGATAAATCGTGTTTTGAGTTCTCCGAGGAGGGAAGAGATGAAAAAAATTCAAGAGAATCCATTTTTGACTAAAAATGATTTTTCAGAGGCGGTCAAAACGTTAGTTGCCCCTATTCGTCAGGCAATTTTACAGACTAAAAGCTTAGGTCTTCATCTAGGTTCGAGCGGTGCGGTTTATAGTGAAAATCGAGCAGAGATGGAAAGCTTGATTCGTCCGTTGTGGGGACTTGCGCCTTTATGGACAGCCTTTGATGAGGAAGATTTACGGCAAAGCTACTTAGAAAAAATAAGCAATGGAACCAATCCTCAAAATAAATTCTATTGGGGAAAAGTGGAAAACTACGATCAATACATTGTAGAAATGGCAGCAATTTCGGTCACCTTACTACTGCATAAAGCACTCGTTTGGGAGAAATTGACCGAAGAGGAGCAGAAAAATTTATCCGCATGGTTAAGACAAGCACTCGATAAGAAAATTCCAAAGAATAATTGGACTTTTTTTAAGGTACTCATTCGGATAGCACTTTTTCATTGTGGGGAAGACCTGGATCACGAAGCACTTGATTCTGAGCTTGAGCTGATTGATGCCATGTATATTGGTGAGGGCTGGTATATGGACGGGAAAACGACCCAGCGCGATTATTATATTCCGTTTGCTTTTCATTTTTATGGCTTGATTTATGCGAAGTTCATGAGGAAAGTGGATAATGCTCGAGCGGAGATTTTTATTCACCGTGCGACAAGGTTTGCACAAGATTTTGCCTTTTATTTTGACGTGGAGGGTGAGGCATTGCCTTTTGGGCGGAGCTTAACGTATCGGTTTGCGCAATCAGCTTTCTTTTCAGCACTTGTTTTTTGTGATGTAGAGGCGTTACCTTGGAGTGAGGTGAAAGGGCTACTAGCAAGAAATATGCGTTGTTGGATGAATCACGATATTTTCACGTTTGACGGACGTCTTTCCATTGGCTACCACTATGAAAATTTAGTCATGGGCGAGGGGTATAATGCGCCAGGGTCAGTTTATTGGGCGTTTAAGACTTTTTTGATTTTAGCGGTAGATGAAAAGCATTCCTTTTGGCAAGCGACACCCGTAGAATTTCATGCTGAAAATGGGAAAAAACTGGTGAAGCAAGGAAATATGCTGCTAGTTCGTGAAAATCATGGAAAGCATGTCTTGGGCTACCCCGCTCAATTAATGATTGAGGGGCAAGCACATGCGGAGGCAAAGTATAGCAAATTTGTTTACTCCACAAAGTTTGGCTTCAGTGTGCCAAAAGCGAGTGTGACTTATGAAGAGGGAGCATTTGACAATACCTTAGCTGTATCACTTGACGGAAAATATTACCGTTGTAAGCGTGAAATACTGGACTATAAAATAACCGAAGAACGAGTATATCATAAATGGTCACCATTTCCAGAGGTTCTGATTGAAACCGAAATTTTTCCGATTGGGGAATGGCACGTGCGTGTTCATCAGATTCAAACGGCCGTCCCTCTTGAACTTCGTGAAGGTGGTTTTAGCGTTCCTCTTTTGGGAAGAAATCCTCACTCGCTTTTGAAACAGGAGAGTGCCACGGTATTTGAAGGAGCATTATGCTCTAAAATTTATGCAATTGAGGGCTATGATAAGGCGGAGATTGTACGACCAGAAGTCAACACTTCGCTTTTCTTTCCAAGAACGACGTTTCCAGCGCTAAGAAAAAAAGTTGATAGGGGCACACATCTCTTGATTAGCTTGGTCGGTGGATTGACAATAAAAGAAGAACTAACGGAGGAATGAAATGATTAAAATTGAATTACTGAACGCACAAGAGGAAAAAATCACTGGGAAAATTGACCATGAAAAAGAAATCGGCTTTCTTGAGGCAACGGGGGTCGAGCAGGCTGTTTTAGGAATAAAGAATTTTTCCTATTCTTTTGGGGATAAAATTCGAGTGACAACAGAAAAAAAAGAAACCTATTTTGTTGTTCAGCTAGAGGAAACCTTAGCGCTCACCCTACTCTATCTTCCAAGCACTACTTGGGAATATGTTGTTCCTTTGTCAGAAAATTTAGCAAAATCAGCGGTAGATACAGCCTTTCACTCTCGTCGTCATTGTATTATGGTCAGAAAAGCGCATGCGTTTGAAGTGGAAAATTACCAAAATCTATCGTTTAACTCTCACGACCAAAAAGAAACGACTGGGGCTTTTCCACATGTTTATGCGAACGTGGAAACAAGAGAGGATTCGGTCTTTTTTGCTAAAAATGCGATTGACGGAAAGTATGCAAATCTATCGCATGGTTCCTATCCGTTTGCTTCTTGGGGTATTAATCAACAAAGCGATGCGGCGTTAACGATTGATTTTGGACGGGAAGTAGAAATAGATTGTCTTCGTCTCTTGTTTCGTGGAGATTATCCACATGATAGCTTTTGGACACAAGTAAGTGTACATTTTTCAAATGGAGAGACGGAAATTTTTAAAACGACCAACAGCTTAGAATTTCAATTCTTTTCTTTCAAGCCAAAGCGAGTAACTTCAATCACATTGACCGATTTAAAGAAAAACAAGGATGATTCACCTTTCCCAGCGTTAGTGCAAATAGAAGTCTTTGGGAAAAATGTTAAAGTTTAGGGATGAACTAGCGAAAGAGAAATAATTTTGCTGACTTTTTTTCTTTTATAGATTATAATGTGTCTATAGTTAACATATTAATCTGTTAAATGGAGGCGGATTTATGAGTCTTGAACAAAATAAGGAACGATTGTTAGAATTAAGCGAAAAAGTAACACCTAAATGGCTTGAGGATCAAATTGCTTGGTGTGTAAAAAAAATAAAACAAAATAAGGAACGCTTTGGGGAAAAATTTCCATCAGCTTGTGCAACAAATGGAAAGTACCGGTTGAAAGAAAATGATGATTGGACAAATGGTTTTTGGACGGGAATGTTATTTCTTGCTTATGAAATGACACGGGATAAGGCTTTCTTGACGTTAGCCTTGAAGAATATCGAAAGCTTCGAGGAACGGCTGAAAAATCATTTTGTCTTAGATCATCATGACATTGGCTTTTTATACAGCTTGTCCGTGGGTGCTGGCTATAAGGTGACGGGGGAAGAACGATATAAAGAGGACTTGGTGAATGCTGCCAAGGTACTTGTCGCACGTTTTCAGCCCAAAGGAGAGTTCATTCAGGCTTGGGGAACGTATGGCGACCCTAAAGAGTATCGCTTGATTATTGATTCTTTGATAAATCTTCCGCTACTGTTTGAGGCAACAAAGCTCACGGGAGAGAAGAAATATGCTGAGGTTGGGTTGAAGCACTATCACACTTTGTTAAAGAGCGTTATTCGTGAAAATGGCACGACCTTTCACACCTATTATTTCAATCCGGCAACAGGAAAGCCGAGCAACGGTGCGACACATCAGGGAAATAGTGATGAATCCATCTGGGCTCGTGGTCAGAGTTGGGCAGTTTTAGGGCTTCCGCTTGATGAAAGCTTTGTGCATTCGGAGAAATTTCCAGAAATATACGACAAAATCGTAGATGTTTTTATCGAACATTTGCCAAGAGATTTAGTCCCTTACTGGGATTTTGATTTTAATGACGAAGTGCCGTCAGATAAAGATAGTTCCTCTCTTGCTATTGTTACTTGTGGCTTATTAGAGGCAGCAAAGGTCAATGCTTATCCTAAGGCGGAAGAGCTAGCAAAGGGCATGATTTATCAGCTGGGAAATTGTTACACATCAAAAGAGATAGAAGAAAATGAAGGCTTATTAGTACATGGCGTCTATGCACATGCTGAGGGAAAAGGAATTGATGAACCAAATTTATGGGGCGATTATTTCTATCTCGAAGCATTGGTGCGTTTGGCATGCCCAACTTGGAAACGCTATTGGTAGGAGAGGAAAAATTATGACAACATTTGAGGTAAAAGAAGAATTTTATTTAAACGAAAAACCGGTAAAATTGATTAGTGGGGCGATTCATTATTTTCGGATGACACCAGCACAATGGGAAGATAGCTTATACAATTTAAAAGCACTTGGGGCCAACACAGTTGAAACTTATATTCCTTGGAATTTACATGAACCAGTCGAGGGAGAGTTTCATTTTGAAGAAAGTAACGATATAGAAGCGTTTATCAAGGTTGCTGAAAAATTGGGCTTACTGGTTATTTTACGTCCTACTGCCTATATCTGTGCTGAATGGGAATTTGGTGGTTTTCCAGCGTGGTTACTTCGTGAATCGGGCATGCGTTTTCGTTCAACAGATCCTCGTTTTATGGAAAAGGTACGCAATTATTTCAGCGTGCTCATTCCAAAAATTGCCAAATATCAAGTAACAAATGGTGGACTTGTGATTATGATGCAGATTGAAAATGAATATGGTTCCTATGGCATGGATAAGGAGTATCTTCGCCAAACACGCGATATAATGAAAGAGTTTGGGGTAGATGTGCCAATGTTTACCTCAGACGGTGCATGGGAGGAAGTTTTAGATGCGGGAACGCTGATTGACGAGGATATTTTAGTGACTGGAAATTTCGGCAGTCATTCTAAACAAAATGCAAAGAATCTTCAAAACTTTATGGCACGTCATGGAAAAAAATGGCCGATTATGTGTATGGAATATTGGGACGGTTGGTTTAACCGTTGGGGTGAGGAAATTGTCAGACGTGATGCAGAAGATTTAGCACAAGAAATAAAAGTTATGCTTGAAATTGGTTCGTTAAATCTTTACATGTTCCACGGTGGGACAAATTTTGGTTTCTATAATGGTTGCTCCGTTCGTGACAACATTGATTTACCACAAGTCACAAGCTATGACTATGATGCTTTGCTAACGGAATGGGGTGAACCCACGGAAAAGTATTATGCCGTACAACGAGTGATAAAAGAAGTGTGCCCAGAAGTATGGCAAGCAGAGCCACGTAAAAAATTGCTGAAAAACTTAGGAACTTACCCATTAAAAGCGAGCGTTTCTCTATTCAATACAGTGGATACCATGGCAAAAGCACAGATCACCGACTATCCGTTAACTATGGAGCAGGCAGGAACTGGCTATGGCTACATGCTTTATTCTATCAACTTGAAAAATTATCATCATGAAAATAAATTTAAAATTATTGAAGCAAGCGACCGTGCACAGATTTACACGGACGGTGAATTTTTAGTGACCCAATATCAAACGGAAATAAGTGAAGAGCTTGAAATTCATGGAAAAGAAGAGAAGGAAGAGATAGCAGTAGAGGTATTAATTGAGAATATGGGGCGGGTGAATTACGGCTATAAATTCAACTCACCTACTCAGTCAAAAGGGATTCGCCAAGGAATTATGCAGGATATTCATTTTCATCAAGGCTATACACAATACGCACTAGATATGAGTGGAGAACAGATTGCAGCTATTGACTTTACACGTCAGGAAAACGCCGCACAACCGTCATTCTATGAGTTCCAACCAGAGTTAGCTGAAGTAGCAGATACCTTTATTGATTGTTCCGCTTTTGGAAAGGGCGTGGTGATTGTCAATGGAGTAAACCTTGGGCGTTATTGGCAACGTGGGCATATTCAATACTTGTATTGTCCAAAAGAATTTTTAACTGTCGGAAAAAATGAAGTCGTTGTTTTTGAAACCGAGGGAGTAGCAATTGAGAAATTAAATTTTAGTGCCACGCCGATTTATTCTGAAAAATAAGATAAAAAAGAAAATATAAATGAATCAATTTCATAATTCATGTTTCTAAAAAAGCAAACACTTGTCCAATTTCAAAATATCCCATTTTTTTGAAATTACGCAGCTATTTCTTTTTCGGTAAATCTGTTTGCGACATTGAGAGTGGCGAGTTTCTTAGAGTGATAAGCTAATTGGATGAGTAAATGTTGGATTCTGACTTTTTCACCTTTGACAAATCGAGTTTGGTTCAATTGATAAAACTGTTTTAGATAAGCATTTACGTGTTCTACCTTGTTGTAGAGATTATCCCAAGCGATACTTCTACGAGCAGGATTGGCATACTTTCGATAATCATTTGTGTATAGGTGTTTTTGTCAACTACTATTATAACAAATGGGGAGGTTTCTTTTTTGATATTTTAAATTTCCTTGTGTAGCAAGGATTAAAAATTATGAAATTGATTCAAATAGAAAACAGGTGACGTAGTTTAACTGCTTTGCCTGTGTTTCATGAGCAATTCAAACGAAGTGAGGTATTCTTTGGCATTGTCTTTATATCCGGTGAATTCTAAAATTTTAATATAGTCATAAATAGTTGGGTAGATTTTATTGTCTATGGCGGATTGAGCAATTAATGTATGAATTTCTAAAATTATTTTTTCGTAAAGGAAATTATTTTTTGTAGCATATGAGATACCAAGGTTGCTAAATTCTAAGGCCGTCTTGTATAATTTATTTTTTATTAATAGATTGCTTGTATTTATCATTATATCTGTTTTTGTTTTTTCTATTTTTTCAGAATTATAGCGGGTGCACTTTGCGATGAGTTGTTGAGACAAAGAAATGACATCTTCAATCGGATAAATAAATAATGTGTTATTCAATAGGTTAATCTCATAAATTCCCCAATTATCACAGGAAGATAAATATTTTTTGAAGGAATCATATTTTCTAGAATGAATAATTTTACCATTTTTAAGAAACTCTATTATAGCATCTCCTAACAAAATCATTTGTGAGATTCGTTGAGAAGGACTGGAGACTTGTAGTTTGATCAAAACATCTCTAGTTGTACAAATATTTTGATGATCATTAGAATTTACAGCACATACAAAATGATAGATAGCGGATTCTTCTTTTGAGAACATAGAATTATTTAAAATTTCTTCAAATTCTGATAAGCTGACATTTAATTTTTTTAGCAAATAAATAAATTTATCATAGGAACAAAAATAATTGCCACTCTCTAATTCTGAAAGATTTGAGCGAGACATAATATTTTTAGATAATTCTTTTTGGGATAGTCCTTTGCCTTTTCTAATACTTCTGATAATTTCACCAATTTCCATATAATTTTCTCCTTTAAAAAATGACAAAATAAGGGACAAAAAATCATTGAACTGCACTTATATTGTATAATGAAGATAAGGGCAACGCAAGCAGAAAGAAGAAGATTTTATGTTATTTTTCACTGTGATAGCACTTAGCAGTGGAATTGCTGTTTTAGGATGGGTTATTAATGTTTAGTATGACAAAATAATGGAAAAAGGGGTGAAATTTTAGAGATTGATGTTAGTTTAATTTGATAAAAATAAACTAGAATTTTTTGAATACACAATGAATCATGTCTTTTATTGCAAAGTAGAGTATCTGATAATTTTAAATGATGACCAACTAATAATTTTACACTGGATTAAAAAATCTGAATATTATCAACTAACTAAAAATCAATCGTTTCTTATAGACAAATTTGCGAGACAGTCGTACAACGCTTTTGTAAAACGATTTCATTGCATGTATAACATTACTAAACTATCCTTTAAAAAATTTTATAAGCATAAAGGAGAGTATACTAGAAATGAATATTTTTATTTTAAACTTTTGTAAATTTAATAAAAAGACTAAACTAAACTTGAAATTATTTTTCGTAGGTCTGTTTTTGGTAATAGGCATACAATTTATACCTACTACAATTGTAAGGGCGGATGTTATAGTTCAAGGAACGATGCTAACAGATAAGGAATATTATGAATTAGTAGATATGGTTCCCGAGGGATACGCAATTGTTTCAAATGAAAGATATGAGTCATTAATTAGGCAAAGAGCGACAACGGGTTTATTTCACCAAGCTCATGTTCAAAATTATGGTTGGCTGCCAACTTATAATATAAGTAAAAATTTTGTAGGTACTGTGGGAAAAGGGTTGAGACTGGAAGCACTTAAATTAATATTTCAAAATATGAGTACAAATATTTCTTATCGTGCTCATGTACAAAGTATTGGATGGCAATCTTGGGTGTCCAACGGTGGTATCGCAGGTACTACTGGCCGAAATTTGAGAATTGAAGCACTTCAAATAACAACTTCTGGGAAATTTGGGGTGTTTTATAGTGGTCATGTAGAAAGTATCGGTTGGGGTAAGTGGGTGAGCAGTGGAGCAACAACAATCGGTAGCGGTCAATTTATTGGGACGACTGGACAATCTAAACGTTTAGAGGCAGTAGACTTTATCTTGTATGAACAACAATTTTAATTTGGAGGACATGAATATGAAAAGGAAATTAAGTATTCCATTGTTGCTACTGGCAGTTCTTTTTGGGGTTGTTGTCTTTAATATGAATGCTGTATCTGCTAATGGTGTGGATGAAACAGATAAAGCAGCAATGTCATTTGAAGAAGTACCGTTTGAAGAGGAAGAGGTAAGTCCGAAAGCAAAGAAATTACCGCTACAAAAACGCCCGCCACTAACTCAAGAAGAATATGATGATTTAATTAGTCAACTACCTGAAGGGGCAGTGATTGTTGGTGATGTAGAAGTAATGCCGGGAGTGGTTAAATAATTTTTCACTGGATTATCGCCAGCTCTTTTTAATAATGGAAAAACTAAGAATTAAACCTAAAAAGAAACCTCAGATAAGTCACAGAAATTGCGTGCTGAATGAGGTTCTTTTTTTCTGAGCAAAAGTAGAGCTTACTCGGCATCTACTTCTATTTTTGTTTTAAAATATTTCCAGTGTTTGTAGCTTATGATGTATTCGGCAACACTTCTGTCGGGTAAATAGGAATGCTTGACTTGTTTTACAACTGGCTCGCGAAAGCTCATGTTTAGTAAGTTGAGAATTTCTGCATTCTCTGGGAAAACAATCTCATTGGTTTCTACTGAAGAAAGAGAGTAGAGGTCAATTTGAAATTCCTTACGTACATAATCGTAGACACTGTCAAACTTAGAGAAATCATTCACTGGTTCTTTGATTAATTTCACCGGTAAGTGTGTGATATGTACAAGGAAAGGAGCGCCTTTAACGGAACGTACCCGCTTGATTTTATAGTAGTAATCTGATTCATTTAGTCCAAGCTCTTTTAAGATTTCCGGTTCGTTTTCTTTTTCAACGGAAAGGACTTTGATTGTTTCAGCGTCTAAAGTGTGGTTTTCAATATCTGAAAATTTGACACTTTTTGCGACCTTCGATTTTGAGACAAAGGTTCCCTTGCCTTGAATACGATAAAGATAGCCCGCATTTGTTAATTCATTGAGTGATTTTACAGCAGTAATAGAGCTAACATTATATTTCTTTTTTAGGTCTGCTTCTGAATAAAATTTATCCCCAGGAATAAATTTATGATTTCTAATTTCAGAAAGTAGTTCCTGTTTAATTTGTTCATATTTTGGAATCAACGTTCGTTCATCTCCGTATAAATTTTTCTTCGTTATGTCACTCAAGGATAACATGTTAATCTTGTTTTCGCAACTTCTTTCATAAAAATTGAAATCGTTTCAAATAAAAAATGGTCAATGATTGAATAATCGTTAAATATCATAGAAAAGTATAATAAAGGGTTTACATAAAAATTAACATATGATATATTATTTTTAGATAAATATAACATGTTAACTTTAACAGATAGAGTAAGAAATTTATGACAGGTGAAATGAAAAGAGGGAAATTCATGCAAAGTATGGAAACAAGATATACCCACAGCCCAGAAGATATTCGTCATTATTCAACGGAACAGCTACGAAAAGAGTTTTTAGTAGAAAAAAATTTTGTCCCAGGGGAAGTGTGCTTAACCTACACCCATAATGATCGGATGATTTTTGGTGGGGTGACACCAACGACTGAAAGATTATCTATCACTTTAAATAAAGAACTGGGCGTGGAGTATTTCTTAGAACGTCGTGAGCTTGGGGTAATCAATATTGGTGGTGATGGTTTCATTGAAATTGATGGGGATAAGGAATTGATGAAGAAACAGGACGGCTACTATATTGGGAAAGAAACACGTTCAATTTGGTTTTCATCAGTCGATTCAGAAAACCCTGCAAAGTTCTATATTAGTTCTGTTCCAGCCCATCATAAATATCCAAATGTGAAGATTAGCATTGATAAGATTCAACCGATGGAAACGGGGGAACCGTTAACGTTGAATGAACGGAAAATTTATCAATACATTCATCCAAACGTTTGTGAAAGCTGTCAACTGCAAATGGGTTATACGATTCTTGAGCCGGGAAGCTCATGGAACACTATGCCATGCCACACACACGAACGTCGCATGGAGGCGTATGTTTACTTTGACATGGAGGAAGACACACGGATTTTTCACATGCTGGGAAAACCTGACGAAACCAAGCACCTAGTCATGAGTAATGAGCAAGCGACTATTTCGCCAAGTTGGTCGATTCATACTGGCGTGGGAACGAGCAACTATTCTTTTATCTGGGCAATGTGTGGGGAAAATATCACGTATACAGATATGGATATGGTGCCAATGGACGAATTGAAATAAGAAAAGGGGAGAAAAATGGAGTTTAAAATGGATATGTTTCGTTTAGACGGGAAAGTGGCGCTAGTCACAGGAGCAGTTTACGGCATTGGTTTTGAAATTGCTAAAGCATTGGCAACAGCGGGAGCAACGCTTGTTTTCAATAATTTATCCCAAGAATCTGTGGATAAAGGGCTTGAAAATTATAAAAAAGTGGGGATTGACGCGAAAGGTTACGTTTGTGATGTGACTGATGAAGAAGCCGTACAAAAAATGGTACAACAAATTAAAGAAGAAGTTGGCGTTATTGATATTTTGGTGAATAACGCTGGAATTATCAAGCGCATTCCAATGGTTGAGATGTCAGCAAGCGACTTTCGCCAAGTAGTAGATGTGGACTTAAATGCCCCATTTATTCTAGCTAAAGCCGTTCTTCCAGATATGATTACTAAAGGTGGCGGAAAAATCATCAATATTTGTTCCATGATGAGTGAGCTAGGTCGTGAAACCGTGAGTGCATACGCTGCCGCAAAGGGTGGACTCAAGATGTTAACGAGAAATATCGCCTCTGAATATGGGCAATACAACATTCAATGTAATGGAATTGGACCTGGCTATATTGCTACACCACAAACGGCACCACTACGTGAAGAACAAGAAAATGGAGAGCGTCATCCGTTCGATCAATTCATTGTTGGACGAACACCAGCTGCACGTTGGGGAGAAACCACTGACTTAGCAGGCCCAGCAGTATTCCTAGCCTCAAGTGCCTCAGATTTTGTGAATGGACATGTGTTATACGTTGACGGAGGTATTTTAGCTTATATTGGGAAACAACCTTAATTGATAGCTGTCATTGATTAAGTGCATTTTATAAAATAGAACTGTAAATAGTTTCCTAGACGATTTACAGTTCTATTTCTTTTTATTCTTTTAGCGCTTTATAGCCTTGAGTTAATTTTTCGTGCAACTTCTCTTTTTCATCTGGAGAAAGAAAGGCACCAAATACCGCATGGTGATTTACCTGTTCGAAATCATCTAAGGTCAAATCATACCAATCAGCTAGTTTTTCATATTCTTTTGTTAAAGTTGTATCGGAAACGGTACGATTATCAGTATTAATCGTTACCAAAAGTCCTTCGTCAAGGAATTTTTTGAAAGGATATTCTTCGACACTTTTTACAGTTTTTGTCTGAAAATTGCTAGTAGGTGCCAATTCTAACACAATTTTTTTGTCACGCACAAGGTCAAAATATTCTGGTGTATCCTTTAGCGCAATGCCGTGCCCAATACGTGATGCCCCTAATAAAATTGCATCTGCGACATTTTTTCCGCAACCACATTCGCCTGCATGAAGCGTAAGGGGAATGGAAAGCTCGTTTGCAAGATTTAGGACTTCTTCAAAATGATAGGGTGGAAAGTCTACCTCATTTCCAGCAAGGTCAAAACCCGCTACTCCAGTGTGAAGATATTCTTTAGCAAGTAGAACGATTTTTTCGATTTCAGCTAGTTCCTCATGACGCATTCCGCAAAGTAAGGCATTGCTTTTCACTCCAAAATCCTGCTCTGCGTTGTTTAAGCCCTTTAAGACTGCAGTAATGACTTCTGGTAAACTCAATCCTTTTTGTGTATGGAGACTTGGCGCAAAACGAACTTCGATATATTTTACATTCTCTTCGCTAGCTTGACTGATAACATCATAGGCAGCAAGTGTCAGTGTGTCAGTTGTTTGTAATAGCGTGCCCACGTAAGAAAATTTTTCTAGATATTCATTTAGGTCTTTCGTTTCCATTGGAGCTGTGAACAGATTTTTAGCCTTTTCTAATGTTTCAGGGAAAGGAATATTTTGCATATCTGCTAATTTTTGTATGGTCGCTGGACGAATGGAACCATCTAAGTGACAATGTAATTCAACTTTTGGCATGTTTTCAATGGTTTGTAAGCTTAACATTTTCGTTGACCTCCGAATTAATTTTTCCTACTTTAGCACCGAATCCCCTGTACTGTCAAGATATTAACGGAAATTTAGATTAATTTTTACTTAGAAACTTCTTTTTTAGTTCTAAATATTAATAAACATTGATTCTTTGTTAAATATCGTTCGCATTTTTTTGTTGAATAGAGTAAAATTGAAAGGTACTATTTTTCCGAGTCATTCTGATTCCGTGTTATAATTATGACGAATAAAAGAACAAGGTAGAGTGGCGGAAAAGATGAAGTTAACAAAGGAGTGTTAGGTGATGAACTTAAATAAATATATAGACCACACCATTTTAAAAGCAGATGCAGCACAAGATGACGTGCAAAAAATTATTGATGAAGCAATCAAATACGATTTTGCCTCTGTTTGTATTAATCCAACATGGGTGGCTTATGCTGCAGAAAAATTGCAAAATAGTGATGTCAAGGTATGCACGGTGATTGGTTTTCCTTTAGGGGCAACGACTTCAGAGGTGAAAGCTTATGAAACAAAGGATGCTATCAAAAATGGGGCAGATGAAGTAGATATGGTCATAAACATTGGGGCTTTAAAATCAGGTCACTACAAAAAAGTTGGCTCAGATATTAAAGCGGTTGTTGATGCGGCAGACAAAGACGCCTTAGTCAAAGTGATTATTGAAACTTCTCTTTTAACGGATGAAGAAAAAGTCAAAGCTTGCGAGTTGGCAAAACAAGTAGGAGCAGACTTTGTGAAAACTTCGACTGGTTTTTCAACAGGTGGGGCAACAACTGCTGATGTCGCATTAATGCGTAAAACCGTTGGCTCAGACATGGGAGTGAAAGCATCTGGTGGTATCCATACAAAAGAAGAGGCAGAAGCAATGATTCAAGCGGGAGCAACACGTATCGGAACTTCGGCGGGTGTAGCAATCGTTACGGGTGAAAAAGCTTCATCAGGGTACTAAGATGAAGGCAAAAGAAGAGTGGATTCAAGCGGCTTTAGCGGCTCAGAAAAATGCCTATATTCCTTATTCAAAATTTCCAGTAGGTGCAGCATTAATCTCAAAAGACGGGACAATTTTTTCAGGGTGCAACATTGAAAATGCCTCTTTTGGTCTGTCAAATTGTGCGGAGCGAACGGCTATTTTTAAAGCAATATCAGAGGGTGTAAGAGAATTTCAGCACCTTGTGATTTCAGGAGATACTCCAGAACCAATTTCTCCCTGTGGTGCTTGTCGTCAAGTTGTTGCAGAATTTTGTGCCCCAGAGATGCGTGTCACTTTGGTTGGTAGAGGGGAAATAACGAAAGAAACCACGGTTGGCGAGCTATTACCGTACATGTTTACTTCAAAAGATTTATAAATTACGATTCCACCAGCTTGAGCTGAGCTGTTGAAATAAAAAACATTATCAGGAGGCTTTACAGAAATGAAAAAAGCGAAATTATTCGGCATGGGTGCACTTGCACTTGGTTTAGTGGCAACATTAGGAGCGTGTGGCAATAAGACAAACTCTAATGGTGAAGAAAGCAAGGGCGAAAAATTCACCGTTGCATTAATTACAGACAATGGTGGTGTCGATGATAAATCGTTTAACCAATCCGCTTGGGAAGGGTTAGAAGCTTGGGGAAAAGAAAAAGGTCTTAAAAAAGGTGTTGGTGGGTTTGATTACTTCCAATCACAATCAGAATCTGATTTCCAAAACAATATTAATCAAGCAGTTCAAGGAAAATTTGATGTCGTTTACGGAATTGGTTTTGCTTTGAAATCAGCTTTTGAAGAATCCGCAAAACAAAATCCTGACACTAAATTTGTGTTAGTTGATGACGTGATTGAGGGACAAAAAAATGTCGCTTCAGCAACATTTGCTGACCAAGAAGGAGCTTACCTTGCCGGTGTTGCAGCAGCGAAAACAACAAAGACAGGAAAAGTTGGCTTTATCGGAGGAATGGAAGGCGAAGTCATTTCTCGTTTCCAAGCCGGTTTTGTTAAAGGAGTTGCTTCCGTTGATAAAAACATCAAGGTGGAAGTGAAATACGCTGGTTCATTTGGTGATGCAGCAATCGGAAAAACTATTACACATGCAATGATTGCTTCAGGTGTGGACGTTCTTTACCAAGCAGCCGGTGGTACAGGTGCTGGAGTCTTTTCAGAAGCGAAAGCAGATAATTCTGGTAAAAATGCCGATGCAAAAGATAAAGTTTGGGTAATCGGTGTTGACCGTGACCAAAAAGAAGAAGGAAAATATACTTCTAAAGATGGAAAAGAAGAAAACTTTACTCTAGCTTCAACAGTTAAGGGTGTCGGTGCCGCTGTAAAAGCAATCAACAAGCTTGCTGAAGAAGATAAATTCCCAGGTGGCAAACACTTAACTTACGGAATTAAAGACGGCGGTGTGGACTTAGTTGATGACAATATGTCAGAAGAAGCACAAAAAGCCGTGGATAGCGCACGTGAAGAATTAAAAGCAGGAAAAATAGACGTACCAGAAAAATAATAGCATAACGGTAACGTATCGACTTAGGTCGGTACGTTCCTGTTATATTATCTAGCTCCAAGGACGATTTCATTGGGTTATTTATGAAAAAGTCCTTTCAGCTTTTCTTGTTTTATAGGGCTTTTAGATAAGTAGTCGTGGGGTGAAATATTTATTTAAGAGTCAATACTTAGAAAAAAATCATGTGTGTAGGGAGTGTGTGCTTAAGTGAGTGAAGAATATGTAATCGAAATGCGAAATATCACGAAAGAATTTGGCACGTTTAAAGCCAATGACCATATCAATTTAAAAGTCAAAAAAGGAGAAATTCATGCTTTGCTTGGTGAAAATGGAGCAGGAAAATCGACTTTGATGAATATCTTATCAGGACTATTAGAACCAACCTCTGGGGAAATTCTGTTAAACGGAAAAGAAGTAAAAATTCCCAATCCAACAGTAGCCAATCGTCTAGGAATCGGCATGGTACATCAGCATTTTATGTTGGTAGACGCGTTTACCGTGGCAGAAAACATTGTCCTGGGAAATGAGCCAACGAAAAAAGGGGTACTCGACCATAAGAAAGCCGTTCAAGAGATTGAAAAAATTTCTGAACAATATGGTTTAGAGGTGAATCCGAATGCGTACGTCCGGGATATTTCAGTCGGTATGCAACAACGGGTGGAAATTTTAAAAACCTTGTATCGTGGTGCAGATATTTTAATTTTTGACGAACCAACTGCGGTATTAACACCTAGTGAGATTGATGAACTAATGAATATCATGCAGGGCTTGGTAAAAGAAGGAAAATCTATCATCTTAATTACTCATAAGCTAGATGAAATTCGGAAAGTGGCTGACCGTGTCACTGTTATTCGTCGAGGAAAATCAATTGATACCGTAGATGTAGCAGGCGTTTCTTCACAAGAATTAGCGGATATGATGGTTGGACGGTCGGTATCCTTTAAAACGAAAAAGGAAAAAGCACAGCCGAAAGAAGTGGTGCTTGATTTAAACAATTTGATTGTCAAAGAAAGTCGTGGACTAGATGCAGTGAAAGGATTGAGCCTTGAAGTGCGTGCAGGGGAAGTTGTAGGAATTGCTGGAATTGACGGCAACGGACAATCTGAATTGATTCAAGCAATTACCGGCTTACGCAAGGTGGAAAGTGGCACAGTCACTCTTAATGGAAAAGACATTACGAACGCTCGCCCTCGGAAAATTACGGAGCAAGGTGTCGGGCATGTGCCAGAGGATAGACACCGTGATGGCTTGGTACTTGAAATGAGTTTGGCTGAAAATATGGCACTACAAACTTACTACAAACAACCCATGAGCAAATATGGCGTATTAAATTATTCTAAAATCAATGGACATGCACGAGAATTGATTGAAGAATTTGACGTGCGTACGGTGAATGAACTCGTTCCAGCAAAGGCTTTATCGGGTGGAAATCAGCAAAAAGCGATTATTGCTAGAGAAATTGACCGCAACCCTGAGTTATTAATCGTTTCTCAACCAACACGTGGGTTAGATGTCGGGGCGATTGAATATATTCATAAACGCTTGATTGAGCAACGCAATAAAGGAAAAGCCGTTTTAGTTGTCAGTTTTGAACTAGATGAGATTATGAATGTTTCAGATAGAATCGCTGTGATTCATGAAGGAAAAATTGCCGGTGTGGTAACACCAGAAGAAACAACAGAACAGGAGCTTGGCTTATTAATGGCAGGTTCTTCCTTAGAAAAAGCACAAGCAGAAAGTGGGGGAGTGCAAGGTGCTTAAAAAATTATCCATAAAACAGGGGTTAGTCCCTATTCTTTCGGTGTTGTTTGGTTTTGTCCTTGGAGCCGTGATTATGTTAATTTTTGGTTATCCACCAATTCAAGGCTATATCGCAATGGTTAAAAGTTCACTAGGAATGCCAATCAGTGTGGGAGAAACTTTGAGAAATGCCACACCATTGATATTTACAGCGCTAGGTTTTGCGGTGGCAAATTCAGCGGGTTTCTTTAATATCGGTCTTTCAGGTCAAGCGTTAGCCGGTTGGGTTGCAAGTGTTTGGTTTGCCTTAGCCAATCCAGATTTACCTCGACCCCTATTACTTCCATTAGCTGTGATTATTGGAGCTTTAGCAGGTGCAGTGGCTGCTGCAATTCCAGGGGCATTACGTGCTTTCTTTGGAACTAGTGAAGTCATTGTTACGATCATGTTAAACTATGCTTTTCTTTACATCTCTACTCATTTAGTACACAATGTATTTCCTAAAAAAATAATGGCTGGAGTTGATTCAACGAAACAAATTAGCACGAATGCTTCCTTGAGAACAGATTTCTTAACGAACTTAACACATGGAAGTCGGTTAAACTTAGGGCTTTTCTTAGCACTCATTTTCTTAGTTATCGTGTGGTTCTTGATGAAGAAAACAACGCTTGGCTTTGAAATTCGTTCCGTTGGGTTAAATCCCTTTGCTTCGGAATATGCGGGAATTTCAAGCAGACGGACGATTATCTTATCTATGGTGATTTCCGGAGCATTAGCCGGTCTTGGTGGCGTGGTCGAAGGTCTTGGTACTTTCCAAAATTTCTTCGTCCAAGGAACTTCACTTTCTATCGGTTTTGACGGAATGGCAGTTTCTCTTCTTGGAAATGGTAGCTCTATTGGGATTCTCCTTTCGTCCTTACTATTTTCTGTTTTGAAGAATGGGGCACCAGGGATGAATTTAGCAGGAATCCCTTCTGAAATAGTGAATGTAGTCACTGCAAGTATTATTTTCTTTGTTGGGGTGAACTATGTGATTCGTCTCTTCTTAGCGAAAGCGGAACACGACAAAGCAGATGTTGTGAAAATTGAAGAAGAAACAGATTCAGAGGAAACAAGTCAAGAAGGGGGAGAAATTTAATGAGTTTACAAGCAATTATCGCTTTAGTGGTATCCTCCACTTTAGTTTACTCCACCCCTTTGATTTTTACTTCACTGGGTGGAACTTTTTCAGAACGTTCTGGGATTGTTAATGTAGGTCTTGAAGGAATCATGGTTATGGGTGCATTTGGTTCAGTCGTCTTTAACTTAACTTTTGCCAGTCAATTTGGAAAAGCTACTCCATGGATTGCTCTTCTAGTCGGTGGACTTGTGGGAATTGTATTTTCAGCGATTCATGCGCTGGCAACAATTAATCTACGAGCCGACCACATTATTTCTGGAACAGTGATTAACTTAATGGCACCCGCACTGTCTGTCTTTTTGGTGAAAGTGATTTATGGCAAAGGACAAACAGATAATATCGACCAAGCCTTTGGGTATAAAGATATTCCAGTTTTGGATAAAATCCCCATCCTCGGCCCAATCTTCTTCCAAAAAACCTCAATTGTTGCGTATGTTGCAGTTTTGGTTGCCGTTCTTGCATGGTTTGTCATTTTTAAAACTCGTTTTGGTTTACGTCTGCGCTCGGTTGGTGAAAATCCACAAGCTGCTGATACCCTAGGAATTAACGTGTATCTTATGCGTTATTCAGGTGTGTTACTTTCTGGTTTACTTGGTGGCATTGGCGGTGCAGTCTTTGCACAATCTATTTCGGTTAACTTTAGTGGAACAACGATTGTTGGGCAAGGATTTATTTCAATGGCAGCGATGATTTTTGGAAAATGGAATCCGATTGGTGCTATGGGAGCATCCCTGTTCTTTGGTTTAGCACAATCTCTTGCGGTTATCGGTGCGCAACTTCCTGTAATTGAAAATGTACCAACCGTTTATTTACAGATTGCTCCTTATGTATTGACGATTGTTGTTTTAGTTCTTTTCCTAGGAAAAGCTACTGGACCAAAAGCCAATGGTCAAAATTATATTAAATCAAAATAAATATTTAGAAGTGTCTCTAACTAGGAGGCGCTTTTTTATTTTGAATAACAACGTTATACTACATTAGTTATTTTAATTTATTAAGAATAACATAAGGGATTTTAACCAATTGTGAAGTTCATATTTTTGGAAAACGTTTTTATTGTTGACATAAATGATTTTTGTAAAAATAAATTGTTAGAGATTGTTCTTTTTTTATCAAAATAAATACATTAAATATTTATAAAATGCCTGTTATCTAGTTATACTAAAGGAAGAGGGATGGGTTTTCATGGAACAGGGGGAATTTTAAATAGTAGGGCTTTCTTTCTCTACACTATAAAGATGAAAATATCCTTTTGAAACACTCGGGGAAAGAGGGAAGTCGTCAGTGTTGTTTTTAGTGATAAGAACAGCATTTCTTGTTTCGGGGAGGAAACGCTCATGGAAGAGACGAAAAAATTATTTTCAAAAGTGTTACGAATTATTATATTAGTGGCGATGATACTACCTAATTTTTTAATTTTACCACAGGAGGGAATTGCAGCTAGTACTGGAAATTTACAAAATGGCGGATTTGAAAAAGAACCAGACGGGGATAGAATCGGCGGGAATGACTGGTGGGATGCGTATGATGAATCACAAGTACCCGACTGGGAAACCTCTGCACCGAATCACCGAATGGAATTTTTACGTGATGGATTTCGTGAGAATGCTTTTCCTAATATGCCGCCCGTGCCTGCGTTTGAGGGAAATTGGTTTTCTGAATTAAATGCGACACAAGTTTCAACGCTTTATCAAGATATTGAAACATTACCTGGAGTGACTTATCGTTTTCAAGTTGCACACCGGGGTCGTTTCGGATTGGATGTAGCTAGCGTAAATATAGGGGTACCCGGAGCAAACGAGGGAGAGATTGTTCCAAATGATGCCATGTATAACTTACTCATGGAAGATAGTAACACTGCATGGGGCGTTTACAATGGCAGTTATACGATACCAGAGGGACAAACATTGACACGTTTTGCCTTTGAGTCCGTTTCAGCCACAGTACGACCAGGTGGGGGAGTAGAACCACAAACAGAAGGAAATTTCTTAGATGGTATTGTTTTTGCTTTTTCATCACCTATGAATATAACAAAACAAGCAGATAAAACTTCTGTAAAAATTGGCGATATTGTGACATATCAATTAAATGCTTCAAATACGGGCATTGAGGGAGGACTTCCGACAACTGCAAATATTGTAGATGAAATTCCTGTTGGTTCAGAGTATATCCCAGGAAGTTTAACTGTAAATGGAACGAGTTATGCCGATGATAGTACGGTAGCTTACTACGATGCAGGAGAAAAAAGCGTTCATTACTATTTGGAACGTGTGGAGCTTGATTCGACTGTCCCATTAACGTTTCAAGTTCGCGTTACTGGAGCCGAGGGAATTGATGCGTTAACGAATCAAGCAGAGATGAACTATTTGGATTATGGATATACGGATAATGAAAAAGAAGCATCTTCCAACGAAGTCATTATTCCAATTCTACCCGAAGTGGATGTGACCAAGGGAGTGGATAAGGACAAAGCTTATATTGGAGACACCTTAACCTATACCATTAAAGCGAAAAACAGCCAATATGGTGGACGTTGGGAGAATGGCACAATTGAAGACACCCTGCCAACGGGAACAGAATTAGTACCTAACTCAACTACCTTAAATGGCAACTCATTAGGAGATAACGCCGTATGGTCAGACAAAAAGTTAACGGTTACCCCAATTACTTTGGAAGGAAACCAAGAAGCAATTGTCGCCTTTCAAGTAAAAGTGTTAAAAGAAGCCTTGGACACAGGAGTCACAAACTCGGCAACAGCTTATACAGACCCCAATAATCCAACACCAACGCCCGAAGTTCCTACAAATGTTTTACCGTCCGCAGGAGAACTTGAAAGCGAAAAACACGCTTTCAATGAAAATGGCGATTCACTTGACGGAGAGCGGGTCAAAGTTGGGGACACGATAAATTATGCGTTATCCGCAGAAAATGTTAAAGATGAAACGACTATTGTACGTGACGTTCAAATTCAAGATACTTTACCAACAGGCTTAGCGTATGTGCCAGGAACGCTAAAATTGAACGGAAATAGTTTAGATGATAGTTACGTCAATGGACAAGACATCACTGTTCCCGTAGGTGAGTTAAAAGGTGGAGAAAAAGCCGTGGTGACTTTCCAAGCGGTTGTGACCGAGGAAGCCAAAGGAAGTATCAAAAATACAGGAACAATCACAGGAAATATTCCACCAGCAGTTCCGGGCGAACCAGACGAGCCGAGTGAACCCAATCACCCACAAACAGAAGTAGAACTTCCACCAGAAGTTACTTCAACAAAAGAAGTGGATAAAGAAAAAGCCTATGTGGGGGATACATTAACTTATAGTATTCATGTGAAAAATAAAGAAGATGCAGGAACTTGGTTTGGAACAATCGAAGATACCTTGCCAGCTGGGACAGAGCTTGTTAAAGGTTCTACCACCCTAAATGGAGAATCTTTAGAGGATGAAGAGGTATGGGAAGAGGAGAAATTAATCGTAACTCCAGTAGAGCTTGAAGGAGGAGAAGAAGTCACTGTCACTTTCCAAGTAAAAGTTCTTGAAAGTGCACTAAACACAATCGTGAAAAATACGGCATTGACGTATGAAGACCCTGAAGATCCAACGCCGACGCCTGAAGTTCCTTCAGAAATTGTGCCTTCTGCGGGAAAATTAGAAACAAGTAAAAACGCGTATTCGTTAGATGGGGAACTTTTAACGGATAAGACAGTTTATGTCGGAGAAGTCTTTGAATATCGGATTGAAGCGAGAAATGTTGCGGATCCAACAACGATTGTGAAGGGCGTCATCATTCATGATACGTTGCCAAAAGGATTGGTTTATATTCCTGAGACGCTTCAGCTAAATGATATGCCAGTGGGTGAAGAAAACAAGGGAGAAATTACGGTTGAAGCCGGAGATCTTGTTGGTGGCACTTTCGCCACGGTTCGTTTCCAAGTGGTAGTCACTGAGGAAGCCTTAGGAAATGTGGAAAATATTGCCGTAGTAGAAGCGGTTGTGCCTGGAGATGATCCTTTGTCGCCAGAAGAACCGATAGAACCCGAAGAACCAAGTGCAGGAATTACGGTTCCGCCACTCTCGGTCATTATCCCACCAAAAGCTCAACCAAATGTACCGCAGAAAAAACTCCCACAAACAGGAGAAGTCATGGATTCATTTGCGTTACTCATTGGCTTTTCTCTAGTGGTAGGTGCGATTGCAGTTTATTTTTCAAAAAAGAACAAAGAATTAAGAAAATAGTTGAATAGATGAAAGAGGCGTAGTGTGATTTGCTGCGCTTCTTTTCGTCGTGCCGATTGAATAGTAAGTCCCTTTTACAGATAGCTTAAAATACCCGCATTTTTGCCGATTTTGTGCTAAAATTATCGAAGAATGAAGAAATATTTTGGTTTATTTTTTTAGATAAATTATCTGAAATGTTGTAAAGAAAGAAGGATATAAAATGAGTTTTAAACGAGTACATTTAGTAGTCATGGACTCCGTTGGGATTGGGGAAGCTCCTGATGCAGAGTTATTTGGTGATGTGGGAAGCGACACACTTGGGCATATTGCTGATACAGCAGGTCTACATGTGCCAAATATGGAGCAGCTTGGCTTGGGAACGATTCCACGTCCAACGGCATTAAAAGGTGTGAAGGCTGAGTTAAATCACCAAGGCTATGTGACAAAATTAGAAGAAATTTCTCGCGGAAAAGATACAATGACAGGACATTGGGAAATCATGGGGCTAAATATTCAAACACCTTTCCGTGTATTTCCAAATGGTTTTCCTGAAGAATTATTAAAACAAATTGAAGATTTTTCTGGACGAGGAATTATCCGTGCAGCAAATAAACCTTATTCTGGAACAAAAGTGATTGATGATTTTGGCGAAGAACAAATGAAAACGGGAGATTTAATCATCTATACTTCGGCAGACCCTGTGTTGCAAATTGCCGCACATGAAGAAATTATTCCTTTAGATGAGCTTTACCGTATTTGTGAGTTTGTTCGTAAGATTACTTTAGATGACCCGTATATGATTGGCCGAATTATTGCTCGTCCATATGTAGGAGAACCTGGAAACTTCACTCGTACGCCGAACCGTCATGATTATGCGTTAAATCCTTTTGGGCATACCGTGCTTGATTCTTTAAAAGAAGCCGGAAAAACAGTTTATGCTGTTGGGAAAATTAATGATATTTTCAATGGTCAAGGAATTACTGATAGCGTTCGTACGAAGAGTAATATGGACGGAGTCGATAAGTTAATTGATGTCATAAAACAAGATTTTGACGGAATGAGCTTTACCAATTTAGTCGATTTTGATGCGTTATACGGACACCGTCGTGATCCAGAAGGCTATGGACGTGCGATTGATGAGTTTGATGCACGCTTGCCTGAAATTTATGAAGCAATGGGTGAGGATGATTTACTTATGATTACGGCAGATCATGGAAACGACCCAACTTTTAAAGGAACCGATCATACACGTGAGTATGTGCCGTTATTAATGTATTCAAAGGCATTTAAAGAAGCAGGAAACTTACCTGTTGGACATTATGCGGACATTTCTGCAACCATTGCAGAAAACTTTAAGGTACCCGCCACGGAAAATGGAGTAAGTTTCTTATCAGATTTAAAATAAATTTTTATGGAGGTTCATTATGTCAAATCTTTTAGAAGAATTATCAGAAACGACTGCTTTTTTAAGAGAAAAAGGAGTAGAAGAAGTTGAGTTTGGTTTAATCTTAGGCTCTGGCTTAGGAGAACTAGCAGATGAAATTAAGGGAGCGGTAAAAATCAGCTTTTCTGATGTGCCACATTTCCCAGTTTCAACAGTAGTTGGTCATGCGGGACAACTCGTTTACGGCACTTTATCAGGAAAAAAAGTTTTGGCGATGCAAGGACGTTTCCATTATTATGAAGGACATTCTATGCAAACGGTGACTTACCCTGTTCGTGTAATGGCTGCATTAGGGGCTCATTCTATCGTGGTGACAAATGCTGCAGGCGGAGTGAATGAAAGCTTTGAACCGGGTGATTTAATGTTGATTACTGACCATATTAACTACACTGGTGACAATCCATTGATCGGAGAAAATCTTGAAGAATTTGGCCCACGTTTCCCAGATATGAGCCATGCGTACGATAAAGAATATGGTGAAATGGCACATGCTGCGGCTAGTCGTCTAGGACTTCATTTGCAAGAGGGCGTTTACATGGGCTATTCTGGCCCAACCTATGAAACACCCGCAGAAATCCGTATGTCAAGAACACTTGGAGCTTCAGCAGTGGGTATGTCTACTGTGGCAGAAGTGATTGTTGCCGTTCATTCAGGAATGCGTGTGCTTGGAATTTCATGTATCACAAACTTAGCAGCAGGGATGCAAAGTAGCTTGAATCATGAAGAGGTTGTGGAAACCACGAGTCGTATCAAGGAAACATTTAAAACATTAGTGAAAGAAACGTTGAAGGAGATTTAAGAAATGAGTGTGCATATTGAAGCAAAGCAAGGAGAAATTGCGGATAAAATTCTTTTACCAGGAGATCCCTTACGTGCTAAATTTATCGCTGAAAACTTTTTGGAAAATGCGGTGCAATTTAATAATGTTCGTGGAATGTTAGGCTTTACTGGAACCTATAAGGGAGAAAAAATTTCCGTTATGGGAACAGGTATGGGAATGCCGTCTATCTCGATTTATGCGACGGAGCTTATCCAAGAATATGGCGTGAAAAAATTAATTCGTGTGGGAACTGCGGGTTCTTTAAATGCAGATATTCATGTGCGTGATTTAGTTTTGGCACAGGCGGCGGCGACAACTTCTCGGATTGTTCGCAACGATTGGCCTCACCATGATTTTCCGCAAATTGCTGATTTTGATTTATTACACAAAGCGTATACGATTGCTATGGAAAATAAATTTTCAACGCATGTCGGCAGTGTTTTATCGGCAGATTTATTTTACAGTGATTTATTTGAAGAAAACTTGAAGCTTGGGCAACATGGCGTACTTGCCGTAGAAATGGAAGCGGCAGCGCTCTATTACCTAGGTGCAAAATATGGGGTGCAAACACTTGGCATCATGACGATTTCTGATAGCTTAGTCACAGGGGAAGAAACTACCGCTGAAGAACGTCAAACGACCTTTAAGGATATGATGTTGGTAGGACTAGAAACATTGATTGCTGAATAAAAAGAAAATCTTTCTTGTATGGAATGAATACAGGAAGGATTTTTTTATTCAAAAAAGCATAGACATTAAAGGAAAACTCGATTAAAATATAACGTATGAAAACGATTACTGAAGGGAATCAACTATTTGGAGGAGAGTTAATTGGTAGAGAAATTATTGGGAAGTATTGAAGCAGGGGGAACAAAATTCGTCTGCGCAGTGGCTGACTTTGAGTTTAATGAAATAGATAGCGCTCAGTTTCCAACTGAAACACCAGAAGTTACGATGGCAAACGTTTTTGAATTTTTCAAAAAACATGAGGTAGTAGCTATTGGAATCGGGTCATTTGGACCGATTGATATTAATTTAGAATCTGAAACTTATGGGTTTATTTTATCTACACCAAAGCTTGCGTGGACAGATTTTGATTTTCTTGGCGCAATGAAAGAAAAGTTTGACATTCCGATGTACTGGACGACTGACGTGAATGCTTCGGCGTACGGGGAATATGTCTTTGGCAATGCAAAAGGAACAAACTCGTGTGTTTACTTCACCGTTGGAACAGGTATCGGTGGCGGTGCGATTCAAAAGGGCGAGTTTATCGGCGGTATTTCACATGCGGAAATGGGGCATGCGTTTATTTCTCAGCATCCAGCGGATAAGGAATTTGAGGGAGTTTGTCCTTACCACAAGAATAAGTGTTTAGAGGGCTTGGCAGCGGGACCTAGCTTGGAGGCTCGTACGGGGATAAAAGGGGAGCTGATTCCACAAAATCATGAAGTGTGGGATATTTTAGCTTACTACATCGCTCAAGCAGCTTACAATGCAGTGCTAACCTTAGCTCCAGAAAAAATTATTTTTGGTGGTGGCGTTATGGGACAAACCCATTTAATGAAAAAAGTACGCACCCAATTTGCGCAAATTAACAATGGGTATATTGCTACACCGGAGTTGGAAACTTATATTGTCAATCCAGCAATCAAAAATAATGGTTCGGCAACGATTGGAAATTTTGCATTAGCGAAACGTTTACTTGAAAAATAACCATTTGGGTGGGAGTCCGATGACGTCTGCCCTTTTTTATATAAGAGAATCATTTAGAAATGTAATGGAACCCTTATAATTCCTTTCTTTACATTCTATCTCCCAGATTTTATGATAAGAAGAGGCAAGAGAGATTGAAAATTGAAATTTTTATCAGCAAATTTTCGAAAAAAGTTATTGACACCGTTTCCAAAAACATCTATGATAGAGTCACGGATAGATATGGATAGTTATTGTATTTATACAAGCTAAACCTTGCCCTCAAAGTTTTTTTGAGTTGGTTGGGTTTTTTGTCTTTTTTAGGGAAGTTTGGCAAGACGAGTAAGATTCCAAGGGAAAATATTTTCCTTTTTCTGAAATTTCTAATCATTTATCTTTGCTAATAAGGGAAAGGAGCTCCAAGTTGAAAATTAAAAAGATACTCAACAATAATGTCGTGGTAACAGAAGATTCACAGAACAACGAGATGATTGCTATGGGACGAGGAATTGCATTTAATCGTCGCATTGGAGATGAAGTACAAGAGGGACAAATCGAAAAATATTATCGTTTGGCAAGTAGTGAACTGTCCTTACGATTTCAAGAATTATTAGAAGAAATTCCTCTAGCAGTTGTTGAGCAGTCAACAGATTTTGTTGCCCATGCTAGAAAGTGCTTAGATAAGCAAATTAGCGATACGGTTTATATTTCCATTATGGACCACTTGTACACAGCGATAGAGCGGGCTAAAAATGATGTGTTTGTGAAAAATCTTTTACTTTGGGATATCAAGCGACTTTTTCCAGAGGAGTTCAAGCTTGGGATAGAAGAAATTCATTTGGTTAATGAGAAATTTAATGTGTCATTACCAGAGGACGAGGCAGGTTTCCTAGCTTTGCACTTAGTGAATGCTGAAATGAGCGATACAATTGATGACATGGGAGAGTTAACCAAAATTATTCAAGAAATTATTACGATTGTAAAATATTCTTTCCAAGTGTCACTCAATGAAGATTCCGTTTATTTTCAACGTTTTGCGACTCATTTGAAATTTTTCGCTATGCGTTTATTGAAAGGGCAAATTAGTAACATGGAAGAAGAAACCGACGATGAGCTGTATCTCATGGTCTGTCGCAAGTACAAAGATGTGTTCAAGGTCGTGCAACGTATTTGTCAGTTTTTGGTTGAAAATTACGACTATCTCATGAATCAAGACGAACAGATTTATTTAACAATTCATATTGCAAGAATTATAGCGAAAACTCAAGGTTAAATCTTGGAGTATCGCATAAGATAGAGATTAAATGAAAGGAGCAGTTCAGCAAGGGCTCAAGGGAAGAGCGTTGGATAGTTACATTAAGTTGGCTAAACCTTCAAATTATGACAAACAAATTTGGAGGAAATAGAAATGGGTAAATATAGAGAATTAGCAGAAGAAATTGTACAAAATGTTGGTGGTAAAGGAAATATTAACAGTTTAACACACTGTATCACACGTTTGCGTTTTAAGTTAAAGGATGAAGGCAAAGCAAACGATGATGTGTTGAAAAACATGGACGGTGTTGTTACCGTCATGAAGAGCGGTGGGCAATACCAAGTCGTTATCGGCAATCATGTGCCCCAAGTATTTGATGAAGTGATTGACGTGGCAGGGATTTCCGGCGATGCATCTACCGAATCAGGTGAAAAAATGAAGCCTTTTGATGCCTTAATTGACATCATTTCAGGATGTTTCCAACCATTCCTAGGTGTCTTATGTGCAACAGGGATGATTAAAGGGTTAAATGCACTTTTACTTTTCTTAAAGGTCTATAAAGCGGGCAGTGGCGAAGACATTATGTTAAATGCAGTTGGGGATGCTTTCTTCATGTTCCTTCCAGTCATGGTGGCATTTACAGCTAGTAAGAAATTTGGATTGGCACCGTTTACTGGATTAGCTATTGGGGTTGCTCTTGTTTATCCAAGCATTCAATTAAATTCATTATCAGCAATGAAATACGCTCCTGCAGGTAAATTATTTACTGGAATGCCAGCAGTACCACTTGGCACACTTTTTTCTGGCACTGTTTTTGAAAGTGCGTATTACATTAAGTTTTTAGGGATTCCATTAATTGCGAACAATTATACAAGTTCGGTTGTTCCAATTATTGTGATGGTTTGGCTTGCTAGTAAAATACAAAAATGGGCGAAAAAAATCGTTCCTGAAATGTTACAAAATTTCTTTGTACCATTCTTCGTATTACTAATTGCTGTACCGATTGGTTTCTTAGTTGTTGGGCCAATGCTTACTTTTGCAACCAACGGATTATCTGCAGCATTTAAAGCAATCATTGCTTTTTCACCAGCTCTCTTTGGGGTTATCTTAGGGCTATTGTGGCAAGTATTAGTTATTTTTGGTTTACATTGGGCAGTTGTTCCAATTGCTATTACAAATATAGGATTACAAGGCTTTGACCAAGTTCTTGTTACTTCGTTTGCTTGTTCATTTGCACAAACAGCGGTTGTTGCAGCAATGTACTTTAAACTTAAAGATGAAAAACTAAAAGGATTATGTATTCCAGCTGTTATTTCTGGAATCTGTGGGGTAACAGAACCTGCGATTTACGGAATTACTTTACCAAAGAAAACGCCTTTTGCAATTTCTATGGTTGGTGGTGCGATTGGTGGTGCCATTCTATCAATTATGCATGTAAAATCTTACCAAATGGGTGGTTTAGGAATTTTTGGTGTTGTCAACTTTATTAATCAAAAAACGGGCGATGCTTCAGGAATGTTTTCTTCATTTTTAGCGATTGCAGTTGCTATGGTATTCAGCTTTGTCGTAACATTAGTTTTCTGGAAAGATAAATCAGAAGTAATCGAAGTAAAAGCGGCAGTGAAAAAACCAGACGGAGAAATGGAAACAAAAACCTTTGATATTTCTTCACCTGTTTCAGGAACAATTCTTCCATTATCGGAAGCAGTGGACGAAGCCTTTGCCTCTGGTTTACTAGGAAAAGGAGTTGTTATTGAACCAACAGAAGGAAAAGTGATTGCACCTTTTGATGGTGAAGTGAAAATTTTATTCCCAACGAAACATGCGATTGGTTTAGTCTCTGATGAGGGTGTGGAGTTATTAATTCATATCGGTATGGACACGGTAAAACTTGACGGAGAATATTTCACCGCCTTTGTTAAACAAGGAGATCACGTGAAAAAGGGACAAGAATTAGTAGCGTTTGACATGGATGCGATTCGTGCAGCTGGTTATGAATTACAAACACCAGTCATCATTACAAACTCGGACAGCTACATTGACATTATCGAAAATGATGCAGATGAAGTGAAAAATAGTGAGTTACTAATGACAGCTATTGTCTAAACGTTGAGAGAATAATAAGAAAATTTAGAGTAGTGTGTGACGATTTGTCAGATACAGGAATAGAATTGGAGAGAGGTTTATTATGTCATTTAGAGAAGATTTTTTATGGGGTGGAGCAACTGCTGCCAATCAATGTGAAGGTGGTTATAACGAAGGAGGACGCGGACTAGCCAACGTGGACGTGGTTCCTTTAGGTAAGGACAGATTTCCTATCATTACTGGACAAATGAAGCATTTAGACTTTGATGATAAACATTTTTATCCAGCAAAAGAAGCAATTGATATGTATCATCGTTTCAAAGAGGATATTAAATTATTTGGAGAAATGGGCTTTAAAACCTACCGCCTGTCAATTGCATGGTCAAGAATTTTCCCTAAAGGTGACGAAGCAGAACCAAATGAAGAAGGTTTACAATTTTACGAAGATATTTTTAATGAATGCCACAAATATGGAATAGAACCCTTAGTGACGATTACTCACTTTGATTGCCCGATGCACTTAATCAAAGAGTATGGTGGTTGGAAGAATCGCAAGCTAGTCGGTTTTTATGAAAAATTAGTTCGTGTGTTATTCACTCGTTATAAAGGTCTTGTGAGATATTGGCTAACATTCAATGAAATCAATATGATTTTACATGCACCATTTATGGGCGCTGGCTTGGTATTTGAAGAGGGTGAAGATCAAGATTCTGCCAAATATACAGCTGCTCACCATGAATTAATCGCCAGTGCCTTAGCAACGAAAATTGCTCATGAAATTGATCCAGAAAATATGGTCGGTTGTATGATGGCAGGTGCTGCCTATTATCCATACTCTTGTCGTCCAACTGATGTGTGGGAGGCTTTAGAAGCACAACGAGAAGAGTATTATCTGATTGATGTACAAGTACGCGGAGAATATCCAAATTACTTTAAAAAACAATTGGAACGCAAAGGGATTAAACTACCAATTTTGACTGGTGATGAAGAAATTCTAAAAGCACACACCGTTGATTTTGTATCGTTTAGTTACTATTCTACACGTGTTTCTGTGAGTGCGGAAAATGATGAAGTAGAGTTTACGGGAGGCAATATCTTTGATTCAGCAAAAAATCCATATCTTGAATCAAGTGAATGGGGCTGGCAAATTGACCCGCTTGGTTTCCGTATTACTTTAAATAATCTTTACGACCGTTACCAAAAACCATTATTCGTTGTAGAAAATGGGTTGGGTGCAGTGGATACGCCCGATGAAAATGGTTATGTTGTGGATGACTACCGAATTGATTATATGGCAAGTCATATCGCGGCGATGAAAGATGCTGTCGAGATTGATGGCGTAGATTTACTTGGTTACACCTCATGGGGCTGTATTGACCTTGTTTCTGCGGGAACTGGGGAAATGAAGAAACGCTATGGCTTCATCTATGTTGACCGTAACAATGAGGGCAATGGTACATTGAAACGGACACCGAAAAAATCATTCAATTGGTATAAACAAGTGATTGCATCAAATGGCGAAAACTTAGAAATGCCAGCCGAATAAATGAAACGGGCTCTAGGAAGTTCCCTGCTTCCTAGGGCCTTTTTCGCATGCAACAGAGGCTGGGACAAAACTAGCTTCTCAATAAGAAATAGGGTGTGGATAACTTCCGATGAAACTTGGAAAATGTTATCCACACCCTATTTCTGTTAATTAACGACAAAAAGAACGCGAAC